>CAZOIK010000059.1:0-13660 GCA_964579765.1 uncultured Bifidobacteriaceae bacterium
AGGGTCCGCACTACAAGGAACTCGGGAAACGCGTTAGAGGAGGACGGAGGGTGGTGCGCGAGACGGAGCGCGCGGATCGAGCAGGCGTCCGGCGAGCACCGTGACGGCCGGGCGCGCGACCGCGGCGTCGTCGCCCTCAGGGACCATCGCGTGGGTTGCGACGAGGCCGTTGCCGAGGGTGCGGAGGGAGTGACAGAAGAGACAGTGGTCGGGCGCGCTGGCCGGCAGCGATCCGCTCTTGAACCGGTGCGCGTTGTGGTCGTGATGAACCGCGATCGGATCGCCGTCCGCATCGTCCCAGCCCGTGTGGCCGAGGCCGGAGGTGCTCGCGCACACGACGGCGGCGAGCATCCAGACGATGACTCTTGTCACGAGCCGACGATTACCGACGCGCGATCGCATCAGCTCGCCACTCTAGGTGCGTCGGCTCGACTTGTCAATGCGCGGGTTCTCTTGCGGTGTAGCGCAGCCTTCAGCCCCCGTGGCATCCAGTTCAGCGCGTCGGCGCCGCCGGCGCGGACGACTCTGTCAACTCGAGGTTCATCCCGTTCAGCTCGACGATGAACACGTTGCGCGACGTCGGACCGAACTGGACGGGAGCGCCGCCCTCCGAGACGACGCGCATGCCCTGCGCCTTGGCTTTCGCGACGATCGCGTCGAGGTTCGTCACGCGCAGGACGAAGCCGCCCGCGCCGGGGTCGTAGACGTTCAGATGGAACGGCGTGCGCGGCACGCCCTTCCACTCGTAGAACGACACGCGCGACGCCGTGGTGCCTGGAATCGCCGCCGACAGCGCGCGAAATTCGCTGTTCGCGGGAAGCCCGAGCAGATCGGTGAGCGCTGTGTCGTGCGTGAACGTCGTGCTGCCGGTCAGATCGAAGCCGAGCTCGCGATAGAACCTGGCCGTCGCGTCCAGGTCCTTGACCGCGGCCACCATCGAGACGCCCGGCTGGACGAGGCCCGGGCTCGTTGCCTCGGATACCGGCACTTCGATCGCCCACGCCAGATACCCGTCCGGATCGCGCATGACGAGCGCGCGCTGCGGGCCGTGCGGCGTCTGAATCTTTTCCGGCATGCCCGATCGCGACAGGATCGGCGCGCCGGCCTTCTTCGCCGCCGCGTACACGACGTCGATGTCGCGGACGGGGATCATCAGCGCGATCGCGCCGGGGTCGCTCGGTCGCGCCTGTCCGCCTTTGCGCGCGACGTTGGTGAACTCGGTGATTTCCCACGCCGACTTGTCCGGAAACACCGGCCGCGACGCGCGCAGCTTGATGCCCGGGACGTTGTTGAGCGTGGCGACCGCAGGGTTCGTGAACGGGCGAATCGGCGCCTCGAAGCCGAACACGTCCCGATAGAACGCCACCGTGGTCTCGAGCGTCTCGGTCGCGTGGATGAAGTGCACCATGCCGATGACGCGCCCGCTCTCCTTCGCCGCCGCCGCGTCGTCCGCGCGCGCGGCGAGCAGGATGTCGCGCAGGCCGTAGTTGCCTTCGTTGCACGCGTACTCGAAGGGGCCCTGGTTGTCGGGCACCCGCGTGAGATTCATGCCGAACGTCCACGGCCGCACCCACGTGTGCGGGTCGTCGAAGGTGACGGACCACTCGAGCGTGTTCGGCCCGACCGGCCGGAAGCGCTCGGTCATCGTCAAGTGCTCGCTCGAGTCGCGATAGGCCGTCTTGTCCGTGAAATTCGTCGTCTCGACGACGAGCGTGTCGCCGTCCCAGTGGCCGCGCGCGTCGCCGAGGTACTCGCGGATCTTGCCGCTGACGTGCGGGCGGTTGTCGAGCGGCACAATGCGCGTCTCGTTCACCATCTCGTAGCGGATGGCGACGTAGCCCGGGCCTTGATGGATCTCATATGAGTTGCCGTAGAGCGTCGGCAGCATCGACCCCGGCAGTCCGCGCGTGATGCAGCGATCCCAGAGGCTGCGGTCTTCCCACGAGTCGGCCGGGCCGTGCGCGGCCCTCGCCTGCGCTCGCGCCGCCACGCGCGCCGTCGCTTCCGGCGTCAGCGCCGGAATCTGGCCGTCCGGCGGATCGGAAACGAGCCAGGCGCGGCTGTTCGCGGCCTGATAGAACTCGAACCAGTGGAGCGGGCTCGTCGCGCCGGGAAACGCGCTCAGCGTCGGCGCGCGCTCGACCGTCTGCTCCTGCCGTTTCTTGATGATGTCGGCGAGTTCCTGCCGCGAGATGTCCTGCAGCCGGCGTCCGGCGAACTCGGCCGGCCGCTCGAACGGGATGCCGCTCTCGTCGCTGTTCGTATAGGCGCCCGCGATCTGCGGATCCCCCCACGCGGTGCGCGGCGGCACGTAGTTCTTCTCGACTTTGGCCGTCGGCCGCAGGTGCTCGGGAAGATCGTTGGGCCGGATGGGCGCAGCCGTGTGCGGCGCCGGCACCTGAGCCGTGGCCGCGAGCGACGAGGCGCCGATGAAGACGGTAGTCAGCGCGAGAAGAGCGAATTTCGTCATGACGAGGCATGTTATCGCAGCATGGCAGCGCGCGCGTAAATTCCCGCGGCCCGCGCTCGTAATACATGTTCGAATGGGTGACGACGATACCGCTTCGTCCTGGGCGGTTGCAGTAGGCATACAGGATCAGCGGACGGCGCTGTGGGCGATGAGCCGCGACGGACGTCGCATCGACGCGGAGGTGTCGCGCGACGGCGATCACCGGTGGGAACTGCGGCTGTCGGCCGACGGTGTCACATTCGCGTCACGTCGCTTCTCGCTGCTCGCCTCGGCGGTCGCGTACGCCGACCTCCTCCGCGCCGACTTCGAGCGCGACCGCTGGCTCTAGCGGACCTGAAGGTCCGCACGACATGGCGTCGTCATGGACCGCGCGCGTTTGGCAGCACTGAAACGACGGCGCCGGCGGCGCCACGGTGCCGCACCCGGTCTGACGCTCGAGCCGCTTCCCGTCCTTCGCCGTCGTCGTCAGGTGGCCGACGCAGTGATAAACGGCGTCGAGCAGCGTGCGCGTCAGCCCGCCGCCGCGCGACGCGAGCCGGTAGTGCACCCAGAGCCCTTCCTTGCGCGACTCGACGAGCCCGGCGCGGCGCAGATACGCTAGGTGCCGCGAGACGAGCGACTGCGGCAGCCGCAGGCTCTCGTGGATGTGGCAGACGCAGATCTCGCCCGCCGACAGCAGGCCGAGGATGCGGATGCGCGTCGGATCGGCGAGCGCCTTGAACACGCGGTCGAGCGCCTGCAGGTCGTGTTCCATATATGTGCCTTGACAAATATAACGCGCGCCGCGTAGCGTGTCTATATTTGTGTCCACGCATATAGCCGACTCGCGCGCCGTCGTCGCCGAAGCGATCGGCACCGCGCTCCTGCTGGTCGCCGTGGTCGGTTCCGGCATCATGGGCGATCGCCTGTCGGGCGGCAACGCCGGCATCGCGCTCCTGGCGAACTCGCTCGCGACCGGCGCGGCGCTCGCCGTGCTGATTCTCACGTTCGGGCCCGTCTCGGGCGCGCACTTCAACCCGGCGGTGTCGATCGCGGACGCCGCGCAGGGCGGGCTGTCGTGGACGCGTGCGGCGTCGTACATCGCCGCGCAGACGGGCGGCGCGTTCGTCGGCGTCGCGGTCGCCGACGCGATGTTCGGCGAGCCGCTCTATGCGGCATCGACCCACGCGCGCGCCGGATGGCCGCTGGCGCTTGGCGAGGCCGTCGCGACGTTCGGGCTGCTCGCCGTCATCTGGAGCTGTTCGCGGCGGCGGGCCGACGCGGTGCCGTTTGCGGTCGGCGCCTACATCACGGGCGCGTACTGGTTCACGTCGTCCACGTCGTTCGCGAACCCGGCGGTGACGCTCGCGCGGGCCGCGACGAACACCTTCACGGGCATCCGTCCGGCGGACGTGCCGCTGTTTCTCGTCGCACAGACGGTCGGCGCCGCCGCCGCGACGCTCCTCTGCCGCTGGCTGGTGCCGCCGTCACCGATTGAAGAGGAATCGCCCCATGCCGTCCTATAACGTCCTGTTTCTCTGCACCGGGAACTCGGCCCGCAGCATCATGGCGGAGGCGCTGCTCAATCACCTGGGCCGCGGACGTTTTCACGCGTTCAGCGCCGGCAGTCATCCGACCGGACGCGTACATCCGCTCGCGCTCGCGACGCTCGAGCGCAATCACGTGGCGATCGCCGATGCGCGCAGCAAGAGCTGGGATGAGTTCGCGACGCCGGACGCGCCGCCGCTCCACTTCGTCTTCACCGTCTGCGATCGCGCCGCGCAGGAGATGTGTCCCATCTGGCCGGGCCAGCCGATGACG
Organism: uncultured Bifidobacteriaceae bacterium; assembly: GCA_964579765.1. Taxonomy (GTDB): domain Bacteria; phylum Acidobacteriota; class Vicinamibacteria; order Vicinamibacterales; family CAVVIG01; genus DATNBT01. The sequence goes on from CAZOIK010000059.1 coordinate 4,271, forward strand.
GCGCACTGGGGCGTGGCCGACCCCGTCGCCGTCGAAGGCACGGACGACGAGAAAGCGCGGGCCTTCGCGCTCGCGTTTCGCGAGCTCTCCGCGCGCATCGGTCTCTTCACCAGTCTGCGTCTCGAAGCGCTCGACGAGCTCGCCCTCAAGCGCGAGCTCGACGCGATCGGACGGCGGACAGCAGATTCGCGGACCTGAAGGTCTGCACTACCCAACAGACTGACGGCGCGTCTTCCGCTCGGCCGTCGTCGAATACCCGCGGTCCCGGTCGATATCCTGCACGTGAACGGTGACCGAGGTCAGTCCAGGCAGATCGCCCACGAACCGATCGACGGCGTCGCCGAGGGTCTGCGCCGCGCGCACGCGGACGTCGGCCGTCCGTCCCGGCGTGTCGTTCCCCGCGGCCAGCGTGACGTGCAGGAAGCGCTGCCGCTCGTCGCCGGCGACGTGGGCGTGCGTGAGCGGCACGATGGCATGCTTCAGATTCTTGAGGTTGATCATCGGCACGTCGCCGGAGGGCGCGCCTGGTGCCGGGTCGGGCATGCGCAGGCCGGCGACGGTCTGCACGAGATGATCGAGCAGCCGCTTCGCGTCGAATCCGGTGGTGTGCCGAAACTCGTCGCGCAGCCACTCCTCGGGGACAAACAGGCGCAGATGCGGCATCGCAGGAGCTTACGACAAAATCTCTGGCGCGTCGTACGCGTCGGTGCTACGGTCGAGCGATGAAACTCCTGCTGTTCGCGTCCATCGCGGTCGCCTCCTTCGCCGCGCCTGCGCACGCGCAGGCGCTCCGCACGCTGACGATGGACAGTCGGCCCGAGCAGGCGACAACCATCTGCGGCCAGGCGGTGCCGCCGCCGGCTGCCGTCCCGCCTCCGGGGTCGGGCCCGGTCGTCTATCTCATTTCGCCGTGCTTCGACCATCAGGGCGGCAAGTCGCGCACCGCGCCGTTCGACTATCTCCGCGACATCCATCTCAGGCCGAGCCGCCCCTCGAGCGGCGACTGGACGCCATACGACGCCGCGGCCGAACAGGTCATCCTCGCCGACTTCCAGCGCCTCTGGAAGAATCACCCGCTCACCGATCTGTCGATCGAGGTGCGCGACTACGCCTTCTCGAATGGCGTGATCGGCAAACTCGTGATCTACGACATGATCGAACGAAACTGAATCGGGGCATTGGGCGATCTGGTGATTGGGTGATCTGGTGCTTTGGTGATTGCAGATCTGCGGCAACCACCAGATCCAAATCACCAGATTCAGATCACCAGATTCAGATCACCAAATCACCAAATCGCCAAATGAATCGATTCAGCGACGCCCCGCCAGCGTCGAGACGACGTAGGCACTGACATCGCGAATCTGCTCCGGCGTGAACGAGCGGCCAAACGGCGGCATCGCGTTCCGTCCCGCCGTCACCGTCTGCATCACGGCCGCAAGATCCGTGAGCTGGTCGAGCGGCGCGCCGCCGCCGTGGCCGCCTTTGCCGTCCTCGCCGTGGCAGACGACGCACGCCTGATTGAAGAGCGCGCGGCCCGCCGCGATGTTCGCCAGCGTAGTATCCGCCTTCAGGCGGACCTCGCGATCGTCCGGCTGAAGCCGGACACTACGAGAGACTGGCGTGCCCGCGGCCGCCGGCGGCAGCGTGCCGTCGAGACCGAACAGCCAGACGCTGTCGCCGCGCGCCGATCCGATCAGCGCGCTGCCGGCCGAGAACGCGAGCACATACTGCTTGCCCTTGTACTCGAACGTGCTCACCGGCGCGTGCATGCCGGCGCCGGTCTGAAACTCCCAGAGCTGATGTCCGTCCGCCGAATCGAGCGCCGTCAGGCGTCCGTCGTTCCGGCCGACGAACAGCAGGCCGCCGGCCGTCGCGACCATCCCGCTGTAGCACTGCTCCGGCCACTGATATCGCCACGCGAGCCGGTTCGTCGTCACGTCCACCGCGGCGACGATGCCCGTCCGCGCCACGCGCGTGAACGTCGTCGCGCCGCCGAGATAGCTCGTGCCGGCCTTCGGCGCCTCGAACGACCGGGCGTCCTCGCTGGTGTAGCCGTTGATGACCGACGACGCGCAGACGAACAGGCGCTGCTGCGCAGGATCGTACGCGCTCGGCGGCCAGCTCGCGCCACCCCAGATGCCGGGCGCGACGATCGTCGCGTTCTTGCCGACGAACGGCGTGAAGATGCGGCCGTCGTTCACGAGCGTCGCGCCTTCGGGCGCGATGGCAATCGCCTGCGGCACCACGGCCTCCCCGCGCGGAAACGGTTGCGTCGCCGCAGTCGCCTGCCGCGGTTCCTGCGGCACCGGCTTCTCGTCGATGCCGACGAGCGGCTTCCCCGTTTCGCGATCGAGGATGTACGCGAACCCGGTCTTGCCGACTTCCGCGATCGCCTTGCGTGTCCGGCCGTCGAGGCGAACATCCATCAGCACGACCGGATTGACGGCGTCGTAATCCCAGATGTCGTGGTGCACCTGCTGAAAGTGCCAGCGGTATTTTCCCGTCGCGAGATCGACGGCGAGCATCGACGCCGCGTAGAGGTTGTCGCCCGCGCGGAACGCGCCGTTGTAGTCGGGGCCGGCGTTGCCGGTTGAGAAATAGACCAGGCCGAGCTCGGGATCGACCGCCGGCGTCTGCCAAAGCGCGGCGCCGCCGTACTTCCACGCGTCGTTGTTTTTCGGCCACGTGTCGTGGCCCGGCTCGCCCGGTCCTGGAATCGTGTAGAACGTCCAGAGGAGGCGGCCGTCCTTCGCGTCGTATGCCTTCAGCCGCCCGCGCGTGCCGCGATCCCCGCCGGCGAAGCCGACCAGCAGCTTTCCGTCTATATACAGAGGGGCCGCGGTAATCGAGAAGCCGTCCTGCCAGCGCTCCGCCTGAATCGACCACGCCACCTTCCCCGTCGCGCGATCGAGCGCCACGAGACGGCCGTCGAGCTGGCCGACAAAGACCTTGTCGTCGCTGATCGCGACGCCCTTGTTGTTCCAGCCGCAGCAGACCGAGGTGAGGTTCGGATCGAGGTGCGCGTCGTATTGCCACAGGATGGCGCCGCTCTCGACCGACAGCGCGAACACGTCGTCTGCGCCCGTGCTGAGGTACGCGACGCCGTTGTCCACGATCGGCTGGGCGAAGCCCGAATATTGCGGCGCGGTGCCTGAGCCGCGCAGATGCGCGCGCCAGACGCCCTTCAGCTGCGAGACGTTCGCGCGGTTGATCGCCGTCAGCGGCGAATAGCGCTGGTTGGAGAGATTTCCACCGTTGGTCGGCCAGCCGGTCGCCGGCGGCGCGCTCAGCCCGGCCGGGGAGAACGAGGACGCCGCGACGAGAGTGACGGCGGCCAGGGCCACCGCTGCAGCCGACAGCACCAATCGCATAAAATTCCTCCTGCTCGCTGGCACGGCGTTCGGGCCGACTATACCAACAATGGCCTTGACCTCGGTGTGCCGGACGGGCATGCTGCACCCGAATGCGGAGGACCATCATGGATGTTCGAAAAACCACGTGGACGACGATCGCGCTCGGCGCCGTCCTCGCGCTCGCTCTGCCGTTGACGGCCGGCGCGCAGGCGCCTCGCGGGCGCGTTCCCGAGCCGTATACGCCGGCGCCCGACGCCAAGGACCTGAAGTCCGTGCTCTTCCGGTGGATGTGGGGCCTGGAGATGCTGAAGGGCCACGACGAACGCGACATGGTCGCCTCGCTCGAATATCAGGGCAAGGGCACGATCCAGGTGGACGGACAGCCGTGCACGCTGACGAAGTATCGCGCGAGCACGAACTACCAGAGCTTCAGCCAGCGCGTCAACTACACCTGCACGAAGGCCAACGGACAGAGCTATTCGAACATCGAAGTGGTCAGCGGTCTGTACGCGTGGAACGAAGACATGCCCGGCGCCGAGATCGGCGGCGCGAAGGGCAAGGCGACGGCGATGCCGGCCGCGGTCCAGGAGCGGCTCATCCGTCTCTGGGCCAGCCCGCAGGGCGCGCCGAAGGCTGCGGTGATGGGGACGACGGAGACGTTGTGGCTGGGCGCGAACCCGGGCACGCTGTTCGCGGACGGCGCGATGAAAGTGCGCAATACGTCGGTGTCGTGGGAATCGGGCAAGCCGGTCGTGACGTTCCCGATTCCGGAAGTCCCCGGCGCCATCGCCACCGCGACGCTCGACGACAAGTTCATGACCGAACGCGTCGTCGTCAAGCAGGGATCGACGACGACCGAGTTCGACTACGGCAACTACAAGGACTGGAACAACCCGCTCAACCGCATCCAGGTGTACTACGCCGGCACGCTGACCGAGAAGAAGAACGGCGCGGTCGTCCGCAGCCTGACGACGGATCAGACCGAGACCGGCAACGTGTATGTCGTCGCGCCGGTGCCGCCGAGCGTGAAGGCGGCGATGCACCCGACGAGCGAGCTTCCGAAGGAAGTGTTCGCGCGGACCGAGCCGCCGGTGGACAAGTCGAAGCCGACGCCGATGCGCGACGGCCATCCCGATCTCACGGGCAACTACGCGTACAGCGACTGGATCGGCAACTACATGACGGGCGGCGGGCGCCGCCGCGGTCCCACGCAGCCGGCCGACATCAACCGGCAGGACAACCAGACATTCGACTTCGAGCTCTACTCGCCGTCACGCTTCGGCAACCTCGGCCGTCCGCTCTACAAGCCGGAGTACTGGGACAAGGTGCAGCAGCTCGACATGTGGACGAACAAGTACGATCCGGTCATGACCTGCCAGCCGCTCGGCATCCCGCGCGAGGGTCCGCCACGGCGCATCTACCAGTCGGACAAGGACGTCACGTTCATCTACTTCGGCGGCGACGCGGGCGGCGGATACGGCGAGTACCGCATCATCCCGACCGACGGCCGTCCGCACGATCCGAAGAAGGAAGTCGAGACCACGTACTTCGGCTACGGCATCGGCACGTGGAAGGGCGACACGCTCGTCGTCGATTCCGTGTCGTTCGTGGACACCACGTGGCTCGGCCGCGGCGGCTTCTTCCACTCCGAGAACATGCACGTCATCGAGAAGTTCCGCCGCCAGGGCGACGTGATCTACTACGACGTGACGGTCGAAGATCCGGACGTGCTCGTCGAGCCGTACGTGATCCCGACGCGCATCGTCCACATGAGCACGCGTCCCGACGCGGGCCTCGTCCACGAGCGCGGCAACTGCGACGTGCCCGACCTCGGCGAGGCGACTTCGCAGATCCGCCACTGAGCGAGGTGAATCGAATCGTCTCGTGATCTAGTGATTCGGTGATCTGGTGATTGCAGCACGCTGCGATCACCGGATCCCCGTGTTCGTGGGGCGGCCCTTTCAGGGCCGCCGATCTTTCCGGTCCGGGCGCGCCAATGCTGCAGCTCGCGGGAACTGTCATCGCGGCGTGCTGGATCGTGTTCGTCGTGGTCTGGTTCATCGCCGCCTGGTTCGCGAAGCGTGCAGTCGAGCGCTCCGGCCGCTGGTTCCGATGGATGTGGATCGCGCTGATCGTCGCGATCCTACTGGCCGGCACACACGGTGGGTGGCGATCGCCGACGTCCGCGAGGCTATGGCACACCACCTCAGGTCTTGCGATCGTCGCGGCCGTCGTGACGTTCGCAGGGCTGTCGATCGCGTTGTGGGCGCGAGCCACAATCGGCCGGAACTGGAGCGGCGCGATCGTGCTCAAGGATCAGCACGAGCTCGTCGATCGCGGCCCGTACGGACACGTGCGCCATCCGATCTACACGGGCGTGCTGCTGATGGTTCTCGGCGCGGTGCTGTTCTGGGGCGCGAAGGCTGGCGTCCTCCTGCTTGGGATCGTGATCGTGGGCCTGGCCGTCAAAGCGCGGACCGAAGAGCGCCTGCTCATGAAGCACTTCCCCGAGGCGTACCCACGCTACCGCGCGCGCGTCCGATCGTGGGTCATCCCGTTCCTGCTGTGACCTCTTCTGGCGTTCGGGTGGCGCATTAAGAGAAACCCGCGCGATCGATAAGGCGCGGACCTGCACACTAACAACGGGGGTACGCTTCCTCGGCGACGACGCTCGAGAACCGGATCAGGAATTCGTCCACGTGCGCGCTGGCGCGCAGGACGATATCAGGCAGCTTTGTTTGTGCGGCCGGGAATGCCGACCAGAGCACGAGCAGTGCAACCGCGGCAGCGCATGCGCGCATCAGACTCCGCGTCCTCTTCCGCCCTACTGCGCCGACGCGATCGCGATGCCCTTCGCGGCTGCGACATTCTGCAACGCTGAGTGACGATGATCGAGTGGCGTCTGCGTCGATCATCGTCGTTGCACGTTGTCGAACGCGCTTCAACGGCCCAGACGGCTCGATTGTATGTTCCCCGCGTCAATTACTCCGCTGACCGTGGCCACGACCGCTCCCTGCGGGCTTCGTATCGTCATCGTGAAACGGTCGCGGCCCGCGCCAGGTTCACCGGCGTCGATGGCTTCGGCTGTGAACTTGTAGCCAGGCACGCCGTTCCATCGCCCCGTACCGCTCATCGTTGCCGTGTCAACGGTCGGCCTCGGGAAGACACCCGGGCGGAACGCAGGATTGTCTGAAAAGACGATCGGATCGACGTTGGTTGACGTAAACGTGCCGATGTGACGATTACGGATGTTGCCGCTGGTCCGATCGACTTCGAGCGCGATGCTTCCCCGCTCAGCCCCATTCACCTTCTCCTGCACGTGGAACGCGAATTTGTAGCTGATGCCCGAGGCATCGACGCGGCCGACGCCGTTCATCACTCCCGCCGTCGGCCGGACGGTCAGCGACACTGACTTCGTCGCCGCGTCGTAGTTCACCGGGTCGCTGGGCGTAAACGTCACCATGAGCGTGGCCACGCCGTCGTTCAATATGGTGCCGGCGGGCGGATTGTAGACGAGCGAGCCCGGCGCATTGACCGTCGCATCGAGCTGCGTGGCGCCGAGCGGAGTGCCTTCGTCAATCGGCGCAGGATTTGCCCACGTAATCGTCGGCGTTGTCTTATTGATGATGATCGTGGCCGTGCCGGTCGCGTTGGTGAACCCGGGATCGCTACTGGTGAATGTCGCCAGCACCGAGTACGTTCCGGCGTTGACGGGCGCTGTGCCGCCTCCAGGCGCGTAACTGTACGCGAACGAGCCTGCGACGGCGCCGCCGCCCGGACCGCTGGCGGTGGCAACAGCCGGATGCGGATTTCCGTCGTACGGAAACGTTCCGCCGGTCACGGTGATGACCGGCATCTGGCTCGTCGCGCGCGAGAACATAATCGCAGACTCGTTGGCGATCACCGGCGCGTTGAAGCTCCACCCGATGTCCTGCTGATTCGGCGGTGCTCCGGCGTTGCGAATGCCGACCGTGGCCTGACCTCCACGGCTTGACGCACTGCTTCCCAGATCGGCCTGTTTGTACTGGAAGAGGATCTGCCCGCTTCCTTCAGACAGGACGATTTGGAAGGTCACCGGATTGGACGAATCCTGCGGAAACGCCCTTTCCCACTGAATGACAAAGCGTCGAGAGCCCGCCGCGCCAATCGTCTGGTAGTAAACAGCGCCTGCACCGGAGACCTGGAACGACAGGTCCGACCAGTACGGCAGCGCCGCCGCCAGATCGCCCGGGACGGTCGTGGACGTCAGGTCTGTGTTCGCAAAGTCGGTGAAGCCATTGCAAGCGGCCGCCGAGGCGATGAAATACAGCGCGCCATTCGAGCTGACGCACACCTGGGTGTAGTTGACGCCGTAGAAGCCGAAGGCAAACGGCAGCGCCAGCACGGCCATGCCGTCGTCTGTCCCGGCGAGGATGCTCGCGGCGCCATTCGCTCCCGCGATGTCGACAAAGCTGTAAACGGTGCCATCCGTCGCGGTGTAGCCACCGGCATCAGGCCCACGCGTCGCGGCGACTGCGTTGAGCGGCGTCAACGAGCAAAGCGCGACGAGCAGCGCTCGTCCCGAGGTCAAGATGGTGTTGCGCATGGTGCCCTTCTGAGTGCGAGTCATCTTGCTCATTGCGGTCACCATGAGCTCTGTTTGACGATGAAGATCTGGCCGCCGAACGTGATCTTCGCCCGCCGATAGACCGCCGGTCCGACGTTCACGAATGGCAACACGTCGTAGCCCTGTGTGAAGACGTCGCTCACCGGCCCACTCAGCGCGCCGAGCATGACGATGCTCGGCAGATCGACACTCACGGTGGGAGTGCAGCCGAGGCCCGACGGCGAACCGAGGAAGTAGTTCCCCGTCAAGCCCGCAGCGCTGAAGTACGCCCCGTACGCGTTCAGGCTGAACGCACAGGCCGCGCCAAGCTGCGTGACCACGAACGTCTGGGTGCCAACCTGGATGACGCCGACGCGGTTGGCGCCCGATGGATTCGCGTCTGCCGTCCACGAGACGGTTCCCGATGTCCCGACGAGCGGTGGCGAACTCGCATGCAGCCAGCTGGCAAAGCTCTGTACCGCCGGCGAGCAACCCGACGTCGTCGTCGAGAAGCCGAACGAGTCGGATCCGCCGCTCGCCCCGACCGTGATTCCGCCGGAGGTCAGCGTATACGCGCACGGCGCCGGTCCCTGATTGACCGTATAGATCAACCCGGCAACGGTCAGAGTTCCAGAGCGCGGCGTCGCAGCCGTGTTGGCCTGCGCGACGAAGTTGACGTCGCTCGACCCTGCGGTTCCTGACGAAGAAATCGAGAGCCAGGATGGGTCGTTCGAAACCGCCGCCCACGTGCAGGCGGCAGGGGCAATCACGCCCACCGATCCCGCGCCTCCGCCCGCGGGCGCGGTGCCGATCGACGACTGCAGCGAGTAGTTGCAGACCGTGCCGCCCTGACTGACGCCGACCGTCTGACCGGCAACCGTGAGCGCCCCAGTTCTTCCGGTCAGCGAACCTGCATTCGAACCGACACCCACGACGAGCGTCGCATTGCCGGTGCCGGATGGCGGACTGACCGACAGCCACCCGTTGTCGCTCGACGCCGTCCATGAGCAGTTCGGGCCGTTGGTGGTGATCCCAATAGCGCCGCTGCCACCCGCGACCCCGTACGGGCTGCCGAGGCCGCTCGTGTCCAGCGTCGCGCTGCAGGCGAGCGGTTCCTGCGTGATCTGGAAGGCTTGTCCGCCGATGACAATCGAGCCGGACCGTCCGACGGTCGTCGAGTTGGCATCGACGCTGTAGAGCAACGTGCCGGATGCTGACCCGGACGCTCCAGAAGTGACGTGGATCCAGCCTGGTCCGAGTACGGTCGAATAACCGCAACCGGACGGCGTCGTCACGCCCACGGTTCCCCCGCCGCCGGCCGATGACAGCGATGCCGACAACGAGTCGAGCGACGTCGTGCAGGCCGCTCCGCCCTGAGTGACGTTGAATGTCTGACCGGCAATGGTTGCTGTCAGCAGTCGCGTCGCGGGATCAGGATTTGGCGGAATCGTG
>CAZOIK010000060.1:0-7756 GCA_964579765.1 uncultured Bifidobacteriaceae bacterium
CGCGCCGCGGCAGCGGCAGGGTACGGACCTGCGGGCGGCAGTTCCGGCGCGGCGTGTCCGGATCGCAGCGAGCGAGACCGGCCGCCGCAGCCCTCGCCGGGCCGCGGCGACGCACCGCCGTGCGGCTGCCCGGCCCCGGGCGCCAATCGGTTGATCGAATGGGCGTTTCAGATCGCCGAATCACCCGCTCAGGAAACGACGCGATCCATCTGCGCGACCTTCGTCCGGAAGTAGTCGAGCGTGGTGACGAGGCCCTCTTCGAGCGGGACCTTCGGCTCCCAGCCGAGCAGGGTGCGCGCGAGGGTGATGTCGGGCTTGCGCTGCTTCGGGTCGTCCTTCGGCAGCGGCTTGTTGATCAGGCGGCTCTTCGACCCGGTCATGCGGATGATCGTCTGCGCGATCTCCTTGATGGTCATCTCGCGCGGGTTGCCGATGTTGATCGGCCCGTGCTCCGCCGACAGCATCAGCCGGATGATCCCGTCGACCAGATCGCTGACGTAGGTGAAGCTGCGCGTCTGGCTGCCGTCGCCGAAGATCGTCACGTCCTCGTTGCGCAGCGCCTGGCTGGCGAACGCGGGCACGGCGCGGCCGTCGTTGACGCGCATCCGCGGCCCGTACGTGTTGAAGATGCGGACGATCTTCGTGTCCACGTGATGGTAGTTGTGGTACGCGAACGTCATCGCCTCGGCGGAGCGCGTCGCCTCGTCGTAGACCGCGCGCGGCCCGACCGGGTTGACGTTGCCCCAGTACGTTTCCTTCTGCGGATGCTCCAGCGGATCGCCGTAGACCTCCGACGTTGACGCCAGCAGGAACGCCGCGCCCTTGGCCTTCGCCAGGCCGAGCGCGTTGTGCGTGCCGAGCGCGCCGACCTTGAGCGTCGGAATGGGCAGCTCCGCGTAGTCGATCGGGCTCGCCGGGCTCGCGAAATGGAGAACGAAGTCTACCGGACCGGAGACAAAGAACGGCTTCGTGACGTTGTGGTCGATCAGCTCGAAGTCGCGGTCGGCCAGGTGCTGCACGTTGCCGCGGTCGCCCGTGATGAAGTTGTCCACCCCGACGACGGAATAGCCGCGATCGAGGAGCGTTTCGGCGAGGTGCGAGCCGATGAAGCCGGCCGCCCCGGTGATGACCACGCGGCGCTCAGTAGGCATGTTTGTGAAAGAAGCCTTTGACGATCGTCAGCCAGATGATCTTGAGATCGAGCCGCACCGACCAGTTCTCGATGTAATAGAGGTCGTACTCGATGCGCTTGTCGAGGGCCGTGTTGCCGCGCCAGCCGTTCACCTGCGCCCAGCCGGTCATGCCCGCCTTCACCTTGTGGCGCAGCATGTACTGCGGGATGCGGTGCTTGAACTGCTCGACGAAGTGCGGGCGCTCGGGGCGCGGGCCGACAATCGACATGTCGCCGCGGAACACGTTCCACAACTGGGGCAGTTCGTCGAGGTTCGACTTGCGCAGGAACCGGCCGAGCGCGGTCACGCGCGCGTCGTTCTCGCGCGTCCACACCGGCCCGGTCTCGCGCTCCGCCTCGTGGACCATCGACCGGAACTTCACGATCGTGAACGGCCGGCCGTCGAGCCCCATGCGCTCTTGTCTGAAGAGCGCCGGGCCCTTGGACGTCAGCCGGACCAGCAGCCCGATAAGCACCAGCGGAACCGCCAGCACGATCAATGCCGTCGCCGAGATGGCGATGTCGAGCACCCGCTTGACGACCGAGTTGAGGCCCTGGAGCGGGATGTCGTTGACGTCGATGACGGGGATGCCGTCCAGATCCCACAGGCGCGCCTTGAGGGCAATCACCTGCAGCAGGTCGGGCACCACCTTCACGTCCAGGCACTCGCGCGTCGTCGCGTCGAGGAGGTCGATCATCTTCAGGTGCTGCTCGGGCGGCAGGGCGACGTACAGATGATCCACCTGCTCCCGGGCGGCGATGTCGGTCGTCTCCTCGATGGTGCCGAGCAGCGGCAGGCCGCGGTAGCCCAGATGGTCGCCGGGGCGATCGTCCACGAAGCCGACGATCTGATACCCGAGCTCGCGGTGCTCGAGGATCTTGTCGGCCACGATACGGCCGAGCTCGCCAGACCCGGCGATGAGAATCCGCCGCAGCCCGAGGCCCGATCGCCAGCGGCGCTCGAACACCTCGCGCATGACTTGCCGCAGGCTGAAGGTCAGCGCGACATTGAGGACGATGAACAGCCCCCACACCGCCTGTGACACCTCGTACGCGCCTTTGTCGTTGGGCGCGATATAGGTCTGCACATAGAGCGTGACGATGACGCCGAACACGACGGCGAGGATCGTCCCGACGAGAACGGCGAAGAAGTCGTCCACCCACGATCGCCCGCGGCGCAGGCGATAGAGATTCTGCAGGTGGAACCCGAGCGGCACGAGCACCACGACGAACGGCAGCAGGTTGACGTACTGCCGCAGCGGCGGCACGCCCTTCGTGATCGGAATCAGGCCCGTGTGAAACCGGATCGTGTAGGCGATGATGAACGCCGACAGGCCGAGCAGCGCGTCCGCGCTGATGTAGAACGCCGTGAGGAGCCGGTTGTAGCGGCGCAGCATCAGCCGGCCACCGATTCGAGCTCGCGGCCGATCTCGTCAACGAACCGCTCGCGGCTGAAGCGTTCGGCCTGACGCCGGATCGCCGCCGTGTCGAACCGCGTCGCGAGCGCCCGCGCGATGCCGTCGGCGAACGCCGCCGCCGACGCGTCTTCGACCAGCACGCCGGTCTCGCCGTTGACCACCGTCTCGGTGGCGCCGCCGCGCGCCAGCGCGACGACCGGACAGCCGCACGCCTGCGCCTCGACGGGGACGATGCCGAAGTCTTCTTCGCCGGGCAGCAGCGTGACGGCGGCGTGGCGATAGAGCTCGCGAATCTCGTCGTCTTTCTTGCGTCCGACGAACGTGGTGTGCGCGCCCGCCGCGCGCTCGAGCCGGGCGCGATCGGGGCCGTCGCCGACGACCGTCAGCGGGATGCCGGCGAGCCGCGCGGCCTCGATGGCGACGTCGATGCGCTTGTACGGCACGAGCGCCGAGACGACGAGCGCGTAAGGTGTGCCGTTGGTGGTGGTCGCGGGGGTGAAGAAGCGGGTATCGACGGGCGGATAAACCACTGTCGCGTCTCGATTATAGTATCGGCGGATCCTGCCCGCAACATAATGAGAGATAGCGACATAGCGGTCAGGACGGTCTGCCGTGCCGCGATCCCAGCGCGCCATCCAGCGCATGGCCTGCCGCATCACCGCGCTGCCCGCCACGCCGGCCCGTTCGGGGCCGAAATAGGCGTCGAACTGATCCCACGCGTACCGCATCGGCGTCAGGCAGTAGCAGAGGTGCCGCGCGTTGGCCGATCGGATCACGGACTTCACCGCGCAGTGGCTGATCGAGAGGACGACGTCGAAGCGGTCGAGGTCGAACTGCTCGACGGCCGACGGGAAGAGCGGCAGATAGGCGCGGTACAGACGCGGCGCGAACGGCAGGTGCTGCACGAACGACGTGTGCGTGCGCATCCGCTCGATCGCGGGTGAGCACGCGCCGGGCACGTGCAGCAGCGTGAACAGGTCGGCGTCCGGAAACCGCGCGCAGATGGCGTCGAGGACCTTCTCGCCGCCGCGCATCCCCGTCAGCCAGTCGTGGACGATGGCCAGCTTCACGGCAGGACCTGGCCGTAGATCTCGCGCACGCGTCGGACCGACGACTGCCACGAGAACTGGCTGGCGTGCTGCGGCCCGCGGCGCCGCAGGTCGTTCCGCAGGGCCTGGTCGGTGAGCACGCGGTGCATGCCGTCGGCAATCGCCTCGGCGCTGTACGGATCGACGAGCACGGCCGCGTCGCCGGCGACCTCGGGCAGCGACGACACGTTCGACGTCACGACCGGCGTGCCGCTCGCCATCGCCTCGAGCGGCGGCAGGCCGAAGCCTTCATAGAGCGACGGGAACACGAACACGCCGGCGAGGCGATACATGACGGCGAGCGTGTCCTCCGGGACGTAGCCGAGGAAGCGCACGAAGTTGTGGAGCTGGTGCCGGTGCACGGCGCGCCGAAGGGCGGTGTACTTCGAGAGGTCGTCGCCGATCAGAATCAGCTTCAGCTCGTCGAGCCCGCGGTTGCGGACGATGTGGAAGGCTTCGATGAGGCGTTCGAGGTTCTTGTGCGGCTTGACGTTGCCCGCGTAGAGCACGAAGTCGCTGTGGAGCTGATAGCGCTCGCGCACGCGATCGATCGTCTCCTCGTTCGGCTCGGCGCCGAACCGCGGGTCGAACGAGTTGTAGATGACGTCGATCTTGCCGGGCGGGATGTCCACGAACCGCTGGATGTCGCGCTTGGAGCTCTCCGACACCGTCAGCACTCGCGTCGCGCGCTTGGCGGCGAGCGAGATCGACGTCCGCGCGTACGCCAGCGCCCAGCGGTTGGGGAGATACTGCGGGAACATCAGGTGGATGCAGTCGTGAATCGTCACGACCGACGGACACGCGACGAGCGGCGGCAGGACGTAGTGCGGCGCGTGAAACAGGTCCACCCGCTCGCGCCTGAGCGCCTGCGGAATGGCGAGCTGTTCCGCAAAGGAGTAATTGCCGGCCGTCGAGGGCACCGGGCGGAAGTTCCTGCCGAGCGCGCACACGGCGGCCGCGTCATCCGGGCGGCTGACGACCACGTATTCCGTGTCGTGATCCATCGCCGCGAGCTCGCGGAGCAGGTTGCGGATGTAGGTGCCGATGCCGAAGTCGTGCAGCTTGCGGGCGTCGATGCCGATGCGCACTCGCCTGCGATGATATCAAGCCGCGATGGGCAGGATGGCTGGGACCGGCGGGTTGCACGGAATCTGAGGTCCGCGCGTCCGAAGCGCGGCTGGAATCGGCCCGGACGCCACCTGAAACCGGTCGAACGCCGCCGGGATCGCGCCGAACGCCACCGGGATCCGGCCGAACGCCACCTGGATCCGCCCGACGGCCGCCGGAATCGGCCCGAACGCAACTTGGATTGGCCGGAACGCCAGCGGGGTCGCGCGGTTGCGTGCCAGGGTCCGCTGGTCGGGCGCCGCGATCGACCGGTTCCGTGCACGCAAGTGCCCGGCACCGCGCCGCAACGGATCTCGCCCTGCTGACCTCGGAGCGACACCCTCCAGGGAGCGGCGGGAACATGACGGGATCCGCCGGGCACGTGGTGCGAGCCGTGAGGCGCCTGCCGCCGTTCTCCTGCGGCGCCGCCCGAGCAGGGGGAAGGTCGCGTGCGCTCCAGCGCTGTCGCCGATGAGGTAACATGCCGCGGCAGCGGACTGCAAGGTGATTGCCGAACGTCCGGCGACTGGCGCGTCCCGAAGAGCGGAGCATCTCTTCTACGTCGCGATGTCGCTCGCGGCGATCGCCATCATGGTGTTCTCGATCCTGGTCGGCGCGGCGGTCGTGTACCGCCGCGACGCGCCGAGCCACAAGAGGCTGATGCTGTTGGCGACGCTCGTGATTCTGGACGCCGCCACGCGCGGCTGCTGGTTGGATAGACGCGAGACCGGGGCCTACCGATCCCACCCCGCGTAATCGAGCTTGTACTTGCGCCGCAGGTCGCGGCGCGTCCCGGGGTAGACGTCGGCCTGGCGCGCGGCTTCGTCCGCGGCTTCGACGGTGTTCTTGATGGTGAACGCCTCGTTCTTTGCGTCGGTGAACGAGGCGCCGCAGCCCGGCGACACGGCGCCCTGCATCAGCCGCGGCTCGAAGAACGCGAACCACTCGCGGTCGAAGTTGCCGGCCACGCGCCCTTCGTAGCACTGTTCCTTGAACCGCCGCCAGTAGTCGTCGAGCTGGTTGGCCCGCCGCGCGAGGCTCGCGAGCACCTGCTCGTACTGGCGCGTGGCGCGCGTGCGCGTGATCTCGGCGTCGGAGACGCCGCTCGCCGACGGCCCCGACGTCAGCGACTCGTTCAGCGACGTAATCGGCGTCGTCGAGGTCGTCGCCACGTGGTGGCCCGCCAGCAGCTCGCGCACGTGATCGACGGCGATGGCGAACGAGATGCCCTGCGCCCCGCGCGCGCCCATCGCGTTGACGCCGACGACGACGCCGCTGCGATCGAGGAGCGGGCCTCCGCTGTTGCCCGGGTTGATGGCCGCGTCGGTCTGCACCAGCGTCACGGCGCCGGTCTGGCGCACGGCGCTCACGATGCCGCGCGTGACCGAGTTCTGCAGCACGCCGAGCGGCGAGCCAATCGCGACCACGTCTTCGCCCGTGCGGACGTGCGCGACGTCGCCGAGCGGCAGCACCGGCTGGGTGGCGATGGCCGACGGGAGCTTCAGCACGGCGAGGTCGAGATCCGCGGCTTCCGCCTCGACGCGCGCCGGCACCACGTCGCCCGACGCGCGATGCACCTTCACCGAGACGTCGTTGCCGGCCACGTGCGCGTTGGTGACGATGGTGTCGGGCTGGACGAAGAAGCCGCTGCCGCGTCCGCCCGAGCTTTCGATCAGCACGACCGCCGGCGCGACGCGCGCGACGAGATCTTCGAGCGGCAGCGTCGCCGACGCGGCGAGCGGTTGCGGCGCGCCGGAGAGGTCGCGCGGCTGCGCCGGCACGGCGGCGGACGCCGAGGCGGCTGCCGCGACCGCGGCCGCGAGCGCGTGTTCCGCCGTCTGCTCGGCCTCGTTCACGTCGCCGGCGGGCGCGGCGGTTGGTTGACGTGGTGCCGCCGGCGCCGCAGCACGTGCGCGTTGCCGCGCGAGTCGGGGCGGCGGCTGGTGCGTCGCGTTCCAACGGTACCAGCCCACGCCGATGCCCGCGCACACGATGAGCGCGAGCGACACGCGCAGGGCGGCGCCCACGCCGCTCAGAGCCTCAGACCGGGGAGCCGGTGCCGCCGCGGCAGCCGGCGGGGGAGCGGACGGCGCCGATGTCGCCGGCGCGTCTTCGCGCGTAAACCCGCACCGGCAGGCCGTGATGCGGGTGGGCACACGCCGCCCGCACTGCGGGCAGTTCCAGCTGATCGTCTGGGCCCGTGGGGTGTCCACGGACTACGTATCGGCTCGACGGAGTCGCAGATACAGGGAGAGGAGCGGCGCCCAAAGCGGGTGATGTTTCCGGTAAAACGTCAGCAGGCTGCGGTGATAGAGCGCCTTCGACGCCCCGCGGGTCGGGGCGGAACGGCCGCGCACGTGCGTGACCTGCGCCGCGGGCGTGAAGAGAATCCGCCGCCCGCGGGCGCGGATCGCCGCGCAGAACTCCACGTCTTCCAGGTACATGAAGTACCGCTCGTCGAGCAGGCCGACGGCCTCGGCGTCGGCGCGCCGCACGAGCAGGCAGGCGCCGGTCACCCAGTCGGGAAAGCGTTCCGCTCGCGTCAACGCATCGACGTCGCCGTGCTGTGCGCGCTTCTGCTGCATTTGCGCCAGCGGACCGACCATGCGTCCGAACGACAGCTCGGCGCGGCCGTCTGCGTCCACCAGCCGCGGCCCGACCACGGCGACGTCGGGATGCGCGTCGAGCGCCGCCATCAGCGTGTCGATCGCGCCGGGCGGCACGAGGGTGTCGCTGTTGAGCAGGAGCAGGCGCGCGCCGCGGCTGGCGCGGATGCCGACGTTGTTCCCGCGCGCGAACCCGAGGTTCTCGCCCGTCTCGACGACGCGCACATCCGGCCACGCGCGCGCGGCGTCGGCGCTGCCGTCGGTCGAGGCGTTGTCCACGACGACGATCTCGTGCGAGGCCGACGGCGGCGCGTCGTGCAGCGACTGCAGGCAGCGCACGAGATCGGCGCGCGCGTTGAACGACAC
>CAZOIK010000061.1:0-10906 GCA_964579765.1 uncultured Bifidobacteriaceae bacterium
GATGATTCAGCCTCCGCTGGCGGCCGTCGCGCGCGAGAACCCGAACCTGCCGAAAGGACTGAACGAGAACTACGGACGCGAGCTGATGGAGCTGCACACGCTTGGCGTTGACGGCGGGTACACGCAGAAGGACGTCACCGAAGTCGCGCGTGCGTTCACGGGCTGGACCATCGACCGTCCACGTCAGGGCGGCGGCTTCAGGTTCGAGCCGCGGCTGCACGACGATGGGCAGAAGGTCGTGCTGGGACATGTCATCAAGCCTGGCGGCGGCGAGCACGACGGTGAGGAGGTGCTGGACATTCTCTCGCGTCACCCATCGACGGCGCACTTCATCGCCACGGCGCTGGTACGGCACTTCGTCAGCGACACGCCTCCACCGGCGCTCGTCGATCGCGTCACGGCGCGGTTTCTTCAGAGCAATGGCGACCTGCGTGAGGTGATGCGGACGATCCTCACGTCGCCGGAGTTTCTCTCGCCCGAGGTGTATCACCAGAAGATCAAAACGCCCTTCGAGTTCGTCGTCAGCGCGCTGCGCGCGACCGGCGCGGAGATTCGCGACGCGCGGCCGCTCGTGCGCCAGATCGCGGACCTCGGCGAGCCGCTCTATCAATGCCAGCCGCCCACCGGCTACAAGGACACGGCCGACGCATGGGTCAACACAGGCGCACTCGTCGGGCGCGTGAGCTTCGGGCTTGCGCTGGCCGGCAACAAACTGCGCGGCGTGGCCGTCTCGAAGGCCGAGCCGGATGGGATCGCGCTCGGACGGCCAGAGTTTCAGAGGCGATAAGCTCTCCACCCCGCAGGACGCAGAGGAATCGCAGCCATGATGTCACGACGCATTTTTCTGAAGAACGGCGCGTTCGCGCTCGTCAGCATGGGGTTCGCGCCCTCGTTCCTGCAGCGGACGGCGTACGCGCAGGGACGGAGCGGCCGCGCGAAGCAGCTCATCGCGATCTTTCAGCGCGGCGCCGTTGACGGCTTGAGCGTCGTCGTGCCCTTCGGCGACGCTGAGTACTACCGCTCCCGGCCGAGCATCGCGATCGCGCGTCCGGGCGCGAGCGCCGACGCCGCCGTGGATCTCGACGGCTTCTTCGGGTTCAACCCTCGACTCGCGACGCTGAAGCGATTCTGGGACGAGCACTCGCTCGCGATCGTGCATGCGTGCGGATCGCCCGACGCGACCAGGTCGCACTTCGACGCACAGGACTACATGGAGACCGCGACGCCCGGCGTGAAGAGCACCTCCGACGGCTGGTTGAATCGCTATCTGCATGCGCGACATCGTGAAGCCGAGACGCCGTTTCGAGCGGTGTCGCTCACCGCGCAGCTGCCGCGGGTGCTGCAGGGCCAGGCGCCCGCGCTGGCGATGCGCGCTCTCTCTCAGTTCGCCATTCGCGGCGGCGCCCAGATGCCCGCCGTCGGGGCGACGTTCGAATCGCTCTATGCGGACGCGCGCGATCGCGTGCTCGGCGGCACCGGACGCGACGCCTTCGACGCGATGAAAATGCTGAAGACCGCCGACCCGGCGCAGTATCAGCCGGAGCACGGCGCCGAGTACCCGCGGTCGCCGTTCGGCCAGGCCCTCAAGCAGATCGCCCAGCTCGTCAAGGCCGACGTCGGTCTCGAAGTCGCGTTCGCGGACGTCGGCGGCTGGGACACTCACGTGAACCAGGGACCGTCGCAGGGCCAGCTCGCGAATCGTCTCGACGACTTCGGTCGTGCCATTGCGGCGCTCGTCACCGACCTCGGCGATCGCATGGCCGATGTCGTGGTGCTGACGATGTCGGAGTTCGGACGCGCGGTGAACGAGAACGGCAACCGCGGCACCGATCACGGACACGGCAACGCGATGATCGCGATTGGCGGCGGCGTCCGCGGCGGCACGGTCTACGGGCGCTGGCCGGGCCTGTCGGTCGAGCGGCGCTACGAGGGACGCGACCTCGCCGTCACGACCGACTTCCGCGACGTGTTCGGTGAAATCGTCACCCGCCATCTCGGCGTGGCCGACGCCTCGCCGATCTTCCCCGGCTATCAGACGAGCGCCGCGCGATTTCCCGGGCTGTTCGCGTAGAATAGTCGGCGCATGGCCGGAGAAAAGCCCGCAGACAAACAGAAGCGCGAGGTCGGCGACGCGCTCGGCATGGTCGAGACGCGCGGGCTGGTCGGCATGGTTGAAGCCGCCGACGCGATGTGCAAGACGGCGAACGTCGTGTTCGTCGGCTGGCAGAAGGTCGATGCGGGCCTGGTCACCGCCATCGTTCGCGGCGACGTCGGATCGGTCAAGGCCGCAACAGATGCCGGCGCCGCCGCCGCCCGCCGCGTCGGCGAGCTGGTCGGCGTCCATGTCATTCCGCGTCCCGCCGACGACCTCGAAGAGATTTTCCCGATCCGGTAGTCCGCGTCCCGCGTTTGCGCGGACGCAGCGACGAGCTCAGCTCCTTCAACAACCCTTCGTCCCCGACCACGAGCAGCGGCTGCGTCGGCTGGTGCAGCAGGTTGAAGAATTCTCCGCGATCCGTCCGCGCGTAGATGTCGCGGCCGTCGGTCAGCAGCTGCACGCGTCCGCTGCCGCCGGTCGCGTCGAACAGCCGCGCCCCGAAGCGGTGCCGCAGGATCTCGAGAATCTGATGGAGCTGGTGGACGCTGAAACCGCGGCGCCGCAGGTCGGCGAGCACCAGCAGTTCGAAGAGCTCGATCGGCGAATAGCGCCGCTCGGTGTAGCCGCCGGCGTCGGTCTTGTGGGTCGGGATTGCGGCGGCGACGAGGCCGCTCGCGTCCCAGAGCTGGAGCTGGCGCGCCGTCAGTCCGGTGAGCGAGGCGACCTCGCGCGAACTGTAGGTGCGCTTCAGCTTCATTGAGCGGCGATTCTATCCGCCATCGCCGCGCCGGCGAAGTCTTTCTCGGTCAGGCCGCCTTCGCTGTGTGTTGAGTACACGAGCGTCACGCGCTTGTAATTGATCTGAATGTCGGGGTGATGATCGGCGGCTTCCGCCTCAGGCAGGAGGCGGTTCACGAATCCAACCGCCTCGGGAAATCCCGCGAACGTGAACTGCTTGGCAATCGCGTCTCGCTCCAGCATCCAGCCGTGCAGATGCTTCATGCGTTCGGCGATTTCGAGCTGCGACAGCTTCATGGCTCCTCCCGGATTACCGGCCGGCGCGCGCGCACCTCGTCGAGCCTGATTCGCGCCGCGTCGAGCGCCTCGAGCGAGGCCCGGCGCATCTCCTCGGCCGACGGGGCCTCCGTCGCGTCTGGAAATGCCGCCGCGGCTACGGCGCGGTGATAGGCGCGCTGCGCGTCCTGCAGCTCGGCGAGCGCCGACGCGTGCTCGCGGCGCCATGCGGCGACGGCGTCAGCGTCGCTCACACGTCACCAAACCGCCGCGGACCGACCGCGTCCAGCATGGGATCGACGACGCCGTCGATCATCGCGTCGGCCACGAGCGTCGCCGTCAACGGGCACAGCAGCACGCCGTTTCTGAAATGCCCGGTGGCATACATCACGTTCGGCAGCGCACGCGACCAGCCGATGATCGGCAATGCATCGGGTGTGCCGGGACGGAGTCCGACGCGCGCGCTGAGCAGCGACGCGTGCGCGGCCTCTGGCACCAGGGCGCAGGCAGCCGTCATCAGCTTCTGGATGGCCTCGACCGTGGTCCGCTCCTCGAATCCGACCTCTTCCATCGTCGCCCCGACGAGCAGCGTGCCGTCGTCCCACGGCACGAGATAACAGTCGTCGCCCCATGTCACCCGGCGGAGCGGAACGCCCTGCCACTTGAGATGCAGCAGCTGTCCCCGCACTGGACGAACCGGCACACGTTCACGCGCACTGAGCTCGATCTGTCCCGACCAGCTGCCGGCCGTCACAACGACGGCCCCGGCGGCGAGCGATCCGCGCTCCGTCTCGACGACGAGGCTGCCGCGTCGTTCAGAGACCTCGCGGACGCGCCCGGCGTCGATCACGTCCGCGCCGTGACAGCGCGCCGCCGCCACGAGCGCTCGCGTCAGTTCGCCGGCCCTGACGTAACCGTGCGCGCCGATGAACAGCGCGCCGGCGATTGAACGGCCGAGCTGTGGCTCCTCGCGCCGCGCCGTGTCCGCATCGAGCAGCGAGAGCGCCACGCCGCGCAATTCGAGCCGAGCGGCGATCTCCCGCAGATGCGCCATGCGCTCGCCGCTCGACGCGACGTCGAGCGTGCCGGTGCGCCGGTATCCAATCGACAGCTGCGACTCGCTCGATACGCGCGCCACGAAGTCCTCGTAGAGGTGGAGGCTGCGCACGGCCAGATCGAGAAACGTCGTGTTTCTGTCTTTGGCTTCGGTGAACGGCGCGAGCATGCCGGCCGACGCCTGCGTCGCGCCCATGCCGGGCGGGCGGTCGTCCACGACGCGCACGGAGGCGCCACGGCGCGACAGCTCGTACGCCACGGCGCAGCCGATAATGCCGGCGCCCACGACCAGGATGTCCGGAGAACGGGGCAAGATTTCGAGTTTACCGTGTGTTCCCGATGAGGGACAAAGTCACTCGGTACGGACAGTTCTTCCGCGGCAGCCCTATCGTGTAACTTCCCTAGACATCAAGAACTTACACGGTTGTGCCGATAGAATCCGCGAGGTACGGCCCTTGCGTCAGGGCAGCCTGATATAAGGAGAACTGGAATGCCGGCAAATAAGGTCGCGTTCACGGCAGTCGGGCTCGCGTGCATCGCCGCCGCGGGTGCCGGCGGCTATTTCGCGATGCGCCAGAACACGGTGCCGACGCCCGTCGCCGCGACCGCACCTGCACCCACCGCGGCCGAAGCGACGGCGCCGTCGCCGGTGGCGACAACGGAACGATCGGTTCAGCAGCCGCCGGCAACGGAAGCCGAGCCCGCGCCGGCGCGGACGACGAAGCCCGCGGCGGCGCCGAAAAGGGTGACCGTCCCCGCGACAGTGGCGCCGCCGCAGACCGCCACTGCCGCAGCGCCACCGAAAGTCGTCGCGCCGGCGCCGCTGCCGCAGCCTCCGGCACCCGAGCCACCGGCGCCGCCGGTCAGCACCGAGCCGGTCGATCGGGTCGCGCAGAACGCGCCCGTTCCGCCTCCGCCGCCGGCTGCGCCGCAGCACACGTTCGACGAGCTGGTCATCTCGAGCGACTCGGTCATCGGCCTTCAAAGCGACACGACCGTGACGAGCGAGCACGCGCGCGTCGAGGATCGCGTGGAAGCACGGGTCACCCGAGACGTCAAAGTGGCCGACCGCGTCGCCATTCCCGCCGGCTCCCGCGCCATCGGATACGTGACGCAGGTCGAGCGCGGCGGCAAGTTCCGCGAACAGGCGAAACTCGCGATTCGGTTCCAGACAATCGTGCTGCCCGACGGCACGCGTCTTCCGATTTCGACGGCCGCCGTCGAGCGCGAGGGCGACGCGAAGGGCAACTCGAGCGCCGCGAAGATGGGCGGCGGCGCCATTGCCGGCACGATCCTCGGGGCCATTCTCGGCGGCGGCAAGGGCGCGGCGGTTGGCGGTCTCGCCGGCGCCGGCGCAGGCGCCGCGGCCGTGCAGGCCGGCGACCGCAGCCAGGCGTCGCTCAATGCGGGTGAGCCGATCACGATTCGGCTGCTCTCGCCGGTGACGGTGACCATCGAGAACAAGTAGCGCGCTATGATGCGCCGTGATGCACCCGGACGACTTCCGGCGTCACGGCCACGCGCTCGTTGACTGGATCGCCGACTACCTCGAACAGCCTGAGCGCTATCCGGTGCTCTCGCGGGTCGCTCCCGGCGAGATCACCGCCGCCCTGCCGGCCACGCCGCCTGAAGACGCCGAGCCGTTCGAGTCGATCATGGCCGACTTCGAGCGCGTGCTCGTCCCCGGCCTCACGCACTGGAACCATCCCGGCTTCCTTGCGTACTTCGCCACCACCGGCAGCGCTCCGGGCGTCCTCGCGGAATTCCTCTGCGCCGCGATCAACCAGCAGGCGATGTTGTGGCGTACGTCTCCAGCTGCGACCGAGCTCGAAGCCGTCGCACTCGGCTGGCTGCGGCAGCTGATCGGTCTGCCCCAGAGCTTCGAGGGCGTCATCTATGACACCGCCTCCGTGTCAACGCTGCACGCGCTGGCCGGCGCACGTGAGGCTGCGATCCGCGACGTGCGCGCGCGCGGCCTCGCGGGACGCGGCGACCTTCCTCCTGTCCGCGTGTACTGTTCGGAGCAGGCGCACTCGTCGGTAGACAAGGGCGTAATCGCGCTCGGCCTCGGCCAGGAATCGCTGCGCCGCATTCCGGTGGATGCGGAGTACCGGATGGACGCCGATGCGCTCGCCGCCGCCATCGTCACGGACCGCGCGGCGGGCCTCCTGCCCGTCGCGGTCATCGCGACCGCCGGCACGACGTCCACGACGAGCATCGATCCCATTCCGGCGATCGCCGACGTCTGCGCGCGCGAACGTGTGTGGCTGCACGTCGATGCCGCATACGCCGGTGTCGCTGCGATGCTGCCCTCGCACGCCTACGTGCTCGCCGGCGCCGATCGCGCCGACTCGCTCGTCGTCAACCCACATAAGTGGCTGTTCACGCCGATGGACCTGAGCGCGTTCTACTGCCGGCGCCTGGATGCGATCCGCGCGGCGTTCTCGCTGACGCCGGAATTCATCCTGACCGGCGATTCCGCCGAGGCGGCCCGGCGGAACCTGATGAACACGGGCATCCAGCTCGGCCGCCGGTTCCGATCGCTGAAGCTCTGGATGATCCTCAGGACGTTCGGCGCGAAAGCGATTCGCGCGCATCTTGCGGAGCACATCAGGCTCGCGCAGCTCTTCGCCTCGTGGGTCGACGCGCATCCGGACTTCGAACGGCTGGCGCCGGCGCCGCTGAGCGTCGTGTGCTTCCGCTGGAACCCTCGCGCCGCGGCGCTGACCGCGGACGCACTCGATGCGGCGAATCTCCGTCTGGTGGACCTCGTGAATCAGACCGGCGAGGTGTTTCTGTCGCACACCCGAGTGCGCGAGGGGACGGCTGTCCGCATCGCGATCGGCAACCTGCAGACCGCCGAACGCCACGTCAGGCGCGCGTGGGACCTGCTCGTGGATCGAGCCGCCACTCTTCGCTGAACGTCTCCCCGTCGTCCGTGCTGACGAGCGCGACGACGCCGTGCTGGGGAAACGACGCGGCCTCCGCGCCGACGAGCAGCGACAGCAAGGCCGGAAGATGCGGGTAGTGCCCGGCAAGCAGCACGTCGCGCGTCTCGCCCCGCAACCGATCGCGCATCCACTGGGGCGGATCGCTCGGCTGCAGATCGCGAGTCGCCGAGAACTCCGCGAACGGGTTGCACGCGCGCCAGAACGCTTCGGCCGTCTCCTTCGCGCGGAGCTTTCCGCTGTGCCACACAACGGCCGGCTTCACGACGCGCGCCGCCGCATCCAGCGCCAGGCGTTCGACGGTCGCACGCCCGATCCCGGACAGCGGCCGCCGGGGATCGACCTCCGGACCGACGGCATCGCCGTGGTGGACGAGCACCAGTTGCATCGCAGTATCTTAGCGGGGGAATGAAGGTCCGGGGCTGGCTGCTCGTGCTGTGCGCGCTGCTTCTCGTCTGGCAGCCGGTCAATCTCGCGTTCACGATGTCGGGGCTGGTGGACGAGCTCTCGATGCGCGGGGCCGGCCTCGGCATCATCCTCCTGGCGCGGCTCATGGCCGCCGGCCTCGGCATCGCCGCAGGCCTCGCGCTGTTTCAGCAGGCGCCAGGCGCCGTGGTCATCGCGAAGGCGTCGCTGGTGTTCTCCGCGCTGATCGACATCGCCGTCTACGCGACGCCGTACTCGCCAAGCAACCGTCCACCCGGGGACGCGACGATCATCCTCGCCGGCTCGCTGGTCTACTACGGGATCTGGCTCGCGTATCTCGCGCGATCGAAACGCGTGCGCGCGACGTATTCGTGACGTCCGGCCAAAGCCGGACGCTACTGAGGGTGCGTCAGCTGCGCGTCGCGAATCGCCTTGAATTCGCTGCCCGGCTTCCACTCGGGAAAGCGATCCGCCTGCGCGACGCGGTAGCCGACCGCGAGCAGCACCTTCAGATCCTCCGCCGCCCCACTCAGGTCCCACTGCGGCGTGACGACGTCTCTCGGCGAGTGATAGCGGTTCCGGGTGAAGTCGTCGCGAACCTTCTGTCCGTAGCTCGCGGGTTGGTTGATGTACTCGACGCCTTCGTCAGGGTCGAGCGCCGGCACGCCGAGCTTCGCGAAGTTGAAGTGATCGGATCGATAGTAGAAGCCCTTTTCCGGCTCCGCGTCGCCGTGCACGACGCGTCCTTGCTCGGCCGCCGCCGCGCGCGCGTAGTCGTCGAGGTCTGAGGCCCCGTAGCCGATGACCGTGAGGTCCCTCGTGCGACCGGCGACATTGATC
Organism: uncultured Bifidobacteriaceae bacterium; assembly: GCA_964579765.1. GTDB lineage: Bacteria > Acidobacteriota > Vicinamibacteria > Vicinamibacterales > CAVVIG01 > DATNBT01. The sequence continues at coordinate 8,383 of CAZOIK010000061.1, forward strand.
TCGTCGAGGTTGACCTCGGCGAGCGTCTTTGAGAGCGGACAGGGAGGATTGCGCGCGTAGTACTCCGATCCGAGCAGCCCCTGCTCTTCGGCGGTGACCGCCGCGAACAGGATCGATCGCTTCGGAGCCGGCGAGATCGTCGTGAACGCCCGCGCGATCTCGAGCATCCCCGCGACGCCGGACGCGTTGTCGCGGGCGCCGTGGAAGACGCCCGCGTCGCTCGTCCCCAGATGATCCCAGTGCGCCGTGTAGACGACGCACTCGTCCCGCATCGACGGATCCGCGCCGGGCAGCTTCGCGACGACGTTCTGCGATTCGATCGTCCGCACCGTGTTGCGGATCGCCATGGACGCGGTGACGCCGAGCGGCACCGGCACGAACTCGCGCGTCGCGGCCCGCGTCTTCAGCGCGTCGAAGTCTTTGCCCGCGAGCGCGAAGAGCTTCTTCGCCTGCTCCAAAGTGATCCAGCCTTCGATCGACGGCCGGCTCATGTTCTTGTCGGGCGCTTCGAGTGCGAACTGCTCGCCCGTGTTCGAGTCCTGCAGCACGTTGAATCCGTAGCCGGCCGGTCCGGTCTCGTGCACGATCAGCACGCCCGCCGCGCCTTTCATGGCTCCGATCTCGTACTTGTACGTCCACCGGCCGTAGTACGTCATCGCGCGGCCGCCAAACACCTTCGGATCGAGCTCGCCCGGCTTCGCGGGGTCGGGCACCGGCGGATCGTTGACGAGCATCACCAGGGTCTTGCCCTTCACGTCGATGCCCTTGTAGTCGTCCCACTGAAACTCCGGCGCGACGACGCCGTAGCCGACGAACACCAGATCCGAGTTGTCGAGGCGGGCTTCGTCCGTCACGCGGCGCGTCAACGCGACCACGTCGTCTTTCCACGTGAGGGTCAGGTGCTGTGCGCCTTTCGTGAAGACGAGCGGCGCCGGCGACGCCGTGATGCCGACGAGCGGGACCTTCTGGATGAACGTGCCGTCGGCGCTGCCGGGCTGGAGGCCGATCTGTTTGAACTGCTGGACGAGATAGGCGACCGTCAGATCCTCGCCGTGCGTGCCCGGCGCGCGTCCCTGAAACTCGTCGGAGGAGAGGACCCTGGTGTGCGCGAGCACGCGGCGCGTGTCGATCTCCGGCAGCTGCGACAGTTTCAGCGGCCCGGGCCTCGCGCACGCCGTCACCAGCGACGCCGCGACGAGCAGCACGGCGCGGGTATTCATGCGGCGCATTCTTGCATACTATGCAGAATCGAGGCTCATCGATGACTCGTCTGTGGACGGCTGCGCTGCTCACATCCGCGGCGATTGCAGCCCGCGCGCTCCCCGCGTTCGCGCAGCCGCGCAATCTCACGCTGACGGCGGTGCCGGGCGTGAAGGTCGGCCACTACACGCTTGCCGAACGGCCCACCGGCTGCACGGCCGTGCTGGTCGAGGCCGGCGCCACGGCGGGCGTGGACGTGCGCGGCGCCGCGCCGGCGACCGCGGAAACCGATCTCCTCAAGCCCGTCGATCTCGTCCAGCAGATCTTCGGCATCAGCCTGTCGGGCGGCAGCGCCTTCGGCCTCGACAGCCGCGCCGGCGTCATGCGATTTCTCGACGAGAAGCAGATCGGGTTCAAGGCGTTCGGCGCGATCAACGTCCCGATCGTGCCGGCGGCGAGCCTGTTCGACCTGAACGTCGGCGGCAGCCCGAAGATCCGTCCGTCAGCCGACTGCGGTTATCGTGCCGCGCAGGCCGCGTCCACGGCGCCGGTGGCTGAAGGCAACGTCGGCGCGGGCGCCGGCGCGACCGTCGGCAAGACGGCCGGCGCCGCCCGTGCGATGAAAGGCGGCGTCGGCACCGCGGCGATTCGCATGCCGGACGGCTTGATCGTCGCCGCACTCGTCGCCGTCAACGCGGCGGGCGACATCGTCGATCCCACGACCGCGCACGTCGTCGCCGGCGTGCGGACGGCGGACGGAAACTCGCTTGCCGACGCGCGCACGCTGCTCATGAGCGGAGGGCTGCGCGCATCCACGCGGCCCGGGGAGAACACGACGCTCGGCGTCGTCGCCACGAATGCGACGCTGACCAAGACACAAGCGACGAAAGTTGCCGAGATGGCGCACGACGGCTTCGCGCGCGCGATCTACCCGAGCCACACGATGGGCGACGGCGACACGATCTTTGCCCTCGCGACCGGCGCGCTGCCCGGCCAGGCCGACGTCAGCCGCGTCGGGGCGCTCGCCGCGCAGGTCGTCGCCGACGCGATCGTGCGCGCCGCTCGCGCCGCGACCGGCATTCCCGGCTATCCTGCCGCACGTGATCTCAGATAGGACGGCCTCGTAGGGCGGTTCTGTCAGGGCCGCCGGTCGCCCCTCATGAACCTTCACCTCACGGTCCTCGTCCTCTACTCGCTCGCGCTGATGGCCATCGGCGCGTCGATTGGCCGTCGCGTCCGAAGCGCCGCGGACTTCTTCGTCGCCGGACGCCGCCTCGGTCCAGGTCTCATCTTCGCGACCATGCTCGCGGCGAACATCGGTGCG
>CAZOIK010000062.1:0-7381 GCA_964579765.1 uncultured Bifidobacteriaceae bacterium
CGGCGCGTCACACGTAGCGTCCGGCTTCATCCGGACGTACGCCCGAAGGCGGACGCCACGTCGAATCCGGAAGCGCGCTAGCGCTGCCAGCCGCCGCCGAGCGCGCGATAGATCTCGACGAACGCCGACAGCTCGCCGAGCTGCGCCTGCGTGAGCGACAGCTGGGCGTCGAACAGCCGCGTGTCGGCGTCGAGGACTTCGAGATAGCTCGCCGCGCCGCCCTGATAGCGGACGTCGGCGAGCCGCCGCGCGTCCTGCGCCGAGGCCACGAGCAGCGCCTGCTGCGTCCGCGACTCGCGGATCTTCGCGTAGCCGACCAGCGCGTCCGACACCTCGCGGAACGCCTGGCGGATGGTCTGCTGATATGAAATCACGGCCTCGTCGTAGCGCGCCTGCGCCTGCGCGACCTGCGCGCGCGTGCGTCCGGCCGTGAAGACGGGCGCCGTCGCGCTGAGCGCCACGGTGTAGATCGCGTTGGGCCCTGCGAAGAGCGACGCCAGCGCGGTGCTCTCGAAGCCGCCGGATCCCGTCAGCGGGATGCTGGGGAAGTACGCCGCGCGGGCGACGCCGATCTGCGCGTTCGCCGCGACGAGCTGCTGTTCCGACGCCTCGACGTCGGGCCGTTGTGTGAGCAGCGTCGAGGGCAGCCCGGCGGGCACGTCGGGCGCGTGCGGCTCGTCGGTCAGCGCCAGGCCGCGATCGACCGGCCCGGGGTTGCGACCGAGCAGCACCTGGATGAAGTTCTCCTGCTGCGCGATCTGCCGCTCGAGCGTCGCGATCTCCGCCGTGGCGCCGTAGACGAGCTGCTCGGCCTGCCGGACGTCGATGAGCGACGTGACGCCGCCGCGCTCGCGCACCTGCGTGAGGCGCAGCGACTCCTGGCGCGACGCGAGCGTCCGGCGCGAGATGTCGAGCTCGAGATCGAGCGCGCGCAGGCCGAAGTACGCGTTCGCCACCTGGCTGACGAGCGTCGTCACGACGGCGCGCTGCGCCCAGGCGGTGCCGAGCAGCTGCGCGCGCGCGGCCTCAGTGGCGCGGCGGTACTTGCCCCAGAAGTCGAGCTCCCACGAGACCGAGCCCTGCACCTCGAACGCCAGGACGTTGAGCGAGGGCAGGCCAAGCGCGACCGGTGGACGTTCGCCGAGGACGTCGGCCTCAGCATTGACGTTCGGGAACTGATCGGCGCGGGTGATGCCGAGCTGCGCCTGCGCTTCGAGAATGCGCACCGCGGCGACCCGCACGTCCGCGTTATCCGCGAGCGCCGTCCGGACGAGCGCCTGGAGCACGGGATCCGGAAAGACCTGCCACCACGCCTCGCTCGCGAGCGACGCGCTCGTCGCGTCCGGCGGCGGCGCCGCGCCGGCCGGACCGCGGAAGGCGGCAGGGACGTCCACGGGCGGACGCTTGTAGTTCGGGCCCACCAGACAGGCGGACGCGATCAGGCTCGCGGCGACGAGCGGCAGCAGCGCGACAGGGCGGCTCATGACGCGGGTCCTTCGTCCGGCACCGCGTCCATCGCGTGCGCGCGTCCCCGCGCCGCGCGGGCCGCCGCACGCTCGATGAGCACGAAGAGCAGCGGGATGAGGAAGATCGCGATGAGCGTCGCCGTCAGCATCCCCGAGACGACGACGGTGCCGAGGATGCGGCGCGAGGCGGCGCCCGATCCCGTGGCGAACCAGAGCGGCAGCGTGCCGAGGATGAACGCGAACGACGTCATCAGAATCGGGCGCAGGCGCAGCCGCGCGCCTTCGAGCGCGGCCTCCACGAGATCCATGCCGCCCTCGAGCCGCGCCTTCGCGAACTCCACGATCAGAATCGCGTTCTTCGCGGCGAGGCCGATGAGCATGATCACGCCGATCTGCGCGTAGACGTCGAAGTCGTACTGGCGCGCGAAGAGGCCGAGGAACGCCCCGAACACGGCGACCGGCACCGACAGCAGGACAGAGAAGGGCAGCGACCAGCTTTCGTAGAGCGCCGCGAGGATGAGGAACACGAACGCGATCGACAGGCCGAAGATCGCGGCCGATCCGCCCGCGTGCTTCTCCTGGTAGGAGAGATCCGACCAGTCGTAGCCCAGCTCGCGCGGCATCGTCTGATCCGCGACCTGCTGGAGCGCGTCGAGCGCCTGGCCCGAGCTGTAGCCCGGCGCGGCCGCGCCGGTGACCTGCACCGCGCGATAGACGTTGAAGCGGTTCGTGTACTGCGGTCCGAACGTCGGCTGCGTCGCCTCGAGCGTCGAGAGCGGCACCATCGTGCCGTCGTTGTTGCGGACGTAGAACTGCGCGATGTCGGCCGGCGTGTTGCGCTCCTGGCCTTCGGCCTGCAGGAACACGCGCCACGGGCGCCCGAAGCGGTTGAACTGGTTGATGTACAACCCGCCGAGAAAGGCCTGCATCGCCTGATAGACGTCGGCGAGCGCGATCCCCTGCTTGAGCACCTTGTCGCGATCGACGTTGGCGTACATCTGCGGCACGGCCGCCGTGAACTGCGACGTGACGCCGGCCAGCTCCGGCCGCTTGCGCGCCGCCGCGAGAAACTTCTGCAGGTTTCCCTCGAGGAACACGAGCGTGCCGCCGCTGCGATCCTCCAGCCAGAACGAGAAGCCGCCCAGCGTGCCCAGCCCGGGAATGGACGGCGGCATGACGGCGAACGCCGTCGCCTCGGGGACGGCCTGACGCAGCTGCCCGTTCACGCGGTTGACGATCGACCGCACGTCGAGTCCGTCGCCGCGCTGGTCCCACGGCTTGAGGCCGATGAAGTAGAACGCGTAGTTGCCGGCCGTGACGCGCGAGAGCAGGCTGAAGCCGGCGATCGTCACGAAGTTCGAGACGCCGTCGGTCTTGAGCAGCACCTGGTCGATCTTGCGGCACACGGCGTCGGTGCGCTCGAGCGACGCGGCGGGCGGCAGCTGCACGTTCAGCAGCATGTAGCCGTAGTCTTCTTCGGGCACGAAGCTGGTGGGCAGCCGCCGTCCCAGCAGCGCCGCGCCGGCCGTGAACGCCGCGAGCAGCGCGACGCCGATGAGCGCCTTGCGCACGATGCCGTGGCTCAGGCTGACGTAGCCGTGCGTCACCGTCTCGAACCGGCGGTTGAACGACGCGAACGCCCGCCCGAGCAGGCCCTGCGTGTGCTTGCGCGGCTTGATCAGCATCGCCGCGAGCGCCGGCGAGAGCGTCAGCGCGTTGAACGCGGAGATCATCACCGAGATCGCGATCGTGATCGCGAACTGCTTGTTCAGCCGGCCCTGGATGCCGCTCATGAACCCGACCGGGATGAAGACCGACGCCAGGATGAGCGCGATGCTCACGACCGGCCCCGACACTTCCTCCATCGCCTTGACCGTCGCGTCCCGCGGCGCCATCCCTTCCTCGATGTGATGCTCCACCGCCTCGACGACGACGATCGCGTCGTCCACGACGAGGCCGATGGCGAGCACGAGGCCGAAGAGCGAGAGCGTGTTGATGGAGAAGCCGAGCGCCGGAAAGATCGCGAAGGTGCCGATGAGCGACACGGGCACCGCCACCATCGGGATGAGCGTCGCCCGCCAGTTCTGCAGGAACAGGTAGACGACGAACACGACGAGCACCAGCGCCTCGCCGAGCGTGATGAGGATCTCGCGCATGCCCTCCGACACCGGCAGCGTCGTGTCGATGGCATAGCGGAACTCGACGTCCTGCGGAAAGCGCTGGCTCAGGTCGGCCATCACGCGCTTGACGCCGTCGGCGACCTCGAGCGCGTTCGACCCGGGCAGCTGGAAGATGCCGATCGCGCAGCCCTGCTGCCCGTTGACGCGGCCGATCTGCTGGTAGTTGAGCGCGCCGAGCTCGATGCGCGCGACCTCGCCCAGCCGGACGACCGAGCCGTCGGGATTGGAGCGGACGACGATCGCGCCGAATTCCTCGGGCGTCTGCAGGCGTCCCTGCGCGCGCACCGTGTAGGTCATCTCCTGGCCCGGCGGCGCGGGCAGCGCGCCGAGCTGTCCGGCGGGGTTGACCGTGCTCTGCTGCTGCACGGCGCGAACGAGGTCGGTGACCGTCAGCCCGAGCTTCGCCAGGCGATCGGGCTTCGCCCAGATGCGCATCGCGTAGTCGCCGGCGCCGAAAATGCGGACCTCGCCGACGCCGGGGACGCGGTAGAGCGCGTCGATGATGTTGATGTTGGCGTAGTTGGCGAGGAACAGCGCGTCGTAGGTGCCCTTGGGCGACGCGAGCGAGAGCACCAGCGTCGGAAAGCCGGTGGACTTGCGCATCGTCAGGCCGAACGCGTTGACGTCGGGCGGCAGGTTGGGCGCGGCCTGCGCCATCCGGTTCTGCACGTTGACCTGATCGATGTTCGGATCGGTCGCGATGTCGAACGTGACGGTCAGCTGCATCGTCCCGTCGTTGCCGTTCGTGGACTGCATGTAGAGCATGTTGTCCACGCCGTTCATCTGCTGCTCGAGCGGCGTGGCGACCGCCTGCTCGATCGTCGCGGCGTCGGCGCCCGTGTAGGTGGCCGTCACCATGATCTGCGGCGGGATGATGTCGGGGAACTGCGCGATCGGCAGCGCCTGCATCGCCACGAGTCCCGCGAGGACGGTGACGATGGCGATGACGATGGCGACGATGGGGCGCCGGATGAAGAAGCGAGACATGCCGCGCCCGGCTCAGTCGGCCTGCGCCGGCGGCGGCGTGTAGGGCTGCGGGTTCACGACCGTGCCGTCGCGCGTCTGCGCGCCCTCGACGACGACGCGCGCGCCGGGGGCGAGGCCGCTGTCGATGATCCAGCGGCTGCCGATGCGCGGGCCGGGGGTGACGACCTTCGTCGTCACGACGTTGTGGCTGTCCACCACGCGAATCTGAAACGAGCCCTGCAGCTCGGCGACCGCGCGCTGCGGGACGAGCAGCGCGTCGGGACGGACGCTCGTTTCGGCGCGGACGCGTCCGTACTGGCCGGGCCGCAGCGTGCGATCGGGATTGGGGAAGATCGCGCTGATGCGGATGGTGCCCGTCTTCTCGTCGATCTCGCGGTCGGCGGCGAGGAAGCGGCCGCCGCGTGGATAGACGCTGCCGTCGGCGAGCACGAGCGTCAGGTTCGTGCCGCCGCGCCAGGGCGCCGACTCGCGCCCGTCGTGGTCGCCGTTGATGCGGCTCGACATCTGCAGGTACTGCTGCTCGCTGAGCGGAAAGTACGCCTTGATCGGGTTCACCTGCGAGACGGTCGTGAGCAGCGTCGCGGGCCCGACGAGGTCGCCGATCTGCGCGGTCGCGATGGCGGCGACGCCGTCGATGAGCGACGTGACTTTCGTGAAGCCCGCGTTGAGCTGCGCCGTCTCGACGGCGGCCTCGGCCGACTTCACCGCCGCCTGCGCGGCGAGGTTCGCCTGGACGTCGTTGTCGAGCTGGCTCTGCGCGATGGCGCGCTGCTCGGCCAGCGGACGGTCGCGCGCGAGATCGCGCTCGGTTTTGCCGAGCTGCGCCTGCGCCTCGCCGAGCTGCGCGCGGGCCTGCGCGAGCGCGGCCTCGAGCGGGCGCGGGTCGATTTCGAACAGCACCTCCCCCTTGCGCACGACGGCGCCTTCCTCGTAGTCGCGCTTGACGAGATAGCCGGAGACCTGCGGCCGGATCTGCGCGTTGACGTAGCCGTCGAGCGTCGCAATCCATTCCGACGTCAGGGCCACCCGCTCGGGCGTGACGGTGACGACGCGCACCTGCGGCGGCGGCGGGGGAGGCGGCGCGGCGCTCGTCTGCCGGCAGCCCGCGAGCGGGAGGCCGAGCGCGACGAGCGCGACGCCGACGAGCAACCGATGACGTGTCATGAGGCCCTGCGGAGTCCGCGAAGGAATTCGTCAACCATGGCCGAACACAAGCGGGACGATGCGAACGGCGCGTACCGGTTCATCCGGAAGTGCACGTGATAGAGCGCCTGGTACGACAGCGCCGAGAGCATGCTGCGTGCCGCGACGGGCGCGTTGACGTCGCGGCGGAACTCGCCGCGCCGCTGGCCTTCGCGGATGAGCCGCTCGACCGTGCGCCAGCGCGCGACGACGCCGCGCGCCCAGGCGGCGAAGACGTCGGGGGCGTCGGCGGCGATTTCGGTGGTGAGCATCTGCTGAAAGAGCCCCGCCTGCGGCATCACGGCTCGGTTCCAGAAGTCCATGAGGAACGTGCGCAGCCGGTCGCCGGCGCGGCCGCCCTCGGCCGCGAGCTGCTGCTCGATCTCGCCCCGCTTCTCGGCCATGCGCCGCGAGAGGCTCTGCGTCAGCAGGTCGTCCTTGCTGGAGAAGTAGTGGTAGATCGTCGCCTTCGACACACCGGCGTCCGCCGCGACGTCGTCGAGGCCGACGCGGCCGTATCCGCGCTCGAGCAGGAGCTTCATCGCCGAGTCCATCAGCGCGCGGGGCCGTTCGTCCGGCCGCCGCTGCCACCGGCGTCCCGGTGCCCGTGCGGTCATCCGATGAGTATCACACTGTAATTGACTGGCGGTCAATAAGACGGGTCCGTGCCCGCGGGCCGCCGCTCGTGCGATAGTGATGACGTTCCGGAAGGAGTGCAGGTGAGACAGGCGGCGATCGGACTGGCGCTGGCGGCGACGGTGTGGGCGCTCGCGCCGGCGCGCGAGGCGTGCGCGCAGACGGCGTGGAGCGATCACGCACGCGTCAGCGTGAACGTCGGCGGGCAGCAGGCGGCGTCCACGTTCAGCGGCACGACGACGACCCCGATCTACGACCAGCCGTCACGCGTGACGACGACCTACAGCGTGCCGAACGGGCAGTTCTTCGAGGGCGACGTCACGCTGCGTGTGTCGGGCGGGTTCGGCATCGACGTCGGCGCGTCCGTCTTCTCGGACAGCCGGACGGCGCCGGTCGGCGGCGGCATTCCGCATCCGTTCGTCGCCGGCGTCGAGCGTCCCATCGCCGGCGCGTCGCCCGCGCTCGCGCGCAGCGAGCTGGCGGGCTACATCGACGCGGCGTACGTCTTCGCCGCGCGCGGCGTCGATCTGGTCGTGTCCGCCGGCCCGTCGTTCTTCACCGTGAATCAGGATCTGGTGGGCGCGGTCACGTTCGCCGAGGGGCCGTTCAACGACAGCGTGACGTTCACCGGCGCGTCCGTCTCGAAGGAGACGGCGACGAGCATCGGCGTCAACGCCGGCGTGGACGTGAGCGTCAGGCTGTCGAAATATGTCGGCGTCGGCGGCGTGTTCCGCTACTCGCGCGCGTCGCTGACGCTGCCGCTCGAAGGCGCCCCCTCCGGCGTGCACACGGACGCGGGCGGCCCACAGATCGGCGGCGGCGTGCGGATTTACTTCTGATGTAGCGCAGGCCCGAAGGACCGCACTACATCACGTCACTTCATGCGCTTGGCGGACAGCTCGTTCTCGAGGCAGATCTCGTCGATGAGCT
>CAZOIK010000063.1:0-1979 GCA_964579765.1 uncultured Bifidobacteriaceae bacterium
GTTGCCGTTGTTGCGCCGGTGGACGTCGGTCCGCAGGCGCGCGCCCCAGTGGCGGACGCCGAACGCCTCAATCGTCACGTCGCCGTTGCGACTCGCGAACGTCCGCCGCTCGCCGCAGCCGATCTCGACGACGTCGCGGAACCCGAGCGGCGCCAGCAGATCGGCCGTCGAGGTCGCCGTGACCACCGTCACGTCGCGTGGCAGCCTCCGCAGCGTGCCGACGTCAAGGTGATCCATGTGCGCGTGCGTGAGGAGGATGACGTCGAGCGGCGGCAGATGCCGCGCGCGCAGCGCGGGCGCGACGTACCGCTTCGGGCCGAACGTGACGGGCCCCGCGTGGACGCCGACGCGCGGGAGCAGCGCGGGATCGGTGAGCATCCAGACGCCGAAGAAGTCGATGAGCAGCGTCGCGTGTCCGAGCCACGACACGGTGAGCGCGTCGCTCGGCCAGCGCGACGGGTCGGGTGTCCGCGGCGCGGGTGCAATCGGGCGGAGATACCCTTCGCTGATGCGCCGCCAGTGCCGCAGTTCGCGGACCGCCGATCGCCAGGTCAACTGGCACGGCGCACCGGCGGCGCCTTGGCGTCAGCTTCTCTCACGGCGATCTCCGCGCGCTCTTCGCGGATCTCGAGCCGCAGGTGTCCGAACAGGCTCATATAGAAGTTCGCGATCCACACCACCGAGAAGAACGCCACCAGATACCCGCGCCATCCGTCGTACAGAAGCGTGAACCGCGTCACCCACAGGATAAACGCGGCCGCGTAGTGGCTGAAACAGTACTCGCACTCGCGGCTGCGCGCGACGCACCAGTCGTGCAGCTCGCGGAACGCCTCTTCGTGCGTCACCGTCCACGCGATGGAGGCGACCGGCAGCGCCAGGACGAACAGCGCGACGATCTCCCGCGTCAGTGCACCGTCTCCGGATGCGGGTTGAGCACCACCTTGACGCAGCCGTCCCGCTTCTCCTTGAACATCGCGTACGCCTGCGGCGCGGCCTCGAGCGGCACACGATGCGTGATGACGAACGACGGGTCGAGCTCGCCCGACTCGATCCGATCGAGCAGGGGCTTCATGTACCGCATCATGTGCGTCTGCCCCATCTTGAACGTCAGCCCCTTCTGGAACGCCGCGCCGAACGGGATCTTGTCGAGGTAGCCGCCGTAGACACCGGGAATCGACACCACGCCGCCCTTGCGGCACGCGTGGATCGCCTGCCGGAGCGCGCTCGGACGGTCGGTCGCGAGCCACATCGAGGTCTTCGCCGCGTCGAGATACGCGTCGAACGTCGCGCCGTGCGACTCGAGGCCGACGGCGTCGATGCAGGCGTCCGGCCCGCGGCCGCCGGTCATGACGTAGAGGCGATCGAACACGTCCTCTTTCGAGTAGTCGATCACCTCGGCCTTGTTGACGTCCCGCGCCATGCGCAGCCGCTCGGGCACCTCGTCGATCGCAATCACGCGCTCGGCGCCGAGCAGCCACGCGCTCTTGATCGCCATCTGCCCGACGGGCCCGCAGCCCCACACGGCAATCGTGTCGCCGCGTTTGATCTCGCAGTTCTCGGCGGCCATGTAGCCGGTCGGCAGAATGTCGGAGAGGAAGAGAACTTTCTCGTCGGGAATGCTGTCGGGAATCTTCATCGGGCCGACGTCCGCGTACGGCACGCGCGCGTACTGCGAGTGGCCGCCGGCGTAGCCGCCCGTCAGGTGCGAGTAGCCGAAGAGCCCCGACGTCGAATAGCCGTACAGCTTTTCAGCCATCCAGGCGTTCGGATTCGAGTTGTCGCAGCACGACCAGAGCTGCTGCTTGCAGAAATAGCAGCCGCCGCACGCGATCGTGAAGGGGACGACGACGCGATCGCCGCGTTTGAGCTTCGCGTTGCCGTGCCCCACCTCCACGACCTCGCCCATGAATTCGTGACCGAGGATGTCGCCCGCCTGCATGGTCGGTATGTACCCGTCGAGCAGGTGCAGATCGGAGCCG
>CAZOIK010000064.1:0-18803 GCA_964579765.1 uncultured Bifidobacteriaceae bacterium
GCACAGTCACGATCACTACGAAGAAACGGTTTACGGAATCGAGGGCGTGCTGACGTGGACGGTGGACGGCACGCGGATCGACGTCGGGCCGGGGCAGGCGCTCTGCATTCCGCGCGGCGCCGTGCACCGGTTCGACAACCACGGCGGCCAGACCGTCAAGGCGCTCTGTGCCATCACGCCCGCCGCGATCGGCCCGCAGTATTTCCGGGAGTCCGCGGCGGTGCTCAACGCGGCGGCAGGTGGCCCGTCGGACCGGGTCAAGATGGCCGACGTCATGCGCCGCCATGGCCTCACGCCGGCGCCATGACCGGAGCCGTCAACCGAGTCCTTCAGCCGGAGGGCGCAATGGCCGTCGTCAGCGCGACGGCGTTTTCGGGGGCGAGTCCGGCACGTCCGCGGCTGGCGACTTCGGAACCGTCCACATCTTGCCGCAGCCGGCACAGCGGAAGTACCACACCATCGCGTTAGAGGAGAGTCCGGGCATGAGCGATGTTTGATCGCCCTGGCACTCGGGACACGTCCCGGCGTCCGGGGCGGCAGCCCGGACCGTGTCGTCGTTCATCAGGGGCACGATACGAGTCTAGCAGCTGTCGCTGACGGGCGGCCCTGAAAGGGCCGCCTACGCGCGCGCGGCGCGCAGGACTTCGGTCGCCTCTTCCGGCGACGTGGGGTTGATGTAGAACCCGCTCCCCCACTCGAACCCGGCCACGCGCGAGATGCGCGGCATCACCTCGACGTGCCAGTGGAAGAACGTCGCCACGTCCTCGCGCAGCGGCGCGGTGTGGATGATGAGGTTGTACGGCGGCTTCTCGAGCGCGCGGTCGAGCCGGCCGGCGAGCGACTTCAGCATCCGCGCGAGCGCGTCAACGGTCGGCCGCGACGCGTCTTCATAGCGCGAGGCGTGCGCCCGCGGCAGCACCCACGTCTCGAACGGCACCCGCGGCGCATACGGCGCGATCGCGACGATGTCGCCGGCGTCCTCGATGACGCGGCGGCCCACGCTCGTCTCCTCGCGGACGATGTCGCAGAAGACGCAGCGCTCCTTGTCCTGATAGTGCCGCTTGGCGCCCTCGAGCTCCGCGCGCACGAAGTCGGGCACGATCGGCAGCGCGATGAGCTGGCTGTGGCTGTGCTCGAGCGTCGCCCCGGCGCCGGCCCCGTGGTTCTTGAACAGCAGGATGTAGCGGAACCGGATGTCGTTCTTCAGGTCGTTCACGCGATCGCGGAACGCCCACAGCACCCGCGCGATCTCCCCGTCGCTCATCGTCGCGAACGTCTTGTCGTGATCCGTCGTCTCGATGACGACCTCGTGCGCGCCGATGCCGCTCATGCGGTCGAACATCCCGTCGCCCTGGCGATCGAGCGTTCCCTCGACGCGCAGCGCCGGAAACTTGTTGGGGACGACGCGCAGGTCCCAGCCCGGTCCGTTCGGCGGCGTGCCGTTCTGGCGGTAGGCCAGGACCTCGGGCGGCGTCATCGCCTCGTGGCCCGGACAGAACGGACAATGTTCGCGGCCGATGACCGACGCGTGGTGCAGGGTGAAGTCGTTCGGCCGCTTCTGCCGGTCGGTCGAGACGACGACCCACCGGCCGGTGACAGGATCTTTTCTGAGCTCAGGCATCGAAGGCGTTCTGGATGACGACGACGTCGGGCGCGCCGGCCGCGTCGAACTGGATCGAGACGACGTCGAAGCGGCACGGGCAGTCGTGTAGATGATGGCGCATCAGGTACTCTTCGGCCAGCCGCGTCATCCGCAGCTGCTTCACCGGCGTGACGGCTTCGGCCGCGCCGCCGAACGCGCGTCCCGCGCGCGCCTTGACTTCGACGAACACCAGCGTCGCCCCGTCGCGCGCGACGATGTCCAATTCTCCACTGCGGACGCGGTACCGCCTGGCAACAATTGCGTACCCGCGCCGTTCGAGCTCGCGGCACGCCAGATCTTCGCCGCGTTTTCCGAGATCGATCCGCGCCTGCGTCATGCCGGGCGCGAGCAAGCAAAACGCAGGCCCGAAGGCGGCAGGCCTGAAGGCCTGCACTACTTGCGTTTCCAGCGCGTCCCGCCCGGGTTGTCCTCCAGCAGGATGCCGCGCGCCTCGAGATCCTTGCGGATCTGATCGGCGGCCGCGAAATCGCGGCGTCGCCGCGCGGCGTGGCGATCCTCGATCGCCTTCTCGATCTCCTCCACCGGCAGCGGCGGCTCCGCCTCTTCGGCCTTCCTGAGACTCAAGACACCGAGCACGCGATCGAAGCCGTCGAACGCGGCGCGGACAGCCGGCACGTCGCCCGTCCCAAGCTCGCCGCCGTCGATCGCCGAGTTGAGCGTCGTCACCAGCTCGAACATCGCGCCCAGCGCGCCGGCGGTGTTGAGATCGTCCTCGAGCGCCGCGCGGAACGCCTTCGTCGCGTCGTCGATCGCCGATGTCACCGCGTCGTGCGATCCGGGCGTGGTGACGCCGTCGAGGCGCGCGACGAGCGCCATCAGCCGGTGCAGCGCCTTCTCGGCCGCCGCGAGGCTTTCCCACGTGAAGTTCAACTGCTTGCGATAGTGCGACGACAGCAGCAGATAGCGCACGGCCGACGCGCGATACCCCTTCGCGACGACGTCGGGGACTGTGTACGTGTTGCCGAGCGACTTCGACATCTTCTCGTCGTTGACGAGCAGATACTCGACGTGAAACCAGAAACGCGAGAACTCTTTCCCGGTCGCGCCTTCGCTCTGCGCGATCTCGTTCTCGTGATGCGGAAAGACGAGGTCGATGCCGCCCGCGTGGATGTCGATCGGCGGCTCGCCGAGCAGCCGCAGCGCCATCGCCGAGCACTCGAGATGCCAGCCGGGCCGCCCCGGCGGCTGCACGTCGTTCCAGGTCGGCTCGCCTTCCTTCGTCGCCTTCCACAGGACGAAGTCGCGCGCGTCTTCCTTGGCGTAGGTGTCCGACTCGACGCGCGCGCCCGGCTTCATCCCCTCGTGATCGAGATGCGCCAGCTTGCCGTAGTCGGGCATCGTCGAGATCTTGAAGTAGATCGACCCGTCGCTGACGTACGTGTGGCCGTTCTTCGTGAGCGCCGCGATCAGATCGGCCATCGCCGTGATGTTGGCCGGATCGGTGGCGCGCGGGTTCTCCTCCGCCTCCTCGATGCCGAGCGCGCGCGCGTCGTCCCGGAACGCGCCGATGAACTGATCGGTGTAGGCGCGCAGGTCCATGCCGGCTTTCTGCGCGCCGGCGATCGTCTTGTCGTCCACGTCGGTGAAGTTGACGACCTGGCGGACCTCGTAGCCGAGGAGATATTTCAACGTCCGCCGGAGGACGTCGATGCAGACGAACGTGCGGAAGTTGCCGATGTGGCCGCGCGCGTAGACGGTGAGGCCGCACGCATACATGCGGACCGTCCGGCCGGACACCGGCGCAAAGTCCTCTTCACGTCGCGTGAGGGTGTTGTAGAGACGCACGCGGTCCTCTATCTGATCGGCACGGGGTACGACGCGTGCCAGTCGCGGCCGGCCTGCGACATCGCGATCTCGAGCTCGCCGGCGTGGGCCGCAAAACGCAGCGTGCACGCGCCGGCGGGCGCGGCGCCGCGGGCGGCCAGCACCTGGCCGATCAGCCGCTCGGCGGCGTCGCCGCCGAGGCCGACCTGCGACAGCACGGATTTGAAGATGTTGGTCACGAGGGTATCGGTGTGCGCGCCGTCCAGGCCGCCGCCGGACACGGTCATCGAGAAGCGGAATTCTGGCCCGGGCACGAAGGGCGATTTTACAGCGAAAGCCGATCGAACAGCACGCGCGCGCGCCGGCAGTCGGCGGCGATCTGCGCCCGCAGCGCGTCGAGCGACTCGAACGCGCGCTCGTCGCGCAGCCGTTGCACGAACGCCAGCCGGATCGTCGTGCCGTACAGATCGCGATCGAGGTCGAACACATGCGTCTCGATCGTCGTGCGGCCCGACGTGTCCACGGTCGGCCGCGTGCCGACGTTCGTGATCGAGGGGCGGATGATCCCGTCGATGATCGCCGTCGTCGCGTACACGCCGTGCGGCGGAATGAGCTCGTTGTCGGTGCAGAGGTTCGCCGTCGGGAAGCCGATCCCGCGCCCGCGTCCGTCGCCGCGCACGACCATGCCGTCGATGAAGTACGGGTGCCCGAGGAGCGCGCTCGCTTCGTCCACGCGCGCCTCGCTCACGAGCCGGCGCACGCGCGTGCTCGAGACGACGAAGTCTTTGTAGCGGACGGGGTCGATCTTCTCGGCCTTGAAGCCGTAGCGCGCGCCGAGCGACCGCAGCAGCGAGAAGTTGCCCGACCGGTCGTGGCCGAAGAGAAAGTTGGCGCCGACCCAGACCTCCGCGACGTGCAGCCAGTCCACGAGCACCGTCCGCACGAACGTCTCCGGATCCCACTGCGACAGCTCCGGCGTGAAGCGGACGATGGCCGCGCCCTGGACGCCCGCCTGCTCGAGCGCCTCGAGCTTCTGCGCCTTGGTCATGATGAGCGGCGGCGCCTTGTCGGGCCGCACCACGCGCGGCGGATGCGGGTCGAAGGTCATGACGACGGAGGGGGCGCCGCGCTCGCCGGCGACGCGGCACAGCCGCTCGAGGATCTTGCGGTGGCCGCGGTGCAGGCCGTCGAAGTTGCCGAGCGCGAGCACGGGCCGCGTCCAGCGCGCCGGCCGCGCGTCGTCTGGAAAATGAATGACGTCCACAGTGTCTAGTCGATCTCTACGATCTGCCCATCATAGGCCAACTCCACGCCGCGCGGCAGCCGCGCGCACGTGGCCGCGTGGCCGAGATCGTGCGAGATGTGCGTGAAGAGCGCGCGCGCCGCCTTCAGATCCGCGACCACGGCGAGCGCCTCCTCGATGCTGAAGTGCGTCGAGTGCGGCCGCCAGCGCAGCGCGTCGAGGATGACCGTCGTGACGCCGTCGAGCAGCGGGCGCGACGAGTCGGGAATCCGGTTGCAGTCGGTGAGGTACGCGAACGTGCCGACGCGGAAGCCGAGGACGGGCAGCACGCCGTGCATCAAAGGCACGGGCACGAACTCGACGCCGCCGAGGACGAAGGCGCCGCCGCCGAGCGTGCCGAGCCGCACCTGCGGCAGCCCGCCGCCCTGCTGCTTTGGCGGCGCGAACACGTACGAGAACATGCGGCGCAGATCGGCGAGCGTCGCCTCGCTGCCGAAACAGACCATGGGCGTCTGCTGCAGGTGGTTGAAACGGCGGATGTCGTCGAACCCGCAGACGTGGTCCGCGTGCGCGTGCGTGAAGAGCACCGCGTCCACGCGGTTGACGCCGTTCGAGAGACACTGCTGGCGCAGATCGGGCGAGGTGTCCACGAGCACGTACCGCACCGCGTCCGCCAGGAGGCTCGACTGCCGGCGCGCGCCCAGGTCGATCAGTATCGACGGACGCGTGCGCTTGTCGCGCGGATCGGACGAGGTACACACGTCGCACCCGCATCCGATGAACGGCACCCCGTGCGAGGTGCCGCTCCCGAGCACGATGATCCTCACGGGATGATGATGCGCGACCCGGAGTCTTGCGCGTGCTCCGCCTTCGCTTCGACGAACCGCAGGCGCAGCTCGTAGAGGATCTGCTCGAGCACCTGCCGCTCCTCCGCGGTGAGGTTGCCGCGCGTCTTCTCCTCGAGCAGCGTGAGGATGTCGATCATCTGCTGCGCGCCTTCGAGGTTCGGCGGCTGCGGCTCGCTGCTCGACGGATCGACGAGATCCCCAAGGTGGATGGCGGCCGTGGTGGCCAGCGAGACGACAAAGGCGGTGAACGTCAGTTCTGGCATGAAAGTGGCTTTCTGAGAAAGTCCTCTGAACGCGATGCGCGGCAGGACGCTCGAGTCACAATCTGATAATTTTAGCGGATGGACGAGTTCTCGCGGCTGCTGGAGATCATGGCGACGCTCCGCTCGCCTCAGGGGTGCCCCTGGGATCGCCAGCAGACCATCGATTCCCTGAAGCCGTTCGTGCTCGAGGAAACCTACGAAGTACTCGAGGCGATCGACCGGCACGATCACGCCGCGTTGCGCGAGGAGCTGGGCGATTTCCTGTTCGAGGCGGTCTTCCTGGCCCAGCTCGAAGCGGAAGCCGGACACTTCACGATCGCCGATTCGCTGCGCAGCGTCACCGACAAGCTCGTCCGCCGTCATCCCCACGTGTTCGCGCGCGCCGCGGGCGCCGCGCCACTCGACTCGGCCGACGCCGTCGTCACGCGCTGGGAGGAGATCAAGGCGCAGGAGCGCGAGGCCGCGGGACAGCCGGCCAGGAAGAAGACGCTGCTCGGCGGCGTCCCCGCGACGCTGCCGGCGCTCCTGCGCGCCTACGAAATCGGCCTGCGCGCGAAGTCGGTCGGCTTCGACTGGACCCGAGTGGACGACGTCCTCGCCAAGATCCAGGAGGAAGTGGACGAACTTCGTGGCGCGGCCCTTTCAGGGCCGCGAGAACACATCGAAGAAGAAATGGGCGATCTCCTCTTCACGATGGCCCACCTCGCCCGGCAACTCGGCATCGAGCCCGAGACGGCGCTCCGCAAAGCCAACGACAAGTTCACGCGCCGCTTCGAGTCGATGGAGGCGGCCGTCGAGACGTCCGGCCGCAAGCTGAGCGACATGAGCCTCGACGATCTCGAAGCCGAGTGGCAGCGGGCGAAGGCGCATACGTAAACGCCGGACACTACGAGACGGGTGGTCACAACCGCACCCGTCTCAGACGCAGGGCGTTCGTGATGACCGACAGCGAGCTGAGCGTCATCGCGGCGCTCGCCCAGATGGGACTCACCAGCCAGCCGGCGAACGGATACAGCACGCCGGCCGCGACGGGCACGCCGATCGCGTTGTAGACGAACGCGAGAAACAGGTTCTGCCGGATGTTGCCGAGCGTCGCGCGCGACAGCCGCCGCGCCCGGACGATGCCGCGCAGATCGCCTCGGACGAGCGTCACGCCCGCGCTCTCCATCGCGACGTCCGCGCCGGTCCCCATCGCGATGCCGACGGTCGCCTGCGCCAGCGCCGGCGCGTCGTTGACGCCGTCGCCCGCCATCGCGACGAGATGCCCCTGCTTCTGCAGCTCCTCGACGACGGCCCGCTTGTCGCCCGGCAGGACCTCCGCGCGCACGTCGTCGATGCCCAGCTCGGACGCAATCGCCTCGGCGGTCGCGCGGTTGTCGCCGGTCAGCATCACGACGCGCAGCCCGTCCGCCTTGAGCGTCCGCACCGCGTCGGGCGTCGTCGGCCGGATGGTGTCGGCGACGGCGATCACTCCGGCCGCACGACCGTCGATGGCGACGAGCAGCGACGTCTGGCCGCCGCGCCGATGCGCGTCAGCCGCCGGCGCGAGAGCGGCTACGTCGACGCCGACGCCCGACAGAAACTCGCTGGTGCCGACATCGACGGCGCGCCCTTCGACCACGCCGCTCACGCCCTTCCCCGTCGTGGACATGAACCGCGACACGGCGGGAATGCCGAGCCCGCGCGCCTCGGCCGCCGCCACGAGCGCCGACGCGAGGGGATGCGCGCTGCCGCGCTCGACGCCCGCGGCCAGCCGCAACACATCGGCCTCGGTCATGCCCGCCGCCGGCTCCACCGCCGTGACGCTCGGCTTGCCTTCGGTCAGCGTCCCGGTCTTGTCCACGATGAGGACGTCAACGCGCGCGAGCTGCTCGAGCGCCTCGGCGTTCTTGATCAGCACGCCCGCGTGCGCGCCCCGTCCGCTGCCGACCATGATGGCCATCGGCGTCGCGAGCCCGAGCGCGCACGGACACGCGATGATCAGCACGGCCACCGCCGCCACGAGCGCGTGCGCCGACCGCGGCGCCGGTCCCCACACGCTCCAGGCGACGAACGCGAGGACCGCGGACAGCACGACCGCCGGCACGAAGTACGACGAGCTGCGATCGGCCAGACGCTGAATCGGCGCGCGCGTGCGCTGCGCCTCGCTCACCATCTTCACGATCTGCGCGAGCAGCGTCTCGCGGCCGACGCGCTCGGCCCGCATCGTCAGCGTCCCGTTGGTCGCAATGGTCGCGCCGATGACCTTGTCGCCCGCCCTGCGCGAAACCGGCAGCGACTCGCCCGTCACCATCGACTCGTCGATCGCCGCCTCGCCGTCCACGACGACGCCGTCAACCGGCACCTTCTCGCCCGGCCTGACGCGCAGCAGATCGCCGGGGTGGACGGCGTCGAGCGGCACGTCGTCCTCTCGTCCGTTGCGAACGACGCGCGCCGTCTTCGGCGCGAGCCCGAGGAGCTGGCGGATTGCGGCGCCCGTGCGGTGCCGCGCACGCAGCTCGAGCACCTGTCCGAGCAGCACGAGCACCGTGATGACGACCGCCGTGTCGAAATAGGTGTCCACGACGCCGTGCGTCCGGAACCCGGCGGGAAACACGCCCGGCGCGACCGTCGCGACGGCGCTGTAGAGGAACGCGGCGCCCGTGCCGATGCCGATGAGCGTGAACATGTTGGGGCTCGCGTTGACGAACGAGGCCCACATCCGCTCGAAGAACGGCTTGCCGCACCAGAGGACGACGGGAATCGCGAGAACGAACTCGACCCAGTTCACCACGCCCGCGCCGAGACGATGCATGAGCCCGCCGCCGGTCACCATGTCGCCCATGGTGAGCAGGAAGACGGGCGCGCCGAAGACGACGCCAATCCAGAACCGCCGCGTCATGTCCACGAGCTCGGGATTCGGCTGATCGATCGCGCCGGCCGACACGTCGTCGAGCATCGGCTCGAGCGCCATCCCGCAGATCGGACACGCCCCCGGCTTGTCGGAGACGACTTCCGGATCCATCGGGCAGGTCCAGCGCACCGCGACTGGAGACTGAGGACTGGAGACTGGAGACTGGAGACTGGAGACTCCGCCACCAGTCTTCTTGAGCCCACCGATCTGCATCGTCGCCGCGTGCGGCGCGTGGTGCGCGTGCATGGGCTCGCGCGCGCCGGAGAGATATTTCTCAGGGTCGGCGGCGAACTTGGCGACGCAGCCCTTCGAGCAGAAGAAGTACGTCGTCCCGTTGTGCTCGACGCGCCCGGCGGCGCGATCGGGATCGATCGTCATCCCGCAGACGGGATCGAGCACCTTCTCGGCCATCGTCAGGCGACCGCCGGGCCGGCGTGAGGATCGACGAGCGGAATCGACACCGCGTGGTGCTGGCAGCACGCCGGCAGCAGCGCCTTCAGGATCGCCATCGTCTGCGTGATCTTGACGAGAAAGTCGGGCGCCGCGTCGATGACGTGCCGCCGCGGATGCCGCGCCCACGCGGCGAGGATGCGCTCGTCGGCCGCCGCCGCCTGCACGGCCGTCTCGATGCGCAGCGGGTTGTCGATGTTGTACTCGTCGGCCACCCGCGGCGTGCGCAGGTGAATGACGACGTCATACCGCGCGAGCTGCGCGTCGAGCGTCGTGCCGACCTCGTCGAACAGACTGTCCGGTCCGGGCCAGTACGCGACGCCGTCGATCGTCCCGCGATCGCACAGCACGATGGCCGGACGCTCCTGGTCCGCCGTGGACTCGAGCTCGCGCTGGACGTAGAAGATGGCGCGCTGCACCGCGCGCTGCAGGTCGTGACGCGAGTCGCGCGGAAAGCCGCCGCCGAAGACGATGCCCGCCGACTCCGGCAGCACGTGCACGTGATGACAGAACAGATGCCCGACCAGCTCGAGCACGGCGGTCTTCCCCGCGCCCGGCCCGCCGGTCAGCACCACGCGCTTCGGCGTGTGGACGGCGGTGCAGTCGCAGCGGACCCAGCTGCGCTGCGTCACCGCGACGCCTTCAGCAGCTCGGCGGCCGTCGTGAACCGCGGCTCGATGTCCACCGGGATGGCCTTCATCCGGTCGAGCGCGCGCTGCACGACCGGCCGGACGACGCCGAGGCGATCGCGCAGCTCGATCGCCTTCGCATAGCTGCCCTCCGCCTGCATCGTCATGATGTCGTGCGTGAGCGCCGCCACGCCGGCTTTGGCCTTCGGCAGGTCGACGGCGAAGGTGCCGTCGGGTCTGGCGACGAAGCCGCCGGCGTCGAGCAGGTAGTTGAACTGCACGGCCACGCCGCGCCCGTGCGCTTCGGCGATCCCGAAGCGAATCGACCGGAACGAGGACGCGAGATAGGTCGTGTAGAGCGTCTGCTCGAGCGACTTCGGCAGCACGCCCGTGTCGATCATGTGCTGGATGGCGAACAGCGCCGAGATGTCGGCCTTCGCCTCTTCGAGATAGCTCGACGCTTCCTTCATCGCCTGCCGGACGGTCGTCGCGCGCCCGTTGACCGTGATGTTGTGCGGCCCCAGGCCGTGCATCAGCTCGTGGACGACGATGTGCGTGAAGAAGGCGTCGAAGGCGACGTGCTGCTGATCGGCGGGCGAGAGGACGACCTTCGAGATCGGCACCAGGGTCTTCGCGAACTTCGCGTCCTGCACGTTCTTCAGCATCACGCGCTTGGCGCCCTTCTCGCGGAGGACGCGCTCGTCGTTCGGCAGGTTGAAGGCGGCCGTCTGAACGCCGCGGTTCGCGTCGCCGGCGGCGAACAGCTCGTTGACGACGACAATCGGCGCGAGGCCGGCCAGCTTCGGGTTGCGGTACTTCGGGTCGATCGGCAAATGGTTTTCGATGTCCTGCAGCTCGCCGGCGAACTTCTGCAGCTTCGCCGACTCCTCCTCGTCCTGCACGGTGATGAACGACTCGAACGCGGCCTTGTAGTTGAAGAACTCGTCCTCGTACACCTCGTACGGGCCGATCGTCGGCTCGACGGCGCCCTTGAGCTCCATCCACGCGACGTCGCTCGCGTAATAGTCGTTCGAGAGGAACGCCGCGGCACGTTCGGTCAGAAACGTCTTCAGCGTCGGCTCGGTGGTGAGCGCCGCCGCGTCACGCAGGAGCGCGGCCGCGCGGGCGAGCGCGTTCTGGTATGCGAGGCTGTAGGGCACGAGCGTGAACGACGCGCCGTTCTTCCGGACCAGGGTGAAGAACCCCGTCGCCCGCGCGCGTTCCGCGTCGGGCAGCGACGCGATCCATTTTTCGACGTCGGCCTTCGCGACGCCTTCCGGGTAGAAATTCGCGCCGGCAGGCTTCGCCGCGGCGCCGGCGACAAACGGCCTGTTGTGGTCGAGCCGGTCCCACGGACCTTTGTTGATCAGGAAATAGTGCAGCCGCGCGCGGCCCTCGGGCGTCTGGTCCTGCGCGAGATCGACGAGCATCGCGTCGTTGCCGGCCCACACCTGACGCAGAAAGATCGCGTCCATGATCTGCGACGCCTCGACCAGCTTCGCGAGGACTTTGCGATCGGTCGCGGAGACCTTCGAGAGATCGACGCGAATGTCCGTCGGCGCGTACTGCGACGCCAGCTGCTGCAACCGCGCGACCTCCGACACCGATCCGCCTCCTCGTTGCGCCACGGCGACCGCACTCCACAGCGCCGCGCACGCCACTACGATGGTCACTCTCGACATGCGCTCATCTTACCTGCGGACGCCGCCCTGCCTGCGCACACCCGTACGTCACGACGTCACGAAGTACACACACCAAGGGCACGGAAGGCACGCCGAATCAGTGCACTCCTCGCGACATCGTCAGCGCGGCGGGGTCGGCGCCGAGGCGGCGGATGGCGGCTTCCCACATCTGTTCGGGCGGCGTGGAGAAGATCAGATCCGCGCTGACGTCGCTCAGCAGCCACGCGGAGGCGGCGAGCTCCGCTTCGAGCTGGCCGGGGCCCCAGCCCGAGTAGCCGACGACGAGCCGGGTGCGCGCCGGCGGGTTGGGTTCGAGCAGACGGGCGAGCCGTTCGGGCGAGGTGGAGAGATGGAGATCGTCGCAGATGTGCATGCCGTCGGCGATGTCGTCGTCGCGGTCGCCGACGAGCATCCAGCTGCTTTGCGGCTCGACCGGCCCGCCAATCCAGATTTCGAGTTCGCGGTCGGTTTCGACGGGCGGATCGAGGTTGACGATGACGCGGCCGGTCGTGACGAGCGGCCGGTTGACGACCAGGCCGAACGCGCCTTCGTCGTTGTGTTTGCAGAGGAGGACGACGGACCGTGCGAAGTTCGGATCCGCCATCTGGGGCATCGAGAGCAGAAACGCGGGCGCCAGCGTGGAGCGGGACAACTGAAACCTCTCTCCCGATTCTACGCTTCGCGATGGCGGCCCTGAAAGGGCCGGCGATCATTTCACCGCAAACACCCACACCGCGCCGCCCTCGGGGACCTCAGGGTATTTCCCGGGGAAATTGTTGTTCAACTGCGTCTGCATGCCGGCGGAGTCCACGCCCCAGCCGGACTGCACCGCGACGTACTGCGTGCCGTCCAGCATGAACGACGACGGCTGGCCGATCACGCCCGAGCTGGTCGGAAATTCCCAGAGCAGCGCGCCGGTCGAGGCGTCGAAGGCGTGGAACTTGCGATCGTTGGTGCCGCCGGTGAAGACGAGGCCGCCGCCGGTCGCGAGCATCGGGCCCCAGTTCTGCGACGTCGCGTACGGGTGCGTCCACACTCGCTTGCCCGTGTCCACGTTCCACGGCTGCAATTCGACGATGTGGTCCGCGCCCGGCGCGACCAGCAGCTTGCCCTGCGCGCCCGTATAGCGCTCGCCCGCCGCGTACTTGATCGCGGGCACCGCCGTCACCGACTCGCAGAGGTTTTCATTCGCCGGGATGTAGATCATCCGCGTCTTCGGGCTGAAGGCAATCGGCGGCCAGTTCTTCCCGCCCCACAGCGACGGACAGAACTCCATCGTCTTGCCGCTCGCCGGCTTGTGCGCGGGGTCGATCGTCGGTCGGCCCGTCTTCGGATCGAGCGCCGTGAAGACGTTCTGCTTCACGTACGGCCGGCCGTCCACGAAGTTGATCGGCCCCTCACTCGTGCGCTCGAGAAACCAGAGATAGCCGTCGCGCGCGACGTCGATGAGGCCGCGGACGGTCTTGCCGTTGCGATTGTAGTCCACGAGGATCGGCGGCGACACTTCGTCCCAGTCCCACGAGTCGTTCGGGTGGTACTGGTGATAGCCCTTGATGGCGCCGGTCGCGACGTCGATGGCGAGCGTCGAGCTCGTGTAGAGGTTGTCGCCCGGACGCAGGTCGCCCATCCACGGCCCGCCGTTGCCGGTGCCCCAGTAGGCGATGTTGGTCTGCGGATCGTAGTTGGCGGTCACCCACACGGATCCGCCGCCGTTCTTGTAGTAGTCGCCCTTCGGCCAGGTCTCGCTGCCCGGCTCGCCGGGCGCGGGCACGGTGTAGGTGCGCCACAACTGCTTGCCCGTGTTCGCGTCGTACGCGGCGACGAATCCGCGGATGCCCCACTCACCGCCCGACGTGCCGACGAGCACTTTTCCGTCGGCGACGAGCGGCGCGAGCGACATGTAGTACGCCGCCTTGTTGTCGCCCACCTTCGTCGTCCACACCTCGCGTCCCGTCGTCGCGTCGAGCGCGACGAGCACCGCTTCGCCGGCGGCGAAGAACACCTTGTCGCCGAGCAGCGCGACGCCGCGGCTCGTGCGGTGCGCGATGATCGCGTCTTCGGGCGGCGTGCGGCGATAGCGCCACAGGAGCGTGCCCGACCGCGCGTCGATCGCGAGCACCTGATCGCCCGGCGTCGAGACGAACATCACGCCGCCATGGACGATCGGCGGCGCCTGATGGCCGCTCGTCACGCCGGTCGAGAGCGACCACACCGGCTGCAGCTTCGCGACGTTGCGCGTCGTGATCTGCTGCAGCGGGCTGTAGCCCCAGCCGTCGTACGTCCGCCGCACCATCAGCCAGTCGCCGTCGGCGGGCGACTTCAGCTGCTCGGCCGTGACCGCCGGGTAGTTCTCGAGGATCGCCGGCCGGGCGGCATTCGGCCGCTGCTGCGCGACGAGCGCCGGCGCGGCGAGGACGACGACGAGCGCGAGGATCTTTTTCATGTGACCGCCCTACGTACGTAGCGCGGCCCTTTCAGGGCCGCGATCATTGCGATTCGTACCCGACCTTCGACGGGAACGCGCCAGACACGACGAGCGTGCCGGCCATCACGGCAATCGGCAGCTGCGGCAGCGGACGCGGCGCCGGGCCGTCCTTCACGCGCCCGCCGTCCGTCGGATCGAACTTCGAGTAGTGGCACGGGCACGACAGCACGTGCTCGTCGGAGAGCCAGTCGGTGACATCGCAGCCGTCGTGCGTGCAGATGGCGGTGTAGGCGAAAACGACGTCACCCACCCGCCCGATCACCAGACGGTTGAATCGCGATCCACTCCGGACGACCTTCGTCTCCGGCTCCATCGCCCACCCGACGATCGGCTTCGCGTCGTCCGTCAGGTCGGCGGCGGCGAGCGGCGTCTTCGCGTCGTCGCCGTCGCGGACGAGGAGGTCGCCGGCCTTCGGCCGCGCGCTCGCGGGATCGTC
This sequence comes from uncultured Bifidobacteriaceae bacterium, assembly GCA_964579765.1. GTDB lineage: Bacteria > Acidobacteriota > Vicinamibacteria > Vicinamibacterales > CAVVIG01 > DATNBT01. The sequence continues at coordinate 14,357 of CAZOIK010000064.1, forward strand.
CTGCGCGGCGGCGGCGTGCGGGAGCAGCGTGATCACGCCGAGCCCGAGCCCGCCCACGATGACGTCGCGACGTCTGACGGCCATGCGGGACGCATCCTAGCAGAAGTCGCCGGCGCGGCACCGGTTGCGCCGCCGGGTGCAGCATGGTCGAGCTGTGGCCGATAGTGGGAAAAATGACCAAAACGGCGTGGGCGGGCCTGGCCGCGAGCGCGCTCGTCTTCGCGCTGCTCGCGGCGACGCTGACGCACGAGCCATTCGCCGAGTCGGACGCGCAGCTCTACGCCTCGATCGCGCTCACGTGGGCGCACTACCAGGTCGGCGTCCCCAGCGTGATGCGCTACTCGCCGCACGCGGTGGATCACGTCAGGTTCTACGGGCCGGTCTACTTTCAGGCCGTGGCCTCGACGTTCAAGCTGCTCGGCGTCTCGAAGCTGGCCGCGCGCGCGGTCAGCCTGGGTGGCGCGGCCCTCATCGCCGCATCGACTGCGGGCCTGGCGCTGTCGCTCGGAGCCACCGGCGCGTGGCCGTGGGCAATGCTGCTCGTGCTGCTGACGCCCGAACTCCGGTACTCCGCGACGGACGGCACCATGGAGACGCTGGCCGTCGGCCTCGCGCTGTTCGGCTTGTTCCTGTTCGTGCGCGCGCTCACCAGCCGTTCCAGGTCGTACGTCTTCGCCGCCGCGGCCGGTCTGTCGCTCGGCCTCTCCGGCCTGACGACGCCGCGCATTTACCCGTTTCTCGTCAGCTTCGGTCTGGCCGGGCTGGTGTATCTGCGCCGCGATCGACGCGAGCTCGCGCACTGGCTCATCGCGCTGTCCGGCGTGACCGCGCTGATGCTGGGGTGGGTGTGGTGCTACGACGGCGGCCTCGCGAGCTGGGCGCACCTGGTCGCCAGGGTGTTCACGCACGAGGGGTCGGACGTCGCGCTCGTCGGCACGCGCGTGTGGATGTTCCGGTGGTCGCGCCTCGTCGTCCCGGCGTGCGCGGCGGCCGGCGCGCTCGTCGCCGCATGGGCGCTCGGACGCACCGGTGCCGAGCGCGATCAGCGGTACGCGGCCGGTTTCGCGCTGTCCGCGGCCGCCATCAACTTCGTGCTCGTCGCGGCGGGCATGAACCTGACGTTCATGTTCGGCATCTACTTCGCCATCCCGCTGTTTGTCATTCTCGTCTCGCTGCCTTGGCCGCGCATCGGCGTCCCGCTGCGCGCGTGCCGGATGGTCACCGCCGGCCTGGTCGCCACGCTGGTCGCCTTTGCCGGGCTCACCTATCTGCGCGTCGCGCTCACGTGGAACGGCGAGGATCAGGGACGCGTCGAGAGATTCCTGCGCGCACACGTGCCGGCCGGCGCCGCGCTCATCGGCCCGCGGACGATGTACTTCTTCGCGGCGCAGCAAGCCGGCCTCCGCTACTGGACGGCAAACTCGCGCAGCTTCGCGGACTGGACACGCTGGATCGACAAAGACCCCGACGCGCTCGACGACGCGCGATCGCTGCCCGTCAGGCCGCGGCCGGCACAGCGGTTCATCCTGTGGCCGGACGACGTTCTGCCGAAGGGATACGGGTGCGCGGCGAACCACAAGATCGCCACCTATCACGCCCCGGCCGTGCCCGAGTGGTCCGTTCGGGAATCACTCGTCCACAGCCCACGCCAATACCCTGACGCCGTGCTCTACGCGCTGCCGCCGGGCTGCCCCACGGGATACGACCCGACGGATCCGGGGAACCTGGGCTCTTGATTTGAGAATCTAGGATTTGAGAATGCCGCACGCGCGGCTGCAATCCTGCCCTTCTGCCATTCCCCCGCTCAACCCAGATTGCGGCGCAGGCCAGCGACCTTCGTTCGCTTCATCGCGCTTCCCTTCATCGCGGCGCGCAGCTCGTCGTCCGATCGCGCGCGGAGGTCCTCGACGCTGACGCCGTCCCACGCGGGACGGGGCTGCCAGACGGGATCGACTGAGACCGGCGGCGTCTGGTTCCAGGGACAGACCTCCTGGCAGATGTCGCACCCGTAGACGTGCGTGCCGATGGCCTCGCGAAACTCGGACGGGATGTCGCCGCGCTGCTCGATCGTCAGGTATGAAATGCAGCGCGTCGAGTCGAGCACGCCGGGCGCGACGATCGCCTGCGTCGGACAGGCCTCGAGGCACAGCGTGCACGTGCCGCACTGATCGAGCGCGGGCCGATCGCACTCGAGGTCGAGGCTGCAGATGATCTCGGCGAGGAAGATCCACGATCCGATCGCGGGGCTGATGACGCACGTGTTCTTGCCAATCCAGCCGACGCCGGCGTACTGCGCGTACACGCGCTCCTGCACGGGGCCGGTGTCAACGTAGGCGCGCGCCTCGAACGGCTCGGGCGACACGCTCGTCATCCACGCGAGCAGCCGCTCCATCCGCGCGCCGACGACGTCGTGGTAGTCGTCGCCCCACGCGTAGCGCGCGATGTGCGCGCGCGACGGATCCGCGCACTCGACGGAGTACGGACGATCCGTGTTGTAGACCGTCGCGGTGACGATGACCGTGCGCGCGGACGGAAGGACGTGGCGGACGTCGGCGCGACGCTCGGCCGAGCGATGCAGGTAGGCCATGTCGCCCGCGTAGCCGCGGTCGAGCCACTCGCGGAAGAACGTCAACTCGGGATGATCGCCCGCAGGCGCGATGCCGCAGAGATCGAAGCCGAGCTCACGCGCCCTGGTTTTGATGTCGGAGGCAAGCATGGTGGCGGCCCTGAAAGGGCCGCCCTGCGAGTGTACACGCGGGTAACTACGGCTGCGTCACCTTGACGTAGCTCACCGACATCGTCTGCGGCAACGTCTTCGGGTCAACAGTACCGCCGACGTCGCCGCCGAGCGCCGTGTTGACGATCAGAAACATCGGCGTGTTGGGCACGGCGGTGGTCACCGTGCACGTCGTCGCGCCGTCGATCTTCCAGACGAGCGAGCCGGGTTCCCAGACGATGGAATACGTGTGCCAGTCGAGGCTGACGTCCACGGTGGGCGGCAGGCAGCCGATGTGGTTTGGACCGGAGTGAATCTCCTGGTTCACCTGCGTCTGATTACCGTAGAGGATCTCCGTCATGTCGATTTCGTCGGAGCCGGGCAGATCCCACTGGCACGCGCCGGTGTTGATCGTCTGCGTCTTGAAGACCTCCTGGCAGTTCGCGCCGAGGAACCAGAGCGTCGGCCACGTCGTGCCACCCGGCAGCTTCGCCCGAATCTCGACGGTGCCGTAGACGAAGTTGAACGACGACCACTGCACTGCGCCCGACGTGTAGTTGTAGTTGAACGGACCGTACGGGCCACAGGTAATCGGCTGCACCTGGGTCGTGATCGTCAGCCCGTTGCCCGTTGACACGTTGGCCGGCGTGTAGCACTCGGCTTCGCTGTTGCTGGAATCGCCTTCGCGGTCGATGACGGTCCACACGCTCGGGTCGAGCGTCGGCGCCGAGAAATCGTCGTAGAACACCACGCCGTCCGGCGCCGGCGTCGCGGTGAAGCTGACGCCCATGACGTCGCCGCCGGCGATCGTCACCATCGTGCTGCCTGGAGTGAAGCGGTAGCCGGGATGACTGGGCGTCAGGACGTACGTGCCGTCGCCGAGATGCGTGAACGCGAAGTTGCCCGCGCTGTCCGTCGTCGTCATCGCGTTGGTGAGCCCGGTCAGGGACACCGACGCGCCCGCACCGCCGTCGAGCGGACCGATCGTGCCCGAGATCGAATACGACACCGTCTGGCCGGTGAAGTTGACCCCCGAGACATTCGAGCCGGTCAGGGTGACACTGCGATTGCTCGGCGTGAACCCATACCCGCTCTTCTGCGGCGTGACGAGATAGCTGCCGGGGCCAAGTCTGCCGAAGCTGTAGTTGCCATACCGGTTGGCCGTCACCGTCGCCGCGCTCGCACCGCTGAGGCTGACGGTCGCATTCTGTCCGATCGAAGACGGGCTCACGGTGCCGCTGATCGTCAGGCTGACAATCGACAGCGTGACGGACGCCGAATGCGACAGCGAGCCGCTCGTGCCCGTGATCGTGAGCGTCCGCTTCCCCGCGGCCGCGCCCGCCGCCGTCACCGTCAGTATCGACACGCCCGGCGCCGCGATCGACGCAGGCGTGAACAACCCCGACGAGTTGCCGGGCAGGCCCGTGCCGCTCAGCGCGACGGTGCCGGCGAAGCCGTTGAGCGCGCCGACGGTCACCGTGTAGCTCGTGCCGCCGGTCGTGCCAATCGTCTGCGACGACGGCGCGACGGAGAGGGTGAAGTCCGGCGGCGGCGGGCCAGTGACGGCGAGACTGGCGGTCGTCGAGTGTGTGAGCGATCCGCTCGTGCCCGTGACGGTCAGCGTCGATCGGCCGGCCGACGCGCCTGACGTCGTCAGGATCGTCAGCGTCGAACTTCCTCCGGGCGCGATCGCGGGCGGATCGAACGAGGCCGTGGCGCCCGACGGCACAC
>CAZOIK010000065.1:0-3333 GCA_964579765.1 uncultured Bifidobacteriaceae bacterium
ACGTGAAGGACTTGAAACACCAGTGGGTGTACCAGTCGCCCGTCCCCGGCAACTGGCAGACCTCACAGCTCGTCGTTGACGGCATCATGTACATCACGCAGCGCCAGAACGACGTCGTCGCGCTCGACGCGGCGACCGGGCGCGCGTTCTGGATCTATCGCTACACCCCGGCGCAGGATCGCATCGTCTGCTGCGGCGCGAACAACCGCGGGCTCGCCATCCTCGGCGACACGCTGTTCATGGGCACGCTCGACGCGCAGCTGATCGCGCTCGACGCGAAGACTGGGCACCAGCTCTGGAAAACCGCGGTCGCGAAGACCAGCGACGGCTACTCGATCACGCTGGCGCCGCTCGTCGTGAAAGACAAAGTGATTGTCGGCGTCGGCGGCGGCGAGTACGGCATCCGCGGCTTCATCGCCGCGTACGACGCGAAGACGGGGAAGGAAGCCTGGCGCTTCTACACCATCCCGGCGCCCGGCGAGCCCGGATCCGAGACGTGGCAGCGCTGCCCACCGGGCTCGAAGGACTTCTGCGATCCGGACGCGTGGAAGCACGGCGGCGGGTCGATCTGGCTGACCGGCTCGTACGATCCGGCGCTCAACCGGACGTACTGGGGCGTTGGCAACGCCGGCCCCGACTACAACGGCGCGCAACGGCCCGGCGACGATCTGTATACCGACTCCGTCGTCGCGCTCGACGCCGACACGGGCGCGCTGAAGTGGCACTACCAGTTCACGCCGCACGACGTCTACGACTACGACTCGGTGCAGATTCCCGTGCTCGTGGATCACTGGGACGGCAGCAGCATCAACGTCATCACGTGGGCCAACCGCAACGGCAACTTCTACGTGATCGATCGCGCGACGGGACGCTTCCTGCTCGGCAAGCCGTTCGTGAAAGTCAACTGGATGAGCGGTTTCGACGAGCGCGGGCGGCCGAAGCAGACGCCGCAGGGCGACGGCCAGCCGACATATCCGGGGAACCAGGGCGGCACCAACTGGTACTCGCCGTCCTACAGCCCGCGCACGAACCTGTTCTACATCTCGGCGTGGGAAGACTACGCGAGCATCTATGCGCCGGCGCCGAGTGAATACAAGGCCGGCACGAGCTTCAACGGCGGCGGTCCGAGAAATCTCTCCGCGGTGCCGGGCGCGCCGGGCCTCGGACGCTCGCCGCTCAACACGTGGACGGAGGCGGCCGGCCACGGCGCCGTCATCGCGCTCGATCCGGGCACAGGCGCCGAGAAGTGGAAATTCAAGATGACCGACGTCACCGACAGCGGCATCCTGACGACGGGCTCGGATCTGCTCTTCACGGGCGGCCGCGAAGGCTACTTCCAGGCGTTCAACGCGCGCACGGGCGAGCTGCTGTGGAAGACGAACCTCGGCGCGTCGATCAACAGCGGCCCGGTCACGTTTCGCGTCGGGAACAAGCAGTACGTCTCGGTGGTCGCCGGGCTGTCGCTGTTCGTGTTCGGGGTTGACTAGCGCGGCAGGCCTGAAGGCCTGCACTACAGCTAGTCGAGGTCGAAATCCCGCTTGGGCCGCGTGATCGGCTCCTCACGCGCCTGGCGCAGCGCCTCCTCGAAGCGCTTCGAGAGCGCGTCGCCGCGCGTCTTCTCCGCGTTCACCGACTCTTCAAACGCCGCCTCGCGCCGCGCGGCTTGCTCCGCGACAATCCGGTGCGCCTCGGACAGCTCCGGCTTGTCGGGGTTCTCCACTTCCTTGTGGCCGACGACGCGTCCCAGGTTGAGATCGACGACGAGCGTCGAGTTGCAGCACGGGCACGTCACTTCGATTTCCGATTTGAGTCGCGCCATCACGGTTTCTCTTTCTTCTTGAACACGCCGACATCCGCGAGGCCGGCGAGGCCGCTGCGGGCGAAGTCCATGTGCATGTCAACCGGCGTGCCGCCGGCGACCGACGCCGTCAGGTGCACGTCGTGAATCTGCTGGCGCCGGTAGTAGAAGTGGTTGCCGTAGGCGTCGAGGAAGGCGTCGAGCGAGACGTCGAACCGCTGTCCGGCGAGGACCTGCGGCGCGACCACGCGATACTGGCGGTTGACCCAGATCTCGACGTGCGTCCAGTTGTCCTTCGACGTGTTAGTGACGGTGAGACGGCTACCCTCGATCCGGAAGGGATCGACGGTGGGCGGCGTCCCGCACGCGACGAGGCTCAGGCCCAGACTCGACAGCGCGATGACCGCGGCGAGGATTCCGCGCACGGCTTATGATAGCGCGCCGCATTTCGGCGCGGCGCTGCAGCCGCGCCTCGGCGTAGATTCGGGCCGGCACCGGCTGCACGTCCCACGCGAGGCCCAGCGCCTGCATCGCGCGAATCACGTACCACGTCGGATCGAATTCCCACCAGTAGAAGCCGTTGCGCGCGGCGCGCTGATACCGGTGGTGGTTGTTGTGCCAGCCCTCGCCGGCCGCGAAGAACGCCGTAAGCGCGTTGTTGCGCGAGTCGTCCGGCGTGACGAACCGTCGCGATCCGAACATGTGGTTCACGGTGTTGATGGCGAACGTCGCGTGCGCGAGGGTGACGGTCGGCACGCAGAATCCCCAGACCAGCCACGGCAGGCCGCCGGCGAGGTACATCGCCAGCGCCAGCAGCAGCGGCGGCACCACGTACCAGCGATCGAGCCACGCGATTTCAGGCGCCTTCGAGAAGTCGCGGATGACCGGGTTGGTCGCCTCGAGGCGATCGTGACGCGTGTCGTTCAGGAACCAGCCGACGTGCGCGTAGTACACGCCGCTCACCGCGGGGCTGTGCGGGTCGCCGTCGCGATCGGCGTACTTGTGGTGGTTGACGTGATGGCCCGCCCACCAGAGCGGCCCTTTCTGCATCGCCGCCGTGCCGAGGAACGCCCACACGAACCGCGCCGCGCGGTTCATCTGAAAGGCGCGGTGCGCGAAGTAGCGATGGAACGCGAGCGTCAGGCCGATCGCGCGGACGAAGTGCGACACGGCGCAGAGCGCGAGCAGCGGCCAGGCGAACGGCACACGGAAGACGAGCAGGGCGGACGCCTGGACGATCCAGAAGACCGCGATGGCGACGGGAGCGATTAGTTTTCTTCCTCGAACTCTTCTTCTTCAGGCGGGCCGAGGCGGGTGGAGGGACGCAGCGCTTCGCGGTAGTCGTAGAGCGGCAGGTCGCGCACGTGCAGCGACAGCGTGCACGCCGGCGACTTCGTTTCGACGACGACCGTGACGGGACTGCCCTCGACGCCCTCGCGGAACGTGATGACGCAGCCGCAAGCCAGCCGCGCGTGAGTGAACCCCTTGGCCATCAGGGGTCGATCATATCACTAGTCGAACGGCGTCAGCAGCGC
>CAZOIK010000066.1:0-5972 GCA_964579765.1 uncultured Bifidobacteriaceae bacterium
CACGGGCCGCACGAGTCGCCGTCGCCGATGACCTTCCCGCTGACGGCGCTCGCGGTCGGCGCCAGTGTCGCCGGCTTCGTCGGCATCCCGGCGGCGAGCGGCGGCGGCAACGCGATCGAGAAGTTCATGGAGCCGAGCTTCACGGCGTCGGCGTCGGAGACCGCTGGCGAGACGGCGCGCGCCACAGTCGAGGGCGGCTCGACGGCCGAAGCGGCGGCGCCGGCCGAGGGCGCCGAGACGCACGTCTCCGTGACCGTCGAGCGCGGGCTGATGGCGCTGTCGCTGGCCATCGCGATCTTCGGCATCTGGCTCGCGCGGAAGTTCTACGTCGCGAGCCCGGAGATCTCCGAGCGGCTCGCCGATCAGTGGGCCGGGCCGCACCGCGTGCTGTCGAACAAGTACTACGTGGACGAGCTGTACGACGCGACGGTCATCTCGGGGACGTTCGCCTCGGGCAGGGGCCTGTGGGCGGTCGATCGCAACGTCGTGGACGGCGTCGTCAACGGCGCGGGCTGGCTGACGATCGTCAGCGGCTGGGTCTCGAGCCTGACCGACCGGTCCATCGTGGACGGCATCGTCAACCTGGTGGGACGGATTTGCGAGGAAGGCAGCTTCTGGTTCAGGAAGCTGCAGACCGGCCTCGTGCAGAACTACGCGCTGCTGATGCTCTTCGGCGTGTTCGCGTTCGTAAGCATCTACCTGTTCATGCGCTGATATGAATCACTATCTTTCGATCATTCTCTTCACGCCACTGGTCGGCGCGCTCGTCCTGCTGCTCGTCAACAAGCAGAATGCGAACGCGATCCGCTGGATCGCCAACATCGTCGCGCTGGCCGGGTTCGTGATTTCGGTGCCGCTGTGGTTCTGGTACCAGCCGTCGGGCGCCGACTTCCAGTTCATCGAGCGCGCGCCGTGGATCCCCTCGATCGGCGCGGAGTACTTCCTCGGCGTGGACGGGCTCTCGACGCTCCTCATCCTGCTGACGACGATGATGGGGTTCATCGCGGTGCTGTCGTCGTGGACCGCGATCACCGAGCGCGTGAAGGAGTACTACATCTTCCTGCTCGTGCTGCAGACCGGCATGCTCGGCGCGTTCATGTCGCTCGACTTCCTGCTGTTCTTCCTGTTCTGGGAAGTCATGCTCGTGCCGATGTACTTCCTCATCGGCATCTGGGGCAGCGCGAACCGGCTCTACTCGGCGATCAAGTTCTTTCTCTACACGCTGGTCGGCAGCGTCGTCGTGCTGCTGGGGATTCTGGCGCTCTACTTCTACAACCACACGCTGACGGGCGTGTACACGTTCGACGTCACGCAGTTCCACCGCCTGGCCGTGCCGTACAACATGCAGTGGTGGATCTTCCTCGCGTTCTTCCTCGGGTTCGCGATCAAGGTCCCGATGTTCCCGTTCCACACGTGGCTGCCCGACGCGCACACCGACGCGCCGACGGCCGGCTCGGTCATCCTGGCGGCCGTCCTCCTGAAGATGGGCACCTACGGGTTCCTGCGCTTCAGCCTGCCGATCCTGCCGGACGCCTCGCGGCACTTCGTGCCGATGATCGTCACGCTGTGCATCATCGGCATCGTGTACGGCGCGCTGGTCGCGCTCGCGCAGAAAGACTGGAAACGGCTGGTCGCCTATTCCTCGGTCAGCCACATGGCGATGGTGATGCTGGGCATGTTCGCGCTCAATCCCGTCGGCATCACCGGCAGCATCGTCCAGCAGCTGAACCACGGCATCTCGACCGGCGCGCTCTTCCTCATCGTCGGCATCGTCTACGAGCGGCGGCACACGCGTGAGATCTCGGAGTACGGCGGGCTGTCGAAGGTGATGCCGGTCTACGCCGCCATCTTCCTGATCATGACGATGTCGTCGATCGGGCTGCCGACGCTCAACGGCTTCATCGGCGAGTTCCTGATTCTGCAGGGCGTGTTCACGGCGAGCAAGGTCTGGGCGGCGTTCGCGGCGAGCGGCGTCGTGCTCGGCGCGGCCTACATGCTCTATCTCTACCAGCGGACGATGTTCGGCAAGATCGAGAACCCGAAGAACGAGCATCTGCTCGATCTGAACCACCGGGAGTTCGCGACGTTCGCCCCGCTGCTGATTCTCGCGGTGTGGATGGGCCTCTATCCGACGCCGTTCCTGCGCCGCCTGGAGTCGTCGGTCAACCACATCGTCGTCCGCGTGAACTCGCAGTACGCGTCGGCGTGCGGCGGCGGCACGGTGTCGCCGGCGGCGCTGGCAGACGCGAACAACGTGGGACGGTTCCTGGCGGCCGCGCCCTGCGGTCCTGACGGCAAGCCGCTGGCCGCTCCGCCCGCCGCGGCGGCTCCGGCGCCCGGAGCGCGCCAGTAATGCCTGCAGGCATCTCGACGAGCGACTTCTACTACATCCTGCCCGAGCTCGTGCTCACGGGCGGGGCGCTCGTCCTGCTCATCGCGGACGTGCTGCTGCCGAAGCGCAGCAAGGCGCTCGGCTGGATTGCGCTGCTCGCGCTCGGCGCGACGCTCGCGGCGCTCGCGCCGTTCACGTCCACGCACGTCGAGGTCGCCCACGGGCTGCTCGCGGTCGATCGCTTCGCGCTGTTCTTCAAGATCGTGTTCCTCGGCGCCGCCGGCATCACGGTGCTGCTGTCGATGAAGTACCTCGAGATCGAGGGCGTCAGCCCCGGCGAGTACTACTTCCTCATTCTCTGCTCGACGCTCGGCATGATGGTGATGGCGAGCGGCATCGACCTCATCTCGATCTTCATCGGCCTCGAGACGATGGCGGTGTCGTTCTACATCCTCGCCGGGTTCATCAAGCCGAACCCGCGGTCGAACGAAGCCGCGGTCAAATACTTCCTGCTGGGCGCGTTCTCGCTCGGCATCCTGCTGTACGGCATGTCGTTCATGTACGGCCTGTCGGGGACGACGAGCCTGCGGTCGATGGCGACGCTGTTCGTCGGCCAGGAGCGCGATCCGCGGCTGGTGCTCGCGGTGATTCTCGTGGTCGCCGGCGTGGGCTTCAAGATCGCGGCGGTGCCGTTCCACATGTGGGCGCCGGACGTCTACGAAGGCGCGCCGACGCCGGTCACGGCGTTCCTGTCGGTCGGCTCGAAGGCCGCGTCGTTCGCGATGCTGCTGCGGATCTTCCTTGAAGGCATGCCGTCGCTCAGCGTGGACTGGCGGATTCTGTTCGAGGTCCTGGCGATCGTCACGATGACCGTCGGCAACCTCGCGGCGCTGACGCAGAGCAACCTCAAGCGGATGCTGGCGTACTCGTCGATCGCGCACGCCGGGTATCTGCTGATCGGCATCGTCGCCGCGGGCGCCGGCTACACGCGGGGCGTCACGGCGACGCTCGTCTATCTCTTCATCTACGCGTTCATGCAGCTCGGCGCGTTCGGCATCGTCATCCTGATGCGGCGGCAGGACGCCATCGGCGACGAGCTCAAGGACCTGAGCGGGCTGTATCAGCGGCGTCCGGTGGCCGCGTTCGCGATGCTGCTGTTCATGCTCTCGCTCGGCGGCATTCCGCCGACGGCGGGCTTCATGGGCAAGTTCTGGCTGTTCGGCGCCGCGATCGAGGCCGGGTTCGTCTGGCTGGCGGTGATCGGCGTGCTCAACAGCGCGATCTCGCTCTACTACTACATCCGCGTCGTCGTCTTCATGTACCTGAAGAGCGACTCGACGGGCAGCGAGCCCGTGTTCAGTCCCTCGCTCGCGCTCGCCGTGGGCGTCGCGGTCGTCGCGACGATTGTCCTCGGCGTGTACCCGCGCCTCCTGTTCGACGTCGCCGACGCGTCGGCGCGCACGCTCGGCGCGGCCGGCCTCAGCGCCGCGCTGCGCTGACGCCCGTCTGGATGTAGTGTCCACCTGCAGGTGGACACGTCGTCCGTCACGCCGCGACTGAGAACGGGACGATCAAGGAAGAGATCGCCGGGTCAGCCCGAGTCTCGACCAGCGAGATGCTGCTCAACCCGAAGTTCATGTAGAGACGGCCAAGGCGTCGTCATCGGCGGACTCCGCGTTACAACTCGAGCAGTTCCCCTTGGGTGCGCCGTCGCCCACTGTGCGCGACCGCGTGAATGTTTTCACAAGGTACGCTATACTCCTTACGCTCGGTCAGTCTCCAGTCTCCCGTCCCCAGTCTCCAGTCCCGAGTCGCTCGTCGCGCACGACTCTGACTGGAGACTGGCGACTGGCGACTGGAGACTGGGGACTGGGGACTGGAGACTGACGCCCGGGGACTGAATGGCTGATGACCGTCGCTTCCCCGGCTGGGTGCGCTACTCGGGCGTCGGGCTCGAGCTCGCCGGCGCGATTGCCGGCTTCGCGCTCATCGGCTATTGGGTGGACGGCAAGTTCGGCACGAGTCCCTGGGGCATGCTGGGAGGCGTGGTGCTCGGCCTCGTCGGCGGGCTCTACAACCTCGTGAGGGAATCGCTCGCTGCGATGCGCGAAGCGAACCGCGAGGACGGCGCGCCCGGCGGCGGCGACCGGCGCGCGAAGGGGCAGTGACACGCTACGCGCGTTTTCTCGGGCTCGAGGCCGCGATTGTGATCGCGGTCGGCGCGGCGGGTCTCGTGCCGACGCGACGCCTGGCCGGCCCGGACGGCGTTTACGGGATGCTCGCGGGCTGCGGCATCGGGTTGCTGTCGGCCGCGCTCGCCGGCCTGCTGCTCGTCGCCGTGGCGGCGGACACGCCTGAAGCCCGGCTGCAGCGCAGCTTCCTGGCGATGACGGTGAGGCTGGCGGTCGTCGTCGTGCTCGGCGCGGCCGCCGCGTTGAGCGGCCTGGTCGCGCGCGAGCCGTTGCTCTTCTGGATAGGCACGACGTACGTGGTACTGCTTCCGCTCGAAGTGAGACTGGCCTTATGACCGAACAAGAGAGCCCGCTCGAACACATCGTCCAGCACCCGCTCGTCGAGCGGACGGTGCAGGCGGGGCCCCTGACGCCCAACGGCAGGATTACCGTGTTTTCCGATCAGATCGCGATGCTCGCGCTGGCCGGCGTGCTGCTCGTCGCGCTGGTGCCGATGCTCGTGAAGCGCCGCCGGGGCAAGTCTGGCGTGGACGCGATGGTGCCCACCGGCTCGGCGAACATGTTCGAGGCCGTCTGCGACTACTTCCGCAAGGAGGTTGCCGAGCCCGCGCTGCACGAGCACACCGACCGCTTCATCGGCTACATCTGGAGCGTCTTCTTCTTCGTGCTGACGGTGAACATCCTCGGCCTGCTGCCGATTCCGCAGATCTCGAACCTGTTCGGCACGCATCTCGGCGGCACCGCGACCGGCAACATCTGGGTGACGGCAACGCTGGCCGTCATCACGATGGTGATGATGGTCGTCAACGGCCTGCGGATTGGCGGCAAGGCCTACCTCGCGCACTTCTGCCCCGGGCCCATCTGGATGGCGCCGCTGCTCGTGCCGGTCGAAATCATCGGCCTGTTCGCGAAGATCTTCGCGCTCGCCGTTCGACTGTTCGCGAACATGATCGCCGGACACATCCTGCTCGCCGTGCTGCTGTCGTTCATCATGGCGGCCGGCGCGAAGAGCGTGGGCCTCGGCCTCGGCATCGGCACGCTGGTCGTCCTCGGCAGCGTCGCGATCAACTTTCTCGAGCTGTTCGTCGCGTTCCTGCAGGCGTTCATCTTCACGTTCCTGGCGACGCTGTTCATCGGCATGTCGGTGGTGCTGCACCACGACGAGCACGGCGACGCCAACGCGCCCGCGGCGGCGGCGCACTGCGCCCGGTTTCGGGCGCGCCCGCGGCGCGCACCGCGGGAGCGGAGCGGGGATCTTGGGGCCCCCGCGAGCGACCGCGTGAGGGGTCCGGGGGACGCGAGTCCCCCGGTGAAGGACGCCATGCTCGCAAAGGTCGGGGCGACTGCGGGCCATGAGGCGTGACTGCGATGGCGATGGGAGACGGCCGTTCCCCGGGCGGCAAGTCGGGCGGTCCTTTCAGGGCCGCCGACGTGTAGTGCAGGCCTTC
>CAZOIK010000067.1:0-2042 GCA_964579765.1 uncultured Bifidobacteriaceae bacterium
CGTTGCGCCGCTGGCGACCAATTTGCTCGTGGGGGCCCTGAAAGGCCGCCCAAGGGAACGCCTCGCGCGGCCCTTTCTGGGCCGCGATCCGGGAGGACCACTATGCTGGCTGCAGCTCTTCTCCTCGCCGCCGGAACGACCGCCAACTGCGACGCGATTCGCGCGATGTCAAACCCGCAGACGATCATCCTTTCCGCCGAGGTCGTCCCGGCCGGCGTGTTCACGCCGCCCTCACCGCCTCCGGCCCGCGCCGGCGTGGCGCCGCCGGCGGCCGCAGGCGGCGCGCCGGTCGCGCCCGAGCCGATCCCGCAGCATTGCCGCGTGAAGATGACGCTCAGGCCGACGCCCGACTCGAACATCTATTCCGAGCTGTGGATGCCGACCGAGCACTGGAACGGCAAGCTGCTCGTCGTCGGCAACGGCGGGTTTGCCGGGTCGATCCAGGGCTACGGCGACATGCAGGTCGCGCTGCGGCTCGGCTACGCGACGGCGGCGACCGACACGGGCCACAACGCGAGCGACGGACCGAACGGGATGTTCGCGCTCGGCCATCCGGAGAAGATCGTTGACTTCGCGTATCGAGCGCTGCACGACACGACCGCGGAGAGCAAGCGGCTGATCAAACAGATGTACAGCCGCGGCGCCGCGCTCTCCTATTACAAGGGCTGTTCGACCGGCGGCCGGATGGGCATCATGGCGGCGATTCGCTATCCGGACGACTACGACGGCATCATCGCCGGCGCGCTCGCCAACCGCCACATTCACATGCACACCGCGGGTTTCGCGCGGCAGGTCGTCCTTGCGCGCAACCCCGACATGGCGATTCCGCCCGAGACGGCGAAGGTCGTCACCGACACCGTCATGAAGAAATGCGACACGCTGCACGAGGGCTTTCTCAACGATGCCGAGCAGTGCTCGTTCGATTTCTCCACGCTTGCGTGCACGGGCGCGGCGAACGACCAGTGCCTGACGCCGCCGCAGCTGGAAGCGGTCGAGATGTTCTACGGCGGCGTGAAGAACAGCAAAGGCGAGGTGATCTTCGCCGGCCAGATCCTGGGCAACCCGCTGACGCCCCTGCGCAGCAACCCAAACCTGAATGTCATCGACACGGTGCGCATCTGGGCGTTCCAGAATCCGCAGTACGACTGGCACACGTTCGATCTTGATCGCGACATGCCGATCATCGATCAGAAGATCGGCTTCGTGGACGCGACCGATCCGGAGCTGAAACGATTCAAGGCGCACGGCGGCAAGCTGCTGCTCTATGCGGGGTGGGCCGACACGACAATCACGCCGAAGAACACGATCGAGTACTACGAGAGTGTCGTCCACAAAATGGGCAAGGGCGAGACCAGGGATTTCGCCGAGCTCTTCATGGTGCCGGGCATGGGCCACTGCCGCGGCGGCAACGGTCCGGACACGTTCGACACGATCGGCGCCCTGGAGCAGTGGCGTGAGCACGGCAAGACGCCGGCGACCATCGCCGCGGTGAACAAGCGATCGGGCCTGTCGCGCCCGCTGTGCCCGTATCCGCAGTACGCGAAGTACACGGGCACGGGCGATCTCAAGGACGCCGCGAACTGGTCATGCGTCGCCAGGTAGTGCAGACCTGCAGGTCTGCCGCGGTGCTGATCGCGTTCGTCGCCGGCCTCGCGCTGCCGAAGGCCGCGCCGTGGATCGCGCCGCGCGCGGCCGACGGCCACGTTGACCTGACGGGCCTGTGGGAGAACATCAGCGCGACGCCGCTCGAGCGCCCGGCGCAGTTCGCAGGCACGCCGCTGCTGTCCGACGCCGAGCTCGCTGACTTGAAGGCGCGCGCGGCGCGGCTGTTCGCGCCCGACCAGGACGCGGCGTTCGGCGATCAGTTCTACAACTCGCTGCTCGAGAACGCGAACGCCGGCGCGCGCGGCGCCGGCACCTACCGCGCCAACTGGATGCCGAACCGCGTCGTCGAGCGGCGCACGTCGCTCATCGACGACCCGCCGGACGGCCGGCTGCCGCCGTTCACCGAGCGCTACACGCGGGCGCGCGCCGCCGCGCTC
>CAZOIK010000068.1:0-20970 GCA_964579765.1 uncultured Bifidobacteriaceae bacterium
TGCGGCCTGGCGTGTACGCCGTGACGTTCACGCTGAGCGGCTTCACCACGGTCAAGCGCGAGGGCATCTCGCTGAGCGGATCGTTCACCGCCGTCATCAACGCGGACATGCGTGTCGGCGCCGTCGAAGAGACGGTCCTCGTGACCGGCGACGCGCCCGTCGTCGACGTGCAGAACGTGACGCAGCAGCGCGTCATCGGCTCGGATCTGATTGCGGCCATTCCGACAGGCCGAAGCGCGGTCGACATCGCCATCCTCATCCCCGGCATCAAGTCGGAGGTGTCGGCGAACGGCAACGGCAATCCGTTCGACGTCGGCGGCGTCGGCGCGCTGTCGAACACGTACATGACGCTGCACGGGAGCAGCTACCTCGATCAGCGGATCTCCGTCGACGGCGTGCAGGTGCGCAACATCATCGGGCCGGGCAACGCGAACAACTTCGCGCCCAACATCGGCACCACGCAGGAGATGAACGTCGAGACGGAAGCCGGTTCGGTCGAGCAATTCACCGGCGGCGTGCGCGTGAATTTCGTGCCCCGTGAGGGCGGCAACGTCGTTCGAGGCTCCTTCTTTGCCACGGGCGCGAACTCCGGACTGCAGGCGAGCAACATCACGCAGGCGCTTCGCGACCAGGGCCTCGCGTCCCCGAACGCCCTCGTCCATCAATACGACATCAACCCCAGCGTGGGCGGGCCGATCCTGTTGAGCAGGCTGTGGTTCTATACCGGCGCCCGATGGCAGGGCAACGAGAACTACCTGGCAGGCATGTACGCCAACGTGAACGCCGGCAATCCTGCCGCATGGACGTACGTGCCGGATTACAGCCAGCAGGCCAAATTCTCGACCGAAGATCGCAACGTGGACGGCCGTCTCACGTGGCAGGCGACGCCGTCGCAGAAGGTGGGCGCCTACTACCTCGTCGCGCACAGGTTCTGGCAGGATGCGAGGCCGAATTTCTCGCCGGAAGCGTTCACGCAGACGCATTTCCCGAAGAAGGATCTCGGCATCCTCTCGTGGTCGTCCGTCCTGACCAAACGCCTGCTCCTCGAGGTGCGCGGGTCGACGTTCGCGGACACACAGAGCAACGCCATCGAGCCGCATCTGACGAAAGCCGTCGAGCAGTCTGGCATCTATCCGGGCCTCACGTACCGCGGTGTCGATAATTCGCGAACCGATCAGCCGAACATCTGGGAGACGCAGGCGACGCTCACGTACGTCACGGGCGCGCACGCCGCCAAGATCGGGATCAGCGAATCGGGGGGCACGACGACCGGCTCGTCGATCGAGAGCAGTACGTCGATCACCGATCACCTCGATTACCGGCTGAACAACGGCATCCCGAACCAGCTGACGGAAATCGCCTCACCGTACGCCGCGATGAGCAGCATCCGCGAGTTCGGCCTCTACGCGCAGGACAAGTGGACCATCAAGCGGTTGACGCTGAACGGCGGCCTTCGCTTCGATCATCTCGGCACGTTCTTCCCCGGGCAGACCGTAGGGCCGGCCGTTCTCGCGCCGACCCGGAACGTCACCTTTCCCGAGAGCGACTACTACGACATGAACGACATCTCGCCGCGCGTCGGCATGGCGTATGACCTGTTTGGCGACGGGAAGACCGCCGTCAAAGTGAGCTTCGGCAAGTACCTGGCTGGCTATGGCGCGACGGACGGCAACCCGGTCAACAGACTGTCGGAATCGACGACGCGTACGTGGACCGACAGCAACCACAACTTCATTCCGGATTGCGATCTGACGAATCCTCTCGCGAACCTGGAATGTAGCGCCATGGCCAACAACAAGTTCGGCACGGATGCCCTCACGAGTTCCGCGGCGGCGACCACGCTCACCGGATGGAGTAAGCGGCTGTACAACGACGAGTTCACCGCCAGCGTGCAGCGCGAGCTGACCAGAGGCGTCGCCGTGTCCGTCGGGTACATCCGGCGCTGGTTCGGCAATTTCACCGTGACCGACAACCTGGCCACGGCTGCGTCCGACTACAGCCCGTTCGGTATCACGGCCCCGGTTGATCTCAGACTTCCGGGCGGCGGAGGCTATGTCGTCTCAGGCCTCTACAACCTCAATCCGAACAAAGTGGGCCAGGTCAACAACGAGATCAACTTCGCGGATGCGTACGGCAGTCAGATCCAGCATTGGAATGGACTCGACGTCAACCTCAGCATGAGGCTGCCCCACGACGTCCTCGTGCAGGCGGGCGTGAACAGCGGGCGGACCACGACGGACAACTGCGCGGTCACGGCGCAACTCCCTGAGCTGCAAACCCTGGGCTACGAGATTCTGTCGCTGGATCGCCGCGCCGTCAGTTCCGGCGTGACGAACATGCCGTTCTGCCACACGCAGACGCCGTTCCTGACCGATTACAAAGCGATGGGCACCTACACGATGCCGCGGGTCGACGTGCTGCTGTCCGCGGCGTTCCAGAGTTTTCCGGGACCGGAGATTCTCGCGAACGAGGTCGTGCCCAACGCCGTGATTGCGCCGTCCCTGGGCCGCAGCCTCTCCGGCGGCGCGCCGAATGCGACCGTGGCGCTGATCGCGCCGGGGACGATGTACGGCGACCGGGCCAGCATGCTGGATCTGCGCATCGGCAAGATCCTGAGATTCGGCCGCATCAAGAACACCGTCAGCGTCGACATCTACAACGTGTTCAACACGAATACGGTCACTCAATACAACAACCAGTACGGCGCCTGGCTGACGCCCACGTCCATCGTCGGCGCCAGGCTGTTCAAGTTCAGTCTCCAGACTGACTTCTAAGGTGGAGGCACGCATGAAGCCGCGCGGCCTGGCCGTTCTGATCGTCGTGCTCAGCGTCTCGTTCGCCGCGCGGGTCGGCGTCGCCTCGAAGGAGGAGGGCGCGCAGAACTCGACGGCGCCGCGGTCGCTGACGGCGCTCGACTACGTCGAGTTGCAGCAGCTCGTCGCGCGGTACGCCTGGGCCAACGACACGTGTGGGCACAACGGCTACGACTACGCCGACCTCTACACGGACGACGGATGGTTCAGCTCGATGCAGAACGGGAAGCTCGGCCAGAAATTTCAAGGCCGAGACCGGCTCGCCGAGGCGGCGGGCGGCGCGTCCAGGAACTGCCAGAAGCTCCAGCGGCCGAACGGCCTCTGGATCCACGACATCGTCAACCTGGTGATCGAGCCGTCGGGAGACGGCGCGGTCGGCAAGTCACGGCTCGTGTATCCGTCGCTCCGGGGCGTCAGCTTCGACGCCGTGCATGCCGGCCACGTCGGCGGGTACGAGTACGTCTTCGCACGGACAGCGAAGGGGTGGCGATTCAAGTCGGTCGTGCACGTCATGGATCACCAGATGTAAGAACGAGCGTGATGATGAGAACACTGTTTGTCGCGGCGCTCACAGCGCTGGCCGTCTCGGCGGGGTCGCGCAGCGCCGCAGGGGCGCCGGTCACGCCGGCGGAGCCTGGTCAGATCCTCAAACGCTACTGCGTCGTCTGCCACAACGATCGCCTCAAGACGGGAGGGATGAGCCTGGAACATGTCGACGTCACCGACGTCGCCGCGAACACCGAGCTCTGGGAGAACGTGCTGCGGAAGCTTCAGCGCGGAGCGATGCCGCCGCCGACGGCTCGACGTCCGGACCAGGCCACGTACGATCGCCTCATCGCCTGGCTCGACAAAGACCTGGATCGTGCCGCCGCCGCCCATCCCAATCCAGGGGCGCCGCTGATTCACCGGCTCAATCGAGCCGAGTACGCGAACGCCGTTCGCGATCTGCTGTCGATGGACGTGGATGTGGCCGCGCTGTTGCCGCCCGACGATTCGGCATTCGGCTTCGACAACATCTCCGATGTCCTGGGACTGTCACCCGTGCTCGTCGAACGTTATGTGTCCGCGGCGGAGGCCATTAGTGCCGCCGCTGTCGGTGAACACGAGGTGAGCGCCGGATCGGTGACGTTTCGCGTGCCGCAGGACCGGTCGCAGGACAAACACATCGAGGGGACGCCGCTCGGCACGATGGGCGGTCTCGCGGTGCAGCACTGGTTCCCCGTCGATGGCGAGTACGACTTCAACATCAAGCTGCTCCGGACGAACACCGACGGGCTCATCGGCCTCGAACGTCCCCATCAGCTGGAGATCAGCATCGACGGAGCGCGGGTGTTCCTCGAGACGATCGGCGGGCCGAAGGACATGCCGAAACCGCGCGCGCGCGGCAAGGCGGACGACGACGACGATCCGAGCCCGCAGGTGGAGGCGCGTCTCCACGCCCGCGTGGCCGTGAAGGCGGGGCCGAGGCTGATCACGGCGACGTTCATCGCGCGCGACGGCGCGGATACGCGCCGGCTGCAGGACTTCGTCCGCACCACCACCAGCCCCTACGACTCGACCGGATGGCCGCACATCCGCGAGCTCACGGTCACGGGTCCATTCAATTCGACCGGCGTCGGTGACACGCCCTCGCGCCGCCGCATCTTCACGTGCCGTCCGCTCCGGGCGGCAGACGAACAGCGCTGCGCGACGGAGATCCTGTCGATGCTGGCGCGCCGTGCGTTTCGTCGGCCCGTGACGGCGAGCGATCTGCAGCCGGTGCTCGCGTTCTATGCGTCGGGCCGGCAGCAGGGCACGTTCGAGACGGGCGTCCAGCGCGGCCTGCAACGCATTCTGGCGAGCCCGGATTTCGTCCTTCGCGTCGAGCGCGACCCCCGGAACGCGGCGGTCGGCACGATCTACAAGGTCGGCGACTTCGAACTGGCGTCCCGGCTGTCGTTCTTTCTGTGGAGCAGCATCCCTGACGACGAGTTGTTGAAGGTGGCGGCGGCTGGCCGCCTGTCCGAACCGGCGGTTCTCGAACAGCAGGTCCGCCGGATGCTCGCGGATCCGAAAGCGCAGGCGTTCGCCGTCAACTTCGCCGGGCAGTGGCTCGAGCTCAGGAATCTGCGGAACGTCGTGCCGGATCCCGAGGAGTTCCCGGATTTCGACGATCAGCTGCGCGACAGCTTCGCACGTGAGACGGAGCTGTTCTTCGAAAGCATTGTGCGCGAGGATCGCAATGTCCTCGACCTGCTGACGGCGAACTACACCTTCGCCAACGAGCGTCTTGCCAAACACTACGGCATCCCGCACGTATTCGGCAGCCAGTTCCGGCGTGTCACGATCACGAGCGACGCGCGTCGAGGACTGCTCGGCCAGGGAAGCATCCTGACCGTCACGTCTCACGCGGACCGGACGGCTCCGGTGTTGCGGGGGAAATGGATTCTGGACAACCTGCTCGGCATGCCGCCGCCACCGCCGCCGCCGAACGTGGATACCAATCTTCCGGATCAGGAAGACGGCGCGAAGCCGCTGACCATGCGGCAGCGGATGGAGGCGCATCGGGCGAACCCGGTGTGCGCGAATTGCCATCGCCGCATGGATCCCATCGGCCTCGCGATGGAGAACTTCGACGCCGTCGGAGCGTGGCGCACCCACGAGATCGGCCGCGCTCCGGAGACGGGCGGCATTCGACAGCTGGGCGGCGAGATCGACGCGAGCGGCGAGCTCTACGACGGCACCAGGATCGACGGCGTCGTCGCCCTCCGCCAGGCGCTGCTGCGGCGCCCCGATGTCATCGTCGAGACACTCACGGAAAAGCTGCTGACCTACGCGTTGGGGCGCGGCCTGCACCCGTACGACATGCCGACGGTGCGCGACATCGTCGCACACGCCGCACGCGACAACTATCGTTTCTCGGCGTTGATTCTCGGCATCGTCGAGAGCGTGCCGTTCCAGAAGCGCATCGTGATCGGTGCGCCGTCGACACAGGCGGCCGTGAGAACGGCCGCCGCAAAGGCGAACTGAACGAAGGAGAACCGGCGCATGTTCATCTCAAAACTCTCCCTGCCGCGACGGACCTTCCTGCGTGGCCTGGGCGCGACCGTGGCGCTCCCGCTGCTCGATGCGATGGTGCCTGCTCTGACGGCAACCTCCCGGACTGCAGCGAACGCGCAGCGTCGCCTCGGATTCGTCTACGTGCCGAACGGCATGATCATGGACCAGTGGACGCCCAGCGACTCGGGAAACGACTTCGCGTTCACGCCGATTCTGAAACCGCTCGAGTTCGCCCGTGAGCATCTCGTCGTGCTGAGCAACTTCTCGAGACCGGGCACGGACGCGGATCATGCGCTCGCGTCGTCCGGATGGTTGAGCGGCGTGACCGCGAAGGAGACCGAGGGCCAGGATTTCCGCCTCGGGCGCACCATCGACCAGGTGATCGCCGAGAAGATCGGCGACGAGACGCCGCTGCGATCGCTGGAGGTCGCGACCGAAGACTTCGCCGGCTACGTCGGCGGCTGCAGTCCCGGGTACGCCTGCGCGTACGTCAACACGCTGTCGTGGGCGTCGCCGACGACCCCGCTGCCGATGGAGATCAACCCGCGGGTCGTGTTCGAACGCATGTTCGGCCGCGCGGGCACGCCCGCTCAACGCGCCCTGCGCATGCAGACCAACCGCAGCGTGCTGGACTCGATCACGGCCGACCTGAATCACCTCGAGCGCGAGGTGCCGGCGCCGGATCGATCGCGCATCGATGAATATCTGACGGACATCCGCGAGATCGAGCAGCGCATTCAGCGGATGGAGCAGCGCGCCAGCACCGACATCGTCGCGGACGCGCCTGAAGGCATCCCGGAGTCGTTCGAAGAGCACGTGGCGCTCATGTTCTCGCTGCTCACGCTGGCGTATCAGTCGGATCTGACGCGCGTGTTCACGTTCATGATGGCGCGCGAGTTCAGCATGAAGACCTATTCGGTCATCGGCGTCTCCGAGCCCCATCATTCGGTATCGCACCACCAGAACCGGCCGGAACAGATCGCCAAGCACGCCAAGATCAACGTGTACCACGTGCAGCAGTTCGCGAAGTTCATCGACAAGCTGAGCAAGACGCGCGACGGCGACGGATCGCTGCTCGATCACTCGCTGATCTTCTACGGCGGCGGGTTGAGCAACGGCAACACGCATAGTCCCTATCCGCTGCCGCTCCTGGCGCTCGGTGGAGGCGCCGGCAAGGGCGACCGCCATTTCAAGGCGCCGGAGAGGTCGCCGATTGGCAACTTGTGGGTGGGTGTCGCCGATCAGTATGGGTGCGACGTCACGCGCTTTGGCGAGAGCAACGGCCGGGCGGACATCTCATGAGCAGGAGCACGATCACGGGCGTCACGCGCGGTCTGCTGGCGATCGCGATCTGCGCGGCCGCTGCCGACGCGCGCGCGGGCGAGCCGGAGTTGATTGCCGCGATCAAGGCCGGCGATCACATCGCCGCGCGGGCACTGCTGATGCGGACGAAGAAGGCCGACGTCGCGGAGGCGGACGGGACGACGGCGCTGCACTGGGCCGTGCGATCCGATGACGGCGAACTGGTGCGGGACTTGCTGAGGGCAGGTGCCAACCCGA
The DNA here is from genome assembly GCA_964579765.1 of uncultured Bifidobacteriaceae bacterium. Lineage (GTDB taxonomy): Bacteria > Acidobacteriota > Vicinamibacteria > Vicinamibacterales > CAVVIG01 > DATNBT01. Next base: position 7,413 of record CAZOIK010000068.1, read on the forward strand.
ATGCGGCGAACCGCTACGGGATGCAGCCGCTCATGCTCGCCGCCATGAACGGCGCTCCGGCGATGGTGGATGCGCTCCTGCGGGCCGGCGCGGACCCGAACGCGTCGCTGCCGGAAGAGGGTGCGACGACGTTGATGATGGCCGCCCGAACGGGGCAGCCGGACGTCGTGAAAGCGCTGCTGACGTACGGCGCCGATCCCAACGGCCGGGAAAGCGCGTACGGAGAGACGGCGTTGATCTGGGCGGCGGAGGAGAACAACGCGGCGGCCGTCGAGCGGCTCATCGACGGTGGCGCGGACATCGACACCCTATCGGCTCAGACGCATTTCCCTGGGCCGCGCGCCGGGCAATCCGTGTTGCCGCGTGGCGGGTGGACGCCGCTCATGTATGCGGCGCGGCAAGGTGCGTTGGCGGCCGCGCAGACGCTCGCCGACGACGGCGCGACGCTGGACTTGGCCGCCCCCGACGGGATCACGGCGCTGGTGCTGGCGATCATCAACGTCCACTACGACGTGGCGGCGATGCTGCTGCGTCAGGGCGCCGACCCGAACGTGGCGGATCAGACGGGCATGGCCGCGTTGTACGCCGTCGTGGACATGAACACGCTGCCGTGGGCGCATGGCCGGCCGAGGCCGAAGCCCGAGGAGGACATGGACGGGATCGCGATGGCGCGATTGCTGATCGCGAACGGTGCCAACGTCAATGCGGTGCTCAAAGGGCCAAAGCCTCAGCGGCAGCACACAGCCGGCGATCCCGGCCTCGGCGCCGGAGCGACGCCCCTTATGCGTGCGGCAAAAGCGGGGGACATCCCGATGATGAAGTTGCTTCTTGAACACGGCGCCGATCCGACGGCACGACTCAAGAACGGCACGACCCTGTTCATGCTCGCGGCCGGGATGGGATGGCGCGGCGGCTTCGACACGAACCGTGATCCTGGAACCGAAGCCGGCGCGATTGCCGCGATGAAGGTCTGCCTGGACCTCGGCGCCGATGTCAACGCGGTGAATGCGAACGGCCAGACCGCCTTGCACGGCGCGATCGGACGCGGTCCCGATGTGATCAGGTTCCTCGTCGATCACGGTGCTGACGTGCATGCGCGCGACAAGGCGGGCCGTACAGCCCTCGATCTGGCCTTGCGCGCACGCGACCAGAATGCCGGCGCCGATCACGTTGGGAGCGGAGTACGCGAAGCCGCCGTGGCGATCCTCCAGAAACTGCAGCCATCGACGGATGACCGCTGATGCGGCGATCGGTACGGATCTCGCGGTCGGATCGACTGCCATACTGCCCCAGGTGCGGCAGGACGGATTGGGTCGAGAAGCTTCTCCAGACGGGAGTCTTGCAATGGTTCATGTGCAACTGCTGCCGTCACGCCTGGTCTGACCAGTGGGAGAATAGGACGTCGATCTCGCAGAGTCATTCAGTCATGCGCAAACTTGTCGTTCAGTCCGTCTTTGTCGCGGGTGTGTTCGGTGCCACGGTGGGTGTGCCCGGAGTCGCACGCGCCCAGTGGTTGCATTACCCCACTGCCGGCGTGCCGAGAACGGCCGACGGCAAGCCGAATCTCTCCGCGCCAACGCCGAGAACGCCGGACGGCAAGCCGGATCTGTCGGGCATCTGGCTCACGGCCGGCACCAACTGCCAGGATCCGGAGAAGCTGACATGCGGCAGACTGGAGCTGCCGATGGGCAGAGAGGGCGTTGACATGGGCGCCAGCCTGCCGGGCGGTCTGCCCTACCAGCCGTGGCTCGCCGCGCTCGTCAAGGAACGGATCGCCGACCACGCCAAAGACGATCCGCACGTCCGCTGCCTGCCGGACGTGTTCCTGCGCGCCTACAACCATCCGCACCTGCTCAAGATCGTGCAGACGCCGAGCCTGGTCGTGATGCTCGACGAGATGAACGCGATTTATCGGCAGGTCTTTGTCGATGGCCGGCCGCTGCCGGTCGATCCCGACCCGTCCTGGCAGGGGTACTCGACGGCCAAGTGGGAGGGCGACACGCTGGTCGTGAACTCGAACGGCTTTCGCGACGATCTGTGGATCGACTGGCACGGCAGCATGATCACATCCGCAGCCAAGGTCCAGGAGCGAATCAGCCGACCGGCGTACGGCCGCCTGGACATCGGCGTCACCATCGACGACCCGAAGGCGTATACCAGGCCGTGGACCGTGACGCTGCACGAGCGGATCGCCCTGAACACGGAGCTGATGGACGAAGTCTGCCTGGAAAACCAGAAAGACGCCGGAAGACTGCAGTAGAACTTACGAGGCTCTTGCGATCGGCAGCTCCGAAAGCGGCTCGACGTGCCGACCGCGCGGGAGCTCGATGCCGAGTGTCTTGATCTTGTAGCTCATGACGCGCGGGCTGATGGACAGCAGCTTCGCGGCGTCTTTCTGCACCCAGTTCGACATCTTCAGCGCTTCGACGAGCGCGGCGCGCTCGATGTCCTCGAGCGGGATGCCGGTCGGCGGAATCCGGACGATGCTCGACGGCTGATTCTGTCCAGCACCGGGAGTGGGCAGCTCGCCGAGCCGCAGGTCGGCAGCCGCGATCGCACGGCCCTCGGCGAGCAGCATCGCGCGCTCGATCGTGTTCTCGAGCTCACGGACGTTGCCTGGCCAGTTGTAGCGCATCAGCTGTTTCTGCGCGTCCGACTCGAGGCCCTCGACTTTCTTGTTGAACTCACCGGCAAAGCGGCGGATGAACGCGCTGGCGAGCGGGACGATGTCCTCCTTGCGCTCGCGCAGCGGAGGCATCTCGATCGAGACGACGTTGAGGCGATAGTACAGGTCTTCGCGAAACTGGCCGGCCGCGACCATGGCCTGCAGATCGCGATTCGTGGCGGCGATGAGCCGCACGTCCACCTGCAGCGTCCGCATGCCGCCGAGGCGCTCGAACTCGTGCTCCTGCAGCGCGCGCAGGATCTTGGCCTGCGTGCCCAGGCTCATGTCGCCGATCTCGTCGAGGAACAGCGTGCCGCCGTCCGCCTGTTCGAACCGGCCGACGCGCGGCCGGTCGGCGCCCGTGAACGCGCCCTTCTCGTGGCCGAACAGCTCCGACTCGAGGAGGTTGTCGTGCAGCGCGGCGCAGTTCACCTTGACGAACGTGCGCGCTCGCCGCGGCGAGTGGTTGTGAATGGCGCCCGCGATCAGCTCCTTGCCCGTACCGGTTTCGCCGCGCACGAGGACGGTCGTGTTGCTCCTGGCCACTCTCGTGACGATGTCGAGGACGGACTGCAGCGCGGGGCTGCCGCCGACGATGCGGTCGGCGGCGTAGTGATCCCGCTGCGCGTCGCGGAAATATTCGATCTCGTGCTTCAGGCGCTTCATCTCGAGCGCCTTCTCGATCCGGACCTCCATCTCGTCGATCTCGAACGGCTTCAGCACGTAGTCGAACGCGCCGATCTTCATGGCCTCGACGGCCGAGTGCACGGTGCCGAACGCCGTCATGAGGATCACGGCCGTCGTCGGGTGCAGCGCGCGCGTCGTGCGCAGGATCTCCAGGCCGTCGCTGCCGCCCATCTTCAGGTCGCTCAGGACGACGTCGAAGGCGTTGTCGTGCAGGTGTTCGAGGGCCTGGTTGCCGTTGCACGCTTCCTGGACTTCGTGGCCGGCGTGCGTGAGCTCCTGAACGAGACCACGGCGGAGGGTGTCGTGATCGTCCGCGATGAGAATCCGTCCCATGTCCGCTGAACGGATGAGGGCAAATCGCGTGCCGCGCGTCTGTCGAGAAATCTGGTGTGTATCCGCGCGATCGCGCGGATCGCGCCGCGTCGATCATGTAGAAACCACACGCTGGCGCGCAAAGCGTTCGGGTGGCGGCTTTATGGATGAGGAATGAAAGTCGGCAGCGGAACGTCCTGCCACGGCGGACCGAACACCGGTCTCCTCGATTCTACCGTGCTCAGTGCATCAGGACGCCGCCGTCGGCGATCAACGTCGCGCCGTGCACGAAGTCGGCGTTCGGAGAAATCAGCCACGCCGCCGCTTCCGCGATCTGTTCCGCCTTGCCGACCTTACCGACGGCCGCGACGACCTGCGCGCGCCGCACCGGATCGCCCATCGCCGACGCGACGAACGGCGTGTCGATGAAGCCGGGCGCGACAGCGTTCACGGCGATGCCTTTGTCGCCCAGCGCGCGCGCGCAGCTCTTCATCATCGTCAGCACCGCGCCCTTGCTGGTCGCGTAGGCCCCGCGCGCGACGTACCCGCCGCCCGTGTAGCTCGAGATGCTGGCCACGAGGCAGATGCGGCTGCCCGGCCCCATCAGCTTCGCGCCTTCGCGGACGCTGAGAAACGTGCCGATGACGTTGATGTCGAACAGGCGGCGGAATTGCTCCACCGTGGTGTCGAGAAACTCCGTCGTCTCGATGACGCCCGCCGCGGTCACCAGCCCGTCGAGCCCGCCGAAGGCCTCGCGTACTCTCGCGAATGCCGCGGCGGTCGATGCCTCGTCCGCCACGTCGATGGCGATGGCGATGCCGCGGCTGCCGGCCGTCGCCTTCGCGCCCTCGATGTTGCGATCCAGGCAGGCCACGCGCCAGCCGTCCGCCATCAGCTTCTTCGCCGTGGCTGCGCCGATGCCGCTGGCCGCTCCGGTCACCGCCACCCGTCGTCCTTCGCTTGTCTGCGTCATTTGTATGAGTGCCTCTGGAAGATTGCGATCTTACCAAGCAAGAAGCTGGACGCGAGTGCGCAAGCCCTCGAAGACTCACGTCTTCTCGCAACCGCTGATTTCAAATACGTGGGCCATTTCGGTACTATAGGCGCACGCCCAATCTACAATCGCACACTGAACGCCCTACAATCGGCGAGCTCGGGCAGGGCTGTATAATGTCGGCCCCCTTGTCGCCTGCGGCTCGCGCTGGGGGGGCGGTGGTCCCGTGCGGCGGTTCTCTTTCTTCGCATACTTTGAGTTCCGACGATCCTGTCATCGGCGGCCCAGGGACCCAGATTGGCGTCTCGCTTACAGACGCCTTCTGCGCGTCTGGCACGCTGCCGCCCGTCAAGGCCCTGCAACCTGTCACGCAGTTTGCGCTGGACGAGGTCGATGCCGAGGAACTGTCCGATCCCGACAACCGTTCCCGTTTGTCGCCTGAGGAGCTCGAGCAGCGCCTTGGTGAGGACGGACGGGCGTGCCTCGACGAGCTGTATCGACTTGCCCGTGAAGCGCATGGCGAACTGCAGTCTCTACTGATCCGGGCGAACTCTGTCTTGGCATTCGAGATCGTACAGGTCGACGACAGGCCGGCATTGCGTGCGGCGCTCGAGTCGGCCGGTGGCGTGATCGTCGTGGCGCCTCTCAAGAGCAGGCAGCGGTCGGTCGCGAAAATCCTCAGCCAGTATGACGGCAATGCGGCGGAGTTGCTGGACGTCGTTCGCGCGTCTATTGCTGTCGAGTTCGAAGATCAGCTGCTCGACGTGGCGCGAGCACTGATCGCAGCGGGCGCGGTTGTCGCACAACGCCCGCGGGATCGCTTGAGCAGGCCGATGGAGAGTGGCTATTGTGACTTTCAACTGCATTTGCTGCTCTCGAACAACTTCGTCGTTGAGTTGCAATTGCACCTGAAGGCGGTGTTGTTCGTGAAGGAAATCGGCGCGCCCGGAGTGCCTGCCGAGCACGAGGCCTACGAGAAGATTCGGGAGATTCGCGAGAACGCGGACAGGACCAATCGACCGTACAGCGAATCGGAGAAGCAGCGGATAGACGGAGTGCTCGCGCCGTACAAACGCGCGTATCGTGCTGCGCGTGCGGGCGCGCAGCGGTGAACGTTTCGTGTGGAGGATTCATGAAGGCTGAGCGACGTTACTACGACCTGGAGGGAACTTTGGTCGTCGATGCCTGTCCCGGTGCCGTGCCGAGCGCTCTTCTCTTCCGCTGGCGGAAGACACGATGGGTCCGCTTTCGCGAAGGCACGACCGTGTTGTTCAAGGCGACGACACTTCGTGAGTCCGACGCCATCGAGCTGCTCCAGGCGTCCAGCTGTCTTCGGAATGGTATGCACCTGACGAAGGAACAGGCGCGTGCGGCGTTACGAGATGTCGCTCTCCAGGAGGCGAGCTCGAGCGGTAGTTCAAAGGCCGCCTACTGATGACAATTTTCTGCCGACAATGGGCGCAAAGAGTGCACATTTCGACGGGCGGGATTCCGGCGATCATGTAAGAACCGAAAGCAGAGTGGGTTACTGAAGCACGTCTCGTGGCGCGCATATTGCTCCGTTCTAGCCTCGTAGAGGCAGCATGGGGACTCTGACCTTCTATGAATTGGAAGGAACGCTCATACGGGAAGCCCTCGACTCCGGAGCCACACGGATCGTGGCTTGGCGCCGAGATCGGTGGTCGGCATTCAAGGACGTCGGCCAGCTTCCCTTCAAGGCGACGACGCTGAGCGAAGCTGACGCCGCAGAGCTGTTGATTGCGCAGACCCAGCTCGCGACAGGGCGTCATCTGACTTCGTCAGAAGCGCTCTCCCTCCTGCACGCGACGAACAGCGAGATCGCCTCGGCGGCAGCCCACGCGTAGCTCGATACGCCTGAGCGGCGAGCCGTCCTGGCTCGCTGCACGATCCGGTCCGCGAGTGACAACGGGTTCTTGACCGTCGCGTAAGTCGGCGATAGTGTTTTCGCGAAGCCGCACACGACGTTCAGGAGATTGCCCGTGAGATCACCCGCGAAGCTCGCCGCCATTGTCATCGTCCTCGCCGCGTCAACGACAGTGCTGGCGCAGTGGCCGCACTACACGCCAGCAGGCGTGCCGGTCGGTGCCGACGGCAAAGTGGACTCGAACGCGCCGACGCCGCGAGCCGCCGACGGCCATCCGGATCTGTCGGGCGTGTGGGAAATCACGCGCGATCCCAGCCTGCCGCCCCCGGCGCGCGGCCGGCGGGGCGGTGGAGGCGGCGGCTTCGGCAACATCGGCGGCAACATGCCGGACCAGAAGGCGCCGTATCAGCCATGGGCGGCCGATCTGGTCAAGCAGCGCATGGCGAACAACAGCAAGGACAATCCCGACGCGCACTGCCTGCCTATGGGCATCGGCCAGCTGAACGCGCATCCGTATCCGCGCAAGATCATCCAGACGCCGAAAGAAGTCCTGTTGATCTACGAGGCCTCCGGCACGACAGTCCGCGAGGTGTATCTCGACGGACGGCCGCTCCCGAAGAAAGAAGACGTCGATCCCTGGTACAACGGCTACTCGGTCGGCCACTGGGACGGCGACACGCTCGTCATCGAGACGACCGGCTTCATGGACGACGGCTGGCTCGACGTGCGCGGCAGCCCGCTGACGAGCGAAGGCAAGATCACCGAGCGGTTTCGGCGGCCGAAGTTCGGCCTGCTCGAGCTCGACGAGACGATCGACGATCCGAAGGCGTACACGCAGCCGTTCACGTCGAAGCTGTTCTACCGCTTCAGCCCGGACACGCAGCTGATCGAGTTCGTGTGCCTGGACAAGGACGCGCAGCACTACGTCGGAGGTCAGACCCCGGCCGCGAAGTAGACCGCGGCGACTGTTCGGAAAAAGAACGCCGCGCTGCGGGCGAGCGCGTACACGCTCAGCGCCCCCGCGAGGCTGTTCTGCACGCCGGCGCCTGCGTGCAGCGTCATCGACAGGCCGGCCGCGGCAACGAGCGCGGCGACGAACGGGACATCCCACAGCGCGAGCGTGAGCCGCCGAAGGCGAGACGAGGTGACGAGCATCATCTCGTAGGCCGACGTGAAGAGCAGCAACACGCCCGTCACGCGAACGTCCAGCGCGCCGAACGCGTGCCACGCGAGGATTAGCGCGAGGAGCAGCGCGAGGGGCGCCAGATCGGCCGGCCGTCGCAGCAGGCCGCGCATGGCCGGCAGCGCAAAGAGCGCGCCGGCGATGAATGCGATCGCCACGAGCCCCGCCCCGAGACGTCGAACAGCACGGGGCGCGTCAGCCACGTCAGACCGCCGAGCGCCGCGACGAGGCACCACGTAGCCGACACGGTATCCGTGCAGGAACGTCAGGAACTGCAGGTACGCCACAACCGCCGTGCTCGACAAAACGAGCCACGCCGGTTCGCGCATGACGATGCCGTAGGTGAGCGGCACCAGGGCCGTGCCGAACGGATCGAGGCCGTGGTCGAGCAGCTCGCCCAGTCTCGACGTCTGTCCTGAATGCCGCGCATACATGCCGTCCACGATGTCCGCGAGGTTGAAGACGGTGTAGCCAGCCGCGAGGATCGCCAGGACCGACGAGCCCGGCGCAGACGCCATCAGCGCGACGGCGCCCGCGGCCCAGATGCACACGTGTCCGCACAACGTGATCTGGTTCGGCGTCACCCGCCTCGGCACCGCGCGCACCATGGGCATGAAGATCGGCGTCGTCAGCCGGCGCAGGGATGAGCGAGCGATCGTCGCTGCGATATTCCCAATGCGCGTCGGCGGCGTCGTTCATCCGGTTCAATCGAGCCGCGGGGCGATGGTCTCGAGCGCCCGCGCGAGATGACGCGGGTCGTCCACCTCCGCCCAGATCAGATCCTCGACGACGAGGACCTGAAGCGGATGATGACGTGCAGCCGCGGCGAGTCCTGCTTCGTACTCGATGTGCTGCGTGTGGGCCAACAGCGTCGCGGCCTGCTCGAGAATACGCGCGTGCCGCGCAGCTCGTCGCGGCGCTTGCTGAGATCGACGACCCGTCCGTCGTTCGCGCCGACGTAGACCTCGTCGCCCGAGTTGGTCGGGCCCGATGCCAGGAGCACATCCTCGTGCGGCGACTCGACGAGCAGCCGCGGCGCGCGGCGCTCGTAGAGCAGATCGGACTCCACCAATAGGTACGGCTCGTCTACCGGACCGACGGACGTCAGCCACACAAGGCTTCCGCTCACCTCGCGCGCGGCGGCGCCCAGGCGGCGTTTCAGAATCGCGGCGATCTCGCGGATCGACAGGAACGGTCCGGCGGTCGCGAGAAAGCGCTCGCCGCGGGCCGCGGGGTGCGTCATCGCTCGAACGCGCAGGTCCGCGACGTCGCGCACGTCCACGACGCCGAAGGTGAAGCGGGGAAGTCCGGGCACGGCGCCGTCCACGAGTCGCTGCACGACGAGGATCGACGTCGAGTAGTCGGGCCCGAGCACGGGACCGAAGACGCCCACCGGGTTGACGACGACGAGCTCGAGATCGCCGCCTTCGCGGTCACCAGTACGGTGCTGATGCCGCCAAGGGCGCGCGACGGCGTTCTAGCGAAGCGTCAGCTTCTGCACGCGCATGTTCGCGAGCTCGCCGACGACGAGCGCGTGTTCGCTGCGGCAGTCGATGGCGTTCACCGACCCGAATTCCTTCAAACGTTTCCCCACCGTGCCGAAGCGCCCCAGGATCGTTCCGTCGAGCTTCAGCTTGTAAATCTCGCCGCCGTTGTCGAAGTCGTCGGGCGGATTCGAGTTCGACACGAACAGCACCTGGTTCGGCGGCGGCGTCATGCACAGAGCCATGGGCGAGCCGATGTTGGCGAACTGTGTCTTGAACCTGCCGTTGTTGTCGAACACCTGGACGCGCTTGTTGCCGCCGTCGGCCGCATAGACGTTGCCCTGCGCGTCCACGGCGATCCCGGTCACGTTCGCGAACATGCCGGGTTCGCTGCCGCGCGAGCCCCACGACGTGACGAACACGCCCTTGCTGTCGAATTTCGCGACGCGCGCGTTGCCCATGCCGTCGGCCACGAAGATGTTGCCCGCCCCGTCCCACGCGACGTCGGTCGGACGGTTGAAGACGTCGCTCTGTGCGCCCGCGCCGGGCAGACCGCCGCGGCCGCCGCGTCCACCGCCGCCGCGGCCGGCGTTGGCGGGCACGTTCACCGACTCCGGCTTCCTGCCAAGCAGCATCAGCAGGTGCCCGTTCGGATCGAGCTTCATCACGTAGCCCGACATCTGATCGACGACCCAGATGTTGTCCTGTGCGTCGATGCGGACCTGCTGCGCGACGAGCTCGCCGTAGCTGTCCTTGAGCAGCTCGCGCACGAACTTGCCGCTCCGATCGAACTGGAACAGGCGCGACCCGCCGTGCAGGAACGCGCGCGACGTGCCGATTGTGACCGTCGGATGGCCCGTCCGCGTATAGACAAACAGATCGCCCTTCGAGTTGACGCCCACGCCGGCGACCTCGCCCAGATAGACGTCGTCGGGGAGAGACAGCGGACTGGCCGCCGACTCGAACGCGATGTCCGGCGCGCCGCTCTGCGCGGCGAGCGTCAGCCCGGCGGCGAGCACCGCGCCGAGCGCGACGATGACAGTGCGCTTCATCGGGTGGCTCCTTTCGCGGCCGGCTGCAGCACGAGCTTCTGCACGCGCCACGACTCGATCTCGCCGACGATGATCTCGTTCGGGTTGCGGCAGTCCATCATGTGGACCACCTGGAAGCCGCCGAACTCCTTGCTCGCGTGGCCGAACTTGCCCAGGATCGTGCCGTCGAGCTCCAGCTTGTAGATCTCGCCGGTCGCCGCCCACGTCCCCGGGCCGTTGCCGTTCGGATTGGAGTTCGACGCGAACACGTACTGGTGCGGTCCCGACGACACGCACACCGTCCAGCCCGTGCCGAGATTGGTGAACTGGCGGAGCGGCTTGAGGTCGTTGTCGAGCTCCTGATAGCGGTTGTTCGTCCGGTCGGCAACCCAGACGTGCCCGTGCCCATCGACTTGCAGTCCGTGCGGCAGGTTGAATTCGCCGGGCCCGCCGCCGGCCTTCTCGCTGCCGGCCTGCGCGAGGAACTTGCCGCCGGGGCTGTACTTGACCACGCGGTTGTTGCAGTAGCCGTCGGAGACGAAGATGTTGCCCTGTGGATCCCAGCCGACGTCGGTCGGACGGCAGAAGGTGTACTTCTGCGCCGGCGGATTCGGCCCGAACACCGTCGCGACGACGCCCTCGATCGCCGGCGGGCGATGGCCGAGCACCATCAGAAACTTGCCGTCCGGGCTGAACTTCGTGACGGTGTTCGTGCCCTCGTCCACGGTCCAGATGTTGTCCTGGGGATCGACCCGCACGGAGTGCGCGAACTCGAATCCGTAATAGCCCTTGCCGATCTCCTTGACGAAGTTGCCGCTCTTGTCGAACTCCCACAGCCGCGTCGTCGCGCTCCGGAAATAGACGAAGACGTGTCCCTTCGAATTGGTCGCGACGCCGATGGCTTCGCCGAGGGTCTCGCCGGGCGGAGGCTTCAGGAAATTCTGGACCGAGGTGTAGGCGATCGAAGGAACGTTCTGCGCGGTCGCCTTCTGCTGCGCGCGCGCGGGCGCAGCGCCGAGCGCAAGTGCCGCCGCGACGGCGCACGGGAGGATGCGGTTCATAGTCAGCCCTCCAGGCTGTCGGGCGGATTATGCTCTTACTGTCTCGTGAGCACCAGCGTCGTGTCGTCCACGACCGTATAGCGCCAGCTCGCTGACGTGATGAGGAACCGGAAGATCTCGGACGGCCGGGCCTGGCTGAATTGCACCCTCGGCACAACGCGTGATGCCTCACGCTCGGGAATTCCCTCGACACGAACGCTGATGCCGCAGGCGCCGCCGAGCAACGTGAGCGCGTCAGGAATGGTCACGTTCGTGAGGTCCACGTTCGTGGGAGCGGCGTCCCGCAGGCATTTGGGAAGCTCCGGCGAGACCGCCGCGGCGCGCTCCGGAAATTGCGCGCGGAGATAGGCGTCGAAGGCCCCATCCACGTCGTCGGCGCTCACACCGAGCGCCGTGGTGTAGAGCGTCTGGCGATCGACGTTGCCGTTTCGCAGCGCCAGCAGCAGGCGTCGCACTCCGTCGGCTCCCCATCGCGACGCGATGAAATCGAAGGCCGCATGCCCCAGGCTGTAGGGGAGTCGCGGGTTGTCCTGCGCGAGGTGCGTGTCGAGCGTGCTCAGCGCCGGCACTGCGTTGGTGCGCACGAGGTCTCGAAGGATCGCGCGATCTGACGTCGCCCAGACGCCACCTTCATATTCCGAAAGGCCCTCGATCATCCACGTCGGCGTGATGGCGTACGTCTGCCGCGGCACGATGTCAGACGCGAACAGGTGTGCCACTTCGTGGGTCACCGTCGCCTGGAACACGTCGTCCGGCTGATCCACAGGCAACAACGTGCGCGTCGCGCCACCGGGCAGCGGCGCGCTGTTCGCCGCACGAGCGGCAGCGGCCGTCGCAAACAGCACCAGCGTCGGCCGATCGCCCAGGTCGTGGCGCAGATCCGTGCTGACGTGTTGATAGGCACGCTCCGCCGCCCGTTGCACGCGATCGAACTGCACGACGAGATCGGCGGGCGCGTAGATGTCGAAGTGTTCGGTCGCGACCATGTGCCAGTCAGGCGCCGGCGTCGTCAGCCGGCCCGGCACCGGTGTGCCGACCGGCGCCTGAGCCCTGAGCCCCGTCGTGTACGCGCGCTGCAGCTCGACGTTCGTCCAGACGATCGTCGCCGCGGCTCGTAGTGGCTGGATGTAGGACGCGGGCACGATACCCCGTCCGAGGTTCTCGAGCGTCAGGCGGTTGACGAGCGCGGGCTTCGCGAGGTCGAACGTCTGCAGCGGGAACTCGTCCAGATGCGTGTCGAAGTATCGCCGCGCCTCGTCGTCGGAGACGAGCAGCCCGTTGCGCACGTCGGCGCGTTCGAGATGGAAGACGACGCGGGAGCGTAGCAGGTGCTGCTCGAGATCGGCTCGTGTGAGATGGGATTTCGCCAGCTGTGCGTCCAGCGCGGCATCCGACGCGATGTGGTTGTGATCTTTCACGGCGGCGAGCGCGACGCGCAGTTCGCCCGGTTCCGTGCGGAAGCCGAGGGCGTGGCCGTGCTGGACGAGCAGGCGCTCGTCGATCAATTCGACCAGCACGCGCGCGAGCGGAGTGGTCGCGGGCTCTCCGTGGAGCGGCCGGAAATGATCCACGTCCGCTTGCGTCACGGGTTCGCCGTTCACCGTCGCAATGACCGCAGCGCCTTTCGTGTGACCGCGCGCTTCGAGCGTCCGCAGTGAAGCGCGATAGCTCCCGCTTGCGATCAACACGAACAGGAGCACCGTGGCAGCGGTCACAACGGCAGGGGCGAGCGATCGTCCGTCGTCGGGCGGCGGATTCAGGATCCGGCGAATGCGGTTGAGCAGGACGCCGCCGCTGGCGGCGACGGCCAGCCGCGGAAGGTCGGCCCCACGCGTTTCTTCCAGGCGGAGCAGCGCCGTCGCGTAGTCCGCGGCGTTGCCGCACGTGCCGACGACGACGGCGTCGCAGCAATGTTCGCGTTCGACGCGCATGCGATGAGAAACCCACCACACGCCCGGGTGATAGAACAGCACCGTCTCGGTGACGCGCTGGAGAACGTTGACCAGATAGTCGTGGCGGCGGACGTGCACGAGTTCGTGCGCGACGATGGCCTCGGCTTGGCTGGGCGTCAGGCCGGCCAGACCGGTGAGCGGGAGCAGAAGCACCGGCCGCCACCAGCCGATCACGCTCGGGACCTCGACGCCTGACGATTCAGCGACATGCACGTGCCGGCGCAGCCGCAGACGGACGGCCAGTCGATCGCCGACGGCCTGCCACACGGATGTGGGCGTCGCCAGAGCCATCCGTTGGAGCCGG
>CAZOIK010000069.1:0-10446 GCA_964579765.1 uncultured Bifidobacteriaceae bacterium
ATCTTCTTGATGCCATGCTTGTCGATGAACCCGCGCTCGAGGATCTGCAGCGCGCTCTCGAATTCGCCCTCGGGCTTCGCGATGTCGCCCGCGACGCACAGCACCCGCGTCACGCCGGCTTCGCCGACCAGGCGATTGAGGAAGTCGTCGAGCACGGCCGCGCTCTCCGTCCGCCGCGCGACGATGTGCGGAACGGGATCCATCTCTTCCTTCCGCAGCCGCGCCGCCAGGGCGATCGTGTCAGTGCGCGCGACGCCAGGCACGTGCGGGATGTACATCGACGTGCCCTTCGGCACCAGATCCTGATATCGGTCGATGCGCGCGGCCTCGCGTACGGTCGTTTCAATCGAATATCCGGCTACAAGGCTGCGCACGCTCTGCTTGTCCATAAGCAGTAGATCATATCATCGCGGTTACGCGCGCTCGAAGAGCGCGGCGGCGCCCTGTCCGCCGCTGACGCACATCGTCACGACGCCGTAGCGTGCGTGCCGGCGCTGCATCTCGTTCGCGATCGTCCCGACGAGGCGCGAGCCGGTCATGCCGAACGGATGGCCGATCGCGATCGCGCCGCCGTTGGGATTGAGCCTCTCCATCGGAATGCCGAGCGTGTCGCGGCAGTAGACGACCTGCGACGCGAACGCTTCGTTCAGCTCCCACACGTCGATGTCGTCCGCCGTCAGGCCGGTGCGCTGCAGCAGCTTCGGCACGGCGAACACCGGTCCGACGCCCATCTCGTCCGGCCCGCAGCCGGCCACCGCGTAGCCGCGGAACACGAGCAGCGGCGTCACGTTCAGCGCCTTCGCCCGCGCCATCGACATCACGAGCGTCGCGGACGCGCCGTCAGCCAGCTGCGACGAGTTGCCGGCCGTCACGCTGCCCTTTCCGCTCGTGTCGAAGACCGGCGGCAGCTTCGCCAGCGCCTCGATCGTCGTCGCGGGCCGATTGCACTCGTCGCGGCTCACCGTGATCTGCGTGTCGCCCACCGTCACGTCGATCGGCGCGAGCTCGGCGTCGAAAAACCCTTCGCGTTGCGCGCGGGCGATGCGCTGCTGGCTGACGAGCGCGTACTCGTCTTGACGCTCGCGGCTGACGCCATAGCGCTTGGCGACGACCTCCGCCGTCTCGCCCATCACCATGTAGACGCCCGGATGCTCGGCCTGGACGATCGGATTTGGCGACGCGTCGCGCGTCATCATCGAGATCGACTCCACGCCGCCGCCGATGACGACGTCCGCGCCCTCGAGCGCGATCATATGCGCGGCCTGCGCGATGGCCTGCAGTCCCGACGCGCAGAAGCGATTGACCGTCACCGCGGCGGTCGATTCCGGCAGCCCCGCTCGGAGCGCGGCAATCCGCGCGACGTTGTGCCCCTGCGCCTGGTGCGGCTGCCCGCAGCCGACGATCACGTCTTCGACCTCCGCCGGGTCGAGCCCGGGCGCTTTCGCGAGCACGTGCCGGATCGTGTGCGCGGCGAGCTCGTCCGGCCGCGTCGTGTTGAACGACCCGCGATGCGATTTGGCCAGCGGCGTCCGGCTGCTGGCGACGATGACCACGTCTCTCATGATGTGTTGTGCGGGTCGCCCTACAACAGATATGGCAACAGAATGAACGCCGCCGACACGACGACGAAGTTGACGAGGAAGAGAATGGCGAGCGAACCGATGATGTCCTTGAACTCGACGCGCGCGATCGCCAGCAGCGGAATCGCCCAGAACGGCTGCAGGAAATGCGTAGACATGTCGCCCCAGGCGTACGCGAGGATCGCGCGCGGGATCGGGACCGCGAGCGCCTTCGCCGCCGCTACGACATACGGTGCCTCAACCGCCCACTTCGACCCGCCCGACGGGATGAAGAAGCTGAGCAGACCCGAGTACCAATAGATGATGATCGGAAACGTCTGCGCCGTCGCCACCGAGGTGAACCAGTGCGCGATGACCTCCGCCAGGCCCGAATACCGGATCAGCCCGTACATCCCCGCGTAAAACGGAAACTGGATGACGATGCCGTGGAGATAGGTCGCCCCGCGCGTGGCGGCGCGCGTGAAGCTGGCCGGACTCGGATGCAGCAGCAGACCGAGGAACAGGAACGCGAAGTTCAGCACGTCGAGCGTCACACGCGAGCCGCCGTTGACGTACAGACTCCAGAACGCCGTCGCGCCGAGCGCGCCCATCACGAGGTTGACGGCGTAGCTGCGCTCGATCCACGACCCCGGCGCGGATGCCTCGCCGTGCGCGTCGTCCGGCTCGCCTGCCGGTGCGTGCGCGACCGGCGCCCGCGGATACAGCCGCACCAGCGTCACGGTCATCACGCACACGACGATCGCCGTCAGCACCAGATTGAACGGCGCGAACGTCGTCTGCGAGATCGGAATCAGTCCCGTCTGCGCCTCCATGAAGTTGTTCGGCGTCGCCATCAGCAGCGGCACGGATCCCGAGAGGCCGGCGTGCCACGTGCAGGTCGAGCCGAGATAACCCGCGGCGACGGCCAGCCGGTAGTCGAGCCGCGGGTGCTTGCGGATGAGGAAGTGCAGAAAGATGGGCCCGGCAATCAACCCGAGTCCCCAGTGCAGCCAGGCCGCGGTCATCGAGACGAGGCCCATCAGCGCGACGGCGCTGCGGTCGGTTGGGGCGAGCCCGGCCAGATACGCGAGCACGCGCGACATCACCGGCGATACCGCGACGATATAGCCGGTCAACACGATGAGCGCGAGCTGCATCGTCAGCTCGAGCAGCTCCCAGAAGCCCTTGGTCCAGTACCCTTCTGCCGCGATAGGATTCTTGCCGGCCACGCCGATGACGAGCCCGAAGGTCACGAGCGTGAGGAGGCACGCGATGACGAATGAGTTCGGGACCCACTGCGTGCCCGAGGGACGCGCGGCTGGCGCGGTGACAGTGTTCGTGCTCACAGTGTGGGGCGGCCCGTTCCGCCCAATTTAGGGCGGCCCTTTCAGGGCCGCCAGTGTATCGAGGCGAAGGTGGTCAGTAAAGTTGCAGCGTCGGCCGCGGAGGCGGTCGCCGACATCCGGGACGGCTCGACCATTCTGGTGGGTGGATTCGGCAACGCGGGCATGCCCGCGCTGCTGATGGACGCGCTCATCGGGCAGGGGGCGCGCGATCTCACGGTCGTGTGCAACAACGCCGGCCAGGGCGACACGGGGCTCGCGGCGCTCCTGAAAGCGAAGCGTGTGAAGAAGATCGTCTGTTCGTTTCCGCGGCAGGCCGACTCGTACGTCTTCGACGCGCTCTATCGCGCCGGCGAGATTGCGCTCGAGGTCGTGCCGCAGGGCAACCTCGTCGAGCGGATTCGCGCGGCCGGCGCGGGCATCGGGGCCTTCTACACGCCGACCGGCTACGGCACGCTGCTCGCCGAGGGCAAGGAGACGCGGACGATCGACGGCCGCGGCTACGTCCTCGAGTACCCGATTCGGGCGGACGTCGCGATCGTGAAGGCGTCGAAAGCCGATCGCTGGGGCAACCTCGTGTACCGGAAGACGGCACGCAACTTCGGTCCGGTGATGGCGACGGCGGCTGCCTGCACGATTGCACAGGTAGACGAGATCGTCGAGCTCGGCGCGCTCGATCCGGAGTCCATCGTGACGCCGGGAATCTTCGTGCATCGCGTGGTGCAGGCATGAAGACCGCGACCAGGTGGACGCGCGATCAGATGGCGGCCCGCGTCGCGCGCGACATCCCCGAAGGCGCGTACGTGAACCTCGGCATCGGCATGCCGACGCTCGTCGCCAACTATCTGCCGAGAGACAAGGACATCTTCCTGCACAGCGAGAACGGGCTGCTCGGCATGGGGCCGGCGCCGGCGCCGGGCACCGAAGACTGGGACCTCACCAACGCCGGCAAGCAGCCGGTGACGATCGTCCCCGGCGGGGCGTTCTTCAGCCACGCGGACTCGTTCGCGATGATTCGAGGCGGGCACATCGACATCTGCGTCCTCGGCGCGTTCCAGGTGTCGGTGGACGGCGATCTCGCGAACTGGCACACGGGCGATCCTGATACCATTCCGGCGGTCGGCGGCGCGATGGATCTCGCCGTCGGCGCCAAACGCGTGTTCGTGATGATGGAACACCTGACGAAAACCGGCGAGCCGAAGATCGTCGCGCAGTGCACGTATCCGATCACGGGCCGGCGCTCGGTGTCGCGCATCTACACGGATCTCGCGGTCATCGACGTCACGCCCGCCGGTCTCGTCGTCGTGGACACGGTCGAAGGGATTTCCGAGGCGGAGTGGGATCGGCTGATGCCGTCGCGGGGACGGACGTAGGGCGGCCCTTTCAGAGCCGCCGGGAGGGACGATGAACACTCGCATCGCATGCATGCTTCTCGCGACGCTGGCGGCCGCGCCCGCGCTGGCGCAGACGAAGAAAGCCGGTCCGCTGACCATCAAGGAACAGGGCAGCTTCTTCGTCGGCGGCCAAGACAAGACGGTCGAGCAGCCCGGCTTCGGTCCCAACGCGAAGCCGACGTCCGGCCAGATCACCGTCAACCAGATGTACGTGCAGTATCAAATCCCGATGAAGGGCGATCAGCACGTGCCGGTCGTGATGGTGCACGGCTGCTGTCTCTCCAGCAAGACGTGGGAGACGACGCCGGACGGGCGGATGGGCTGGAGCGAATACTTCGTCAGGAAGGATCGATCGGTGTATCTGGCCGATCAGGTCTCGCGCGCGCGATCGGGGTTCGATCCGACGGCGTTCGCCGAAGTGCGCGACGGCAAGCTGGCCGCGGCCAAGATGCCCAACATCCTCTCGGCGACGCACCAGGTCGGCTGGACCGTCTTCCGCTTCGGCCCGAAGTACGGCGAGGTGTTCCCCGACGAGCAGTTCCCCATGCAGGCCGTCGGCGAGTTCTACAAGCAGATGATTCCCGACCTGAATTCGACGCTGCCGCAGAACCCGAGTCCCACGTGGACGCAGATGGCCACGCTCGGCGTGCAGCTGCACGGCGCCGTGCTCATCGGCCATTCAGAGTCCGGCTTCTACCCTGAACAGGCCGCGCTGGTGAACCCCGCCGGCATCAAAGGCAACGTCTCGATCGAGATGCCGTGCGTGACGAACTTCTCGCCGGCGCAGCTCGCGACGCTCGCGACAATCCCGACGCTCGTCATGTTTGGCGATCATCTCGACGACGTGAAGGGCGGGCCGGCCAACTGGGCGCAGTCGTTCGCGAGCTGCAAGACGTTCGTGGATCAGCTGAAGAAGGCCGGCGGCGACGCCGAGATGATGCACCTGCCGGAAATGGGCATCAAAGGCAACAGCCACATGCTGATGCAGGACAAGAACAGCGACCAGCTCGCCGACCTCGTCATCGCGTGGATTGACAAGCATGTGGAGAGAAAGAAGTAAAGAGCTTCCTCACGAAGGCACGAGGACGACGAAGGGCACGAAGTACCTCTTGGCCTTCGTGTTCTTCGTGCTGCTCTTCGTGCCTTCGCGAGTAAGTCTTGTCGCCCAGGAGGGCCATCCGCTCACGGGCACGTGGACCGGCCAGGTCGGCGCGCGGCACGTGACGCTGGCGCTCGCGTGGGACGGACAGACGATCGCGGGCACGATCAATCCCGGCCCTGATGCGGCGCGGATCACGAGCGCGCGGATTGACGCCGCAATGTGGGCGGTACATCTCGAAGCGGACGGCAAGGACCACATCGTCATCGACGGCGGCCTGGCGAACATCGGATCGGCGACCCGAACGCTCGTCGGCACGTGGACCGAGGCCGGCGCGAAGACGTCGGTCACGCTGACGCGAGTCGATTCGCAGTCGGTCTCGTCGAATTCCGGCGCGCTGCCGTCCGACGCTGTGTACACCGCGCGCCGCCTCACGCTGCGCGGTACGGTCACCAACGTCGAGTGGATCAACCCGCGCGTGCGATTCGCCGTCAACGCGCGCGACGGCCGGTCGATCGCGAGCTGGCGCGTCGAGCTGCCGGACTCGGCCGTGGCGCTCGAACGCGAGGGCTGGAACGCGCGATCGCTCAAGATCGGCGACCGGGTGATCGTGCAGGCGCTCGCCGCCGCGGGATCGGCGCATCAGGCGCTCGCCACGAGCGTGGTGCTGGCCACAGGCGGCGCGCAGCTCTTCAAGCTGTCGGTCACGAGCAATCGCCCGTACGCCCCGGTTCCGCGATGGCCTGACGGACAGCCGCGGCTCGGTCCGCCGCTGGGCATGAAGGGTTACTGGAAAGCCGACGTCCCGGAGATCGACAAGGCCAACCTCGCCGCGGGCGAAGCGGCCGCGATGCCGTGGGCGAAGCAGGTGTACGACTATCGCGTGCGCACCGGGTTCAAGGACGATCCGTTCGCGCGCTGCATCCCGCCGGGCGGCCCGCGACAGTTGCTCGGGCCGAATGGATTCCAGTTCGTCGAGCAGCGCGAGCTCGGCCGCATCCTCGTGCTGCTCGGCGACGGCGACCGCAACTGGCGCATCATCTATACGGACGGGCGTCCGCTCGCCCAGCCGGCCGACGTCGTGTCGAGCTACTACGGCACGTCGGTCGGCCGCTGGGACAAGGACACGCTCGTCGTGGATTCGGTCGGCTACAACGAGAAATTCTGGATGCTGGCCGGCGGACTGCCGCACACCGAAGCACTCCATCTGACGGAGCGCTTCACACGCGCCGATCTCAACACGCTGAAGTACGATGTGACCATCGACGATCCACAGACGTACACGACGCCGTGGACGGCGCACTGGACCATGCGCTGGGTGCCCGACCAGGAGATTCAGGAGTTTTTCTGCGAGGAGAAGACGTCATGACGCGCAGCCTGATCGCGATCGCCGTGGTGCTGGCCGCCGCGCCCGCGCTCGCGCACCACTCGTTCGACGCCGAGTACGACACCGCCAAGGTCACCACCATCACCGGCTTCGTCACGAAAGTCGATTGGCAGAACCCGCACGCGTTCGTCTACATCGACGTCACCGACGCCGCGGGCGCCGTCAAGAGCTTCCGTGTCGAGATGGGTCCGCCCTACGCGCTCGTTCGCGGCGGCTGGAAGAAAGACACGGTCAAGATCGGCGACAAGGTGACGGTCGAAGGCGCCGCGCTCGCCAAGGACGGCAGCAACGCGGCCGGCTCCATGCCGACGACCATGATGGTGACCGCGACGGGACAGAAGCTGGTCATGCGATGAGCGGGGTTCGGGAGGTTCGCGGGGTTCGGCGGGTGCTCGTGGTTCTGGTGGCTCTGGCGGCGATGGCCCAGACGCCTGCGCCCGAGCCGGCGCCGCGGTGGCCGGACGGGCACGTGAACCTCGGATCGACGCCGGCGCACAAAGGCTACTGGGAAGTGCGGCCGGGGCTCGGCGGCATGCCGCGCGCGGCGGATCTGCCGCTGCAGCCGTGGGCGCGCGCGCTCGCGGCGTATCGCAACGCGCAGCACGATCTCTATCCGCCTCTCGTGCGCTGCAAGCCGTCGGGCGGTCCCGGCTTTTACACGGCGCCAGGATTCGAAATCGTGGACGTGCCCGACGAGCAGAAGATCTACATCCTCGACATCGCCGGTCCCCACTCGTGGCGCGTCGTCTACATGGACGGCCGTCCGCATCCGCCAGCCGGCGACCTGCGGCCGACCTATCTCGGCCACTCCATCGGCCGCTGGGACGGTGACACGCTCGTCATCGATACGGTCGGCTTCAACGAGAAACAGTGGCTGGTCGGATCGTATCCGTCGAGCGATCGCGCGCACCTCGTCGAACGCATCTCGCGGCCGAACCTGCGGACGCTGTCGTACGAATTCACCGAGGACGACCCCGAGGTCTACACGCGGCCGTGGTCGGGCAAGTGGACCATCACCGAGAAGACACCCTCGAAGTGGATCGAGGGCGGCGAGATGTTCGAGTACATCTGCCAGGACTCGCGCTAGCCTACTTCTTCTGCTCCCTGCTCTTCTGCGAGTAGTGCGGGCTGTACGTCATGCCGTACGGCGTGGTCAGTGTGTGCGCGGACTTCTCGCGCTCGAACTGCGCCTGCGACTCGCGAATGGCGGCGACCTCGGCCTCGGTGCAGTCGCGCAGGGTGACCTCCTCGCGCGGCACGAACATCACCTGGCCGATTGGAATCGTGCGCGTGCCTGAAATGCCCTCGCCGGGCTGCAGCACGTAGCGGAACTCGGTCTCGTGCGCGTACCAGTCGGTTTCGACGCGAATGACGAGCATCGGCGCCACCGGACGCTCGATCATGTTGAAGATCGGCGTGTAGATCGTGTCCCACCCGTCGGGCGTCTGGAAGTTGGTCGCGCCGCGCAGCGCCAGCGCGCCCGGCGGCGTACCGAGATCCTCGGGCACGATGAACTGCCGCATCAGCAGCAGCGCCTGCTCGCGCTTCAGCGGGAACTCCTTGTTGTGGAACGCCACGTCTTCCCGCATCGCCCCGATGCTGCCGACCGGCATCGACAACGTGACGGTGAACATCTGCTGCGGCGAGCCGCCCGGCGGCGCGAGGTGATAGACGAACGAGTACCTGCCGTCGCCCTCGTAGCCGACGTAGTACGACTCGAACGGCTCGAGCGGCGGGAACACCAGGAACCCCGCGGCACTGCCCGCCTCGAGCACGGGACAATGCCGCGCGTGCTGCGGCAGCAATGGACGCTGCGCCTCCCGGCGCGGCTTCAAGCCGACACCAGGACGCGCAGAATTGGGGAACAGCCGGACTTCCATGGCCACGCATTGTAGTGCAGGCCTTTCAGAGGCCGGCTACTGCGGCCAGGTCGCGTTCGGATCCATGTTGACGATGGCCTGCACCTGCGCGGTCGGAATCTGCGGACGGATGTACGGCCGGCCGACGCTCTTGTGGCACGCATAGCAGCTCTCGAGCATCATCTTGTAGTTCTTCTCGAAGGCCGCCTGGTCCTTGTTCCCGATCGCATCCTTCACCATCTGGAGGCTGCTCGTGTCGATGCCGTCGAAGATGCCCTGCAGTTCGACCGTGGTGCCGTCCTGCGCGTTGCGGATCGTCGGGTTCTTCCGCACCAGCTGCTGGATGTGGTTGCGCGCCTCGTTGAAGTAGTACTGCGCGAGCGGCCAGTTCCTCCGCTTGCCCGCCCACCACAGGTTCGTCCAGTGGAACTGGACGTCCATCATGATGGTCGAATTGGTCGGGATGAGCTGGCGCAGGTTCGCGATCTCCTGCGGCACCTCCTCTATCGTCGGCAGCCGCGGCCCGCGCGCGCGCCCCTCGCGCTGCTGCGCGGACAGCGTCGTCGCGATGCTCACGCCGACAGCGATACCGGCTGCGAATAACACTGCACCTGCAATGACCTTCTTCATCTCCGAGTCCCCTCCGTGGCGCGACATTATGCACAGACGCGGCGCCGACGCTACGCGTCAAATGTTCTATGCGCGCGCGTGACGCGTGCTACGCTAGGCGCCCTCAGGAGGATTCTTATGCTTCGCTCACGGATCCTGCTCGCGTCGCTGCTTGTCGCCGGCTCGAGCGGCTGGATCGGCCGCGCGTCGGCGCGCGCCGTCGGCGATCTGAACCCGAAGGCCATCGCGATTACGATGCCGAACGACATCAAGTGGACGAAGACGGCGGCGTCGGAGCGCGCGGTGCTCTACGGCGACCCCTCGAAGCCCGGCTACTACGTCGTCCTGCAGAAGTGGCTGCCGCACCATAACAGCCGTCCGCACTTCCATCCGAACGACCGGTTCATCACGGTGCTCTCGGGCACGTGGTGGGTGCAGACGGGCGCGAAGTACGACCCGGACGGATTCAAGCCCGTTCCCGCGGGCAGCTTCGTCGTGCACCACGCCAAGGAGATCCACTACGACGGCGCGAAGGACGAGCCGTGCGTGCTCGAGATCGCCGGCATGGGTCCGGAGACGTCGGTCCAGGCGGAAGAGAAATAACCCCCCTCGCTGCATCCCGGCGCCCCGTCCTTCTCGTATATGTCCTCAGAAGGATGGGGACCGCCCTTGCCGCCGCCGGCGCCGCCGCGTTCGACCAGCGCGGCGATGAGCTCACGTTCGAGGCGCTCGTCCGCCGTCATCAGGCCATGGTGTTCGGCCTCGCCCTGCACTTCCTTCAGGATCGGACCGCCGCCGAAGAAGTCGCCCAGGATGTCTTCCTCCAGCTGCACCGGCATCTCGACGCGCTGCAGTCGGCCGACCACGTGACGTTCTGGCTCCGGCGCGTCACCGCGCACCGCTGCATCGATCGCGCGCGCCGGCAGCCGTTCCGCTTTCTCCGTCTCGACGCGATCCCCGAGCCGGCCGTGGAGAGCCGCGTGCGCGATCCGCTGCTCGAGCGCCGGCTCCGCACGCTCGTGTTCAGCTTGCCGGCCCACGCGCGGCTGGCGGTCATCCTGCGCTACCAGGAGGATCTGACGCCGGAGGAAATTGCGCGCGTGCTCGATCGGCCGGTGGCGACGGTGAAGAGCCAGCTGCAGCGCGCGCTGAAGACGCTGCGGACGAAGATCGCGGACGTGCTCGGAGAACAAGCG
>CAZOIK010000070.1:0-3317 GCA_964579765.1 uncultured Bifidobacteriaceae bacterium
ACTGGTGTTGACAATACCCCAAAGGGTGGTGGACACTGGGCGTCAACAAAGGAGGCTGCGATGCACGACCTGCGCCGGATTCGCTACGTCGCCGGACACTACGAGCAGCTGCAGGGGCTGCGGCTGCTCCCGCTCTGCGCCCCGTTCCTCGTCGCCGCCGGCCGCCGGCTCGCCGGCGCGCCGCCCCTGCCCTGGACGCTCTGGGCCGCCGTCCTCGCCGCGTCGCTCGTGGCGACGCTCCCGATCGGCCGCTACTACACGCGCCGCTTCGGCCGCGTCCGCCGCGGCCTCTGGCGGAGCGGCGCCCTGCCGCTCGCCGGCGCCGTCGTCGTCCTCCTGGGCCTGCTGCGGCTGCAGGAGGTCCTCTCGCCGACGGTCTCGCTGCCGCTGCTCTTCCTCGCCGCCGTCTTCGCGCGGCTGGGCCTGGCCGGCGGCCGCGCGCGCCTGCACTACACGGCCGTCGCCGCCGCCGTCGCGGCGTTCGCCGTGCTGCCGCTCGGCGGCCTGCCGCCCAATGCGGTCGCCGTCGCCGGACACCTGCTCACCGCCGGCTGCATCGCCGTCGCGGCCGTCGGCGACCACCGCGTGCTGCGGCGGGCGATGACGCCGCACCCACTCGACCAATGGGAGGTCGCATGACTCGTGGACTGTTCGAAGAAATGTCGGGGCTCGATCGGCTCGTGCACGAGCCGTCGCGCCTCGCCATCCTCACGGCGCTGTCGGAGTGCAAGAACGCCGACTACCTGTTCCTGAACTCGCTCGTCGGCCTGACGAAAGGCAACATGTCGGCGCACCTGCGCAAGCTCGAGGCCGCCGGGCTGGTGGCGATCACCAAGTCGTTCAAGGGCAAGATTCCCAACACGAACATCGCCATCACGGCCACCGGCCGCGAGGCGGTGCGCAAGCACTGGAAACAGCTCCGCGAGCTGCGCCGCGCGGCCGACAAGTGGAGCCCGGCCAAGGCGCTCAAAGAGCGATCGGCCTGATCGGGTGCACGCGGGCCGCGGGCTGCCGGCGCGGACGCGCCGATGGCTGCGGCGGCCGGTCTCGCTCGCTGCGATCCGGACACGCCGCGCCGGAACTGCCGCCCTCCGGTCCGTACGCTGCCGCTCCCGCGGCGCGCAGTTGCCGACGTCAACGGCATCCACGTCGCGGCATGCACCACCTGGCGTCATTCGAACTCCACGGATCACGGTCCGGGAGCGCGCCGCGATGAGGACCTGCGACCGGCAGTTGCTGCGATTGAGATCCGGCCGCGGCGTGACGGATCGCTGCGATCGAGACCGGCCGCCGCAGCCACACCGGCCGCGCAGGGGCGACGCTGGCAGCGGATGCCGTCGCGACGCGCCGACTCGCGATCGCACGCATGTCGGGCGCCGCGAAGACAGGCACGACGAGTTCCGTCACCGTGATCCGTGCCGATCGGATGACCACTGGAGGCGCTTGCCACGGGCCGGATGTCGATCGCACCAGCCACTACTCGTCGTGAGGAGCGTCAGGACCGCGAGCGGCGTCCGAC
Organism: uncultured Bifidobacteriaceae bacterium; assembly: GCA_964579765.1. Taxonomy (GTDB): domain Bacteria; phylum Acidobacteriota; class Vicinamibacteria; order Vicinamibacterales; family CAVVIG01; genus DATNBT01. Next base: position 1,520 of record CAZOIK010000070.1, read on the forward strand.
TGCCGGCGCGTCCGCGCCGGCAGCCCGCGGCCAGCGTCGCCCCTGCGCGGCCGCCCAAGCGGCGCGGACCTGAGGTCGGCGTAGATGGCGGCCCTGAAAGGGCCGCCCTACGTGCGTCTACGTCTGCGGGGCTCAGAAGTCATGCTGCACCCTGATGTCCACGGCGTGGTAGTCGGCGGCCAGCGCGCCGGTGCCGCTTCGCTTGCCGTCCCAGATGTAGAGCGCTTCGACGCGCCACGCGAAGCTCCGCCGATAGCCGGCGCCGGTGCGCACGCGGAGCTGATCGAACCATCCGCCGTTCGGCGCGCCGTCGAGCGGCACGAAGATCTCCGCATCCGTCGTCAGATACACGGCGCCATCGTCGGTGGTCCTGGCCCGGTTGAACGGATACGCCATCGCGAAGCGATCCCGCAGCCGCCACGACGGCGCCTCGTGCTCCAGCCGGACGAGCGTGTTGGTGATCAGGCGACGCTTCGGCAGCCGCTCGCGCCCGGCTCCCGGCTGCGCGTGGTTCCTGAGAATCTGCGAGAGCAGGTGCAGCTGCACGCCGACGCGCGGCGCCACGGTCGTCGAGTTGACCTCGTCGCTCTGGTTCGTGACCCCGACATTCACTTCCGCGAGCACCTCCATCCACGGCACGAGGGAGTACTCGACGTGCGGCGTGGCGTTGACGTTGGCCCACGACGGCTGGCCGGCGTGCGTGACGACCTGGGCCTTCGGCTCGACGTCGATCTCGTACGTCAGGCGCTCGCTCGCGAGCCAATCGACGGTCGCGTTCGCCCACAGCTGGCCGGTGGCCTGCGCGCGTGCCACGCCGGGACACACGAGCGCGCACAACAGCCCGATCCACCAGCGTCTCACGGCGTCATTTCGCCTCCGCGTACATCGCCATGACGTCGGCCGGCGCGCGGTCGCTCCTGAGCAGGCTCGCCATGATCCGCATCGCCGGGCCGGCGTGGTCGAAGAACGCTTTGAGCCCGGCGCAGAGATAGTTGTGCCCGGGCTCGCCGTCGCGCGAGGCGGCGAACCGATCCTTGGGGCAGCCGCCGTTGCAGAGCGCGCGCACCTCGCAGGCGCGGCACTGCGCCGTGAGGCTCGCCTGCTTGTCGAGGCCGAACGCGCGCTGCTTCGGCGAGGCGATCATGTCCAGCATGTGCGTCTCGGCGATGTTGCCCAGCCGATACCCGGGTTCGACGTAGTGGTCGCACGCATAGACGTCGCCGTTGTGCTCGATCGCCGGCCCGTAGCCGCAGGTCGGCGCATGGATGCAGAGCCGGTGACGCCCGAAGTGCGCTTCGAGCGTGACGTCGAACAGCTGGACGTAGATCCGCCCCACGTCCCTGCGCACCCATTCGTCGAAGACGTCGATCAGGAAGCGCCCGTACTGCTCGGGCGCGACGGAGCGCTCCGTCACGAGGCTGCCGGTCTGCGTGTAGAGCAGCCGCTGCCCGCCGGAACGGTGGCTCCAGCCGAGGTTCGCGATGGGGAGCGTCTCCGGCGTCGCGCGCTCGACGATCGGAATGAACTGCATCCACTCGGCGTGGAGCTCGTCGCGGAAGAAGCGGTACACCTCGCGCCCGTGGTCGCCGTTCGCGGCGTTGACGGTGCACAGGACGTTGAACCGCACGCCGTGCGCGCGCAGACGATCGAGGCCGCGCATCACCTGATCGAACGTGCCCTGGCCGCCCTTCGTCACGCGATAGGTGTCGTGCAGCGCGCGCGGGCCGTCCACGCTCAATCCGATCAGGACGTCATGCGCCTTGAAGAACGCCGCCCACTCGTCGTCTATGAGGACGCC
>CAZOIK010000071.1:0-9410 GCA_964579765.1 uncultured Bifidobacteriaceae bacterium
AGCGCGCGCGTGCTGCCGCTGCACGTCGGCCGCGTCGGCGTCGGCGCCGCCATCGACTACGAACGCGCGCTGCCTGGCGCGCTCCGGGCGCCCTCCGGCGTCAGCGCCAGTGCCGTCGGCCGCCTGCAGTGGCGGCGCTGACATAAGATCCCGCGACAAGGACACACGATGGCTCAACGCTGGTTCCGGAAGTACGACTGGGATGCGCTCGCCGGCATCGCCGCCGCCGCGGCCGCCCTCATCCTCCACCTGCTGCACGTGGTCGACACGGAAGTCGTGCTGATGCTGACGCTCGTGCTGGTCGCGCTGCTGCTCCTGCGGCAGCTCCGCCAGGAAGACCGGGACGACCGCGTCGAGCGCGCGGCCGCGCGCACCGAGTCGATGGTCGCGGAGGTTCAGGCGTCGCTGCAGCCGCCCGACGCCGTGCTCGTCGGTCCGCGGCAGCTGCGCGCGGAGAGCGAGGCCTTCGCGCGCCAGGCCCGGGGCGCGATGGTCTGGTTCAACGTCTGCCTGCTGATGTTCCGGCCGCAGGATCTCTTCGACTGCCTCCTCAAACCGGCGGTAGACAATGCCGGCGTGACGCGGATCGAATTCATCCTCGACGAGGGCGAGCGCGACAACTGGCGCACGCACGTGCTGCCGAAGCTCGAGGCCTGCGCCGGCCGCGCCAAGGTCGCCGAGCCGCACTGGTGCACGCTCCGCGAGAGCGTGTCGTTCATTCTCGCGGACCACGCGTCGCACGGCCGCGCCGAGGCGCAGCTCAGCTTCTGGGGCGAGCCGTTCATGGCGCGATCGACCGGCCGCGACGTCCCGCGCTACATCTTCCACGTGCAGGCGCACTCGGAGCTGATTCCGCGCCTGGTCGAGCTCGAGCGCATGTACCGGATGGGACGCTGAACTCGCGCCTCTCTCAGCGCGCCTGCAAGATGACCTTCAGCGCGTGCTCCTTCGACGCGTTGGAGAACGTGTCGTAGGCCTGCATCACGTGTGACAGCGCGAAGCGGTGCGTCGCGAGCTGCGCGGGCTGAAGCCGTCCCGACCGCACCATCTTCAGCAGCAGCGGCGTCGCCGCCGTGTCCACCAGCCTCGTCGTCAGCGTGATGTTGCGATCCCAGAGCTTCTCGAGATGCAGCGCCGCCGGCTTGCCGTGGACGCCGACGTTGGCGAGCCGCCCGCCCGGCGCGAGGATCGACTGGCACGTGTCGAACGCCGACGGCGTCCCGACGGCTTCGACGGCGACGTCCACGCCGGCGCCGTCGGTCAGCTCGTGCACGCGCTCGACCGCCTGGCTCTCCGCGTCGTTGATCACCGCCGTCGCGCCGAGCCGCTGCGCCATCGACAGCCGGTTGTCGTCCATGTCGATCATGTAGACGGCCGCCGGCGAGTAGAACTGCGCCGTCAGCAGCACAGCGAGGCCGATCGGGCCGGCCCCGACAATCGCGACCGTGTCGCCGGGCGCCACGCGGCCGTTCAGTACACCGCACTCGAAGCCGGTCGGCAGGATGTCGCTCAACATGACGAGCGCCTCTTCGTCCGCGTCCTTCGGGACGGGATAGAGGCTCGTGTCGGCATACGGAATCCTGACGAACTCCGCCTGCGTGCCGTCGATCCGGTTGCCGAGCATCCAGCCGCCGTTCTCACAGTGCGAGTACATGCTCTTCCGGCAGTAGTCGCAACGCCCGCACGAGGTGATACAGGAGATGAGCACGCGATCGCCGGGCGCGAACCGCGTCACCGCGGCGCCCACGTCCTCGACGACGCCGATCCCTTCGTGGCCAAGGACGCGGCCGGGCGTGACGCTCGGCACGTCGCCTTTCAAAATGTGGAGATCAGTACCGCAGATCGTCGATGTCGTGATGCGGACGACGGCGTCCGCCGCGTCTTCGACGACGGGACGGGCGTGTTCTTCCCAGGCCCGCTTGCCGGGGCCCTGGTAGACGAGCGCGCGCATGCGATTGACGGATGTGCTGACGCGCGGAGTGGTCGGAAGTGTCTCGACTGGCATGACGTCCTCCTCGCGCCGTGCATGCAAGGAGAACGCCCGGGGGAGTGATGCAGGAATTGCAGGATGGCAGAAGGGCAGAATCGCGGGATTGGATGGCAGAATTGAATTCCGCCATCCTGCGATTCTGCGATTCTGCAATTCGTTACGCGAGCGCGGCTTTATACAGCGCGACCAGCTCGCCCCAGGCGCGTTCGGCTTCGGGCATGTCGTAGATCGGCACGCCGTTGGCCTTCGGCATGTCCGAGATGCACCAGCCGTGATCGGCCTTGTACACCTCGATCTTCGCCGGCTGGTGCGCGGCCTCGAACGCTTCCTTCAGCTTGACCTTCGCGTCCGGCTGGCGCTGGTCGTCGTTCCGCGCGACGCCAAAGTAGAGGCGCGCGTGAATCTTCGACGCGAGCAGGTGCGGGCTGTCGGGCTTGTCGGTGACGAGGCCGCCGCCGTGGAACGAGCCGACCGCGCCGACGCGGCTCGGCACGGCCGCCGCGGTGCGGAGCACGAGCGGGCCGCCCATGCAGTAGCCCTGGGTCCCGATCTTCTTCGCCGTGTTCACTTCCTTCTGCTGGTCGAGCCACGCGACGAACGCCTCGGCGTCCTTCTCGGCGGCGCCGGCGGCGTTGATCGAGCCCATCAGCGGCGTCAGCTTCGCGCGGTCCTCCTGGTTCTGGAAGCTGAAGTTCGGCGCGTCGAACTTCGGATCGCGCGTCAGCCGGTAGTACGGATTCACGACCAGCGCCGAGTAGCCTTCGGCCGCGATGCGCCGGCCGATCTGGCGCAGCACGGGGCGCAGCCCGAACGCGTCCGGCCAGACGATCACGCCCGGATGCGATCCGCTCGTCGGGTGAATGAAGGCGCAATTGCACACGCCGTCGGGCGTCTTGATCTCGACGTCCTTCTCGACCACCTGCATCGCCGCCGACGCGCCGGCGCCCGTGGCGGCGACAATGCCCGCCGCGAGGCCCATCGCGACGAAGTCGCGCCGCGACAACTCGCTCAGCGTCGCCTGGTCCTGCTGCTCGTCGTTGCGTTTCTCATCGCTCATGTTGTCCTCCATCCAAATGTAGTGCGGACCTTCAGGTCCGCCCGACCCGTGGCAGGCCTGAAGGCCTGCACTACTTCTTCAGCCGCAAAATCTTCCCGTTCGCGCCGTCCGTCATCACGTACAGGGCGCCGTCGGGCCCCTGGTTCACGGCGCGGATCCGCGCGCTCTGATCCGCGAGCAAGCGCTCCTCGCCGATCACGCGCTCGCCGTTCAGCACAAGGCGAACCAGATCTTTGTCCTTGAGCGCCGACACGAACAGGCTGCCGTCCCACGCGGGAAACATCTTGCCCGTGTAGAACGCGATGCCGGCCGGCGCGATGTCCGGCGTCCAGAAGTACGCCGGCTGCTCCATCCCCACCTGCACGGTCTTGTCGCCGTTGATCGGCTTGCCGGTGTAGTCGCGTCCGTAGCCGATGACCGGGAAGCCGTAGTTCTTCCCCTTCTCGATCACGTTGAGCTCGTCGCCGCCGCGCGGGCCGTGCTCGCTCTCCCACAGCCGGCCGGTCTTCGGGTGAATCGCCATGCCCTGGTCGTCCCGAATCCCGAGCGCGAAGATCTCCGGCCGCGCGCCGGCCTTGCCGACAAACGGGTTGTCCTTCGGAATCGATCCGTCCGTGTTGATGCGCAGCACTTTCCCCATGAGGCTATCGAGCTGCTGGGGCTGCGGCCACTCCTCGGAGTGGATGCCGACGCCGGCTGGAATCGTGGACGTGACGAGCAGCGTGCCGTCGTTCGCCTGAATCAGCCGGCCGTTGGTCCCTTCGGCGTCGAGCAGGTCTTTGACGTCCTCCACACGCTTCTCGTCCGCCGAGAGTTTCGCGCGCCCCACGTGCAGGTGCGCCGGCGAACGCTGCTTCGACGCGTCCACGCCCGGCGGCACGACCGTGAACGCGAAGTAGACGGTGCGGTTGCTCGCGAAATTTCGGTCCGGCTGGACGTCCGCCAGGCCCTGCCCCTCGGGCAGGCCGCCGATCGGCTCCGACACCTTGCCGTCCTTGCCGACGATCCTGAAGCGGCCGTTGCGCTCGGCGATCAGCATGCGGCCGTCGGGAAGAAACCGGAAGCCGATGCCGGTGAGCCCGGTCGCGAACGTCTCCACCGTGAACGTCTCGGTCCTGGCCGGCACGGAGGCGCGCGTCTGCCCGAGCCACTGCGGAACCGGCGCGTAGCCGTCGGGGTTGGCGCTCTCGCCCTGCGGCGGTCCCGTCTGCGCGGGCGGCCGCGGCACGGGTTTGTTCTGCGCATGCATGGCGACGGCGCCGAGCGCAACGCACGCGCCGGCGAGCATCAATCTGCGAATCATCGAACCTCCAGCGCCAACATCTTACGCGCTTCGGCGGGCGTTGCCACCTCGAGGCCGAGTTCGCGAACGATGCCGCACGCTTTCTCGACCTGCTCGGCGTTCGACACCGCAAGTTTTCCCTTATCGATCCACAGGCTGTCCTCGAGGCCGACGCGGACGTTGCCGCCGAGCATCGCCGCCTGACGCGCGATCGTCATCTGGTGCCGCCCGGCGCCGACGACCGACCACTGATACGCGTCGCCGAAGAGGCGATCCGCGGTCTTCTTCATGTACTCCACGTCGTCTGGGTGCGTGCCGATGCCGCCGCGGATGCCGAACACGGACTGGATGAAGAGCGGCGGCGTCAGCAGCCCGCGGTCCACGAAGTGCGCGGCCGTGTAGAGGTGGCCGATGTCGTAGCACTCGAGCTCGAAGCGCGTGCCGTTCGGCGAACACAGCCGCAGGATCTCGGCGATGTCTTTCAGCGTGTTCTTGAACATCCCGGCTTCGCTGCCCGCGAGGTACTTCGGCTCCCACTCGTGCAGCCACGACTTCTGCCGCGGCAGCATCTCGTACAACCCGAAGTTCATCGTCCCCATGTTGAGCGAGGCGAGCTCGGGCCGAAGCTGCAGCGCGGGCTGCATCCGTTCCTCGACGGTCATCGTCTGCGACCCGCCGGTCGTGATGTTGACGACGACGTCGCAGGCCGCGCGGATGGCCGGGAGGAACTGCCGGAAGAGATCCGGATTCTGCGTCGGACGGCCGTCGCGCGGATCGCGCGCGTGCAGATGCACGATGGCCGCGCCGGCTCTCGCCGCGCCAATCGCGCTCTCGGCGATCTGCGCCGGCGTCACCGGCAGATACGGCGACATCGTCGGCGTATGAATCGCCCCGGTGACGGCGCAGGTGACGATGACGTGTCTAGCCGGCAAAGCGAGGCTCCGGGAGGCCGCGGACGCCGAGGCCGGTGACGCGGAACAGACTGCCGGCCAGATGTTGAGGCCGTGCTTCCTTGGCGAACCGGTCGTGGACGGCCGGGTGTTTCACGCGCGCCATCGACGTCACGTAGAGCTCGTCGAGGCCGTCGCCGCCGAACATGACGCTCGTGATGTTGCGCACGGGCATGCCGATGCGGCGGTCAACCGAGCCGTCAGGCGCGTAGCGGACGAGATCGCCCGAGATGAGCTGCGCGTTCCAGACGCATCCCTCGTCGTCGATCGTCGAGCCGTCGGCGACGCCCGCGTCGTTCTTGAACGAGGCCCAGACGCGTTTGTTCGCGAGCGAGCCCGTGGCGATGTCGTAGTCGTACGCCCAGTACTCGCCCTGGAAGGTGTCGGCGAGATAGAACGTCCGGTCGTCGGGACTCCAGCACGGGCCGTTCGTGCAGATGATGCCGCGATCGACTTCCGTCACGCGCAGATCGGCGTCGAGCCGGAACAGCCCGCAGATCGTCAGCTCTTCCTTGTCGTCCATGCCGCCGGCGAAGAAGCGGCCGCGCCGATCGCACTTGCCGTCGTTCAACCGCGTGCGCGGCTCGTCGGCGTCGATCGTCACGATGAGGTCGAGCCGGCCGGAGTCGAAGTCAAAGAAGTAGAAGCCGTCGGCGAGCGCGAGGACGGCGCCGCCGCCCGCCCGCAGCGCCATCGCGCCGACGTCGTGCGCGAGCGACCAGTGGCGCGTCTTCCCCGTCCGCGGATCGAGACGCCAGATTGACGGGTTCCCAACGCGCCGCCCGGTGCCGTCCACCCAGTAGAGACAGCCCTCGGCGACGTCCCACACGGGCCCCTCGCCGATATGATTGCCGCACTCGAGGACGCATTCGATGCTCAACACGGCTCGTGTAGCATAATCTCTCGGTCAGCAAACCTGAGAAGCGGGTGGCCTTTTCAGCGCCTGCGGCCATGCCGAGCCGGGGACATGAAGATCCGAGGCGAAGCGTCGGCGTCAGTTCGCGCTGGGGGTGGGGCCCCGGCGCCACTGGAATAAAGAGGACCAATGGTTCGAAAGGCTCTTGTTCTCGCGTTCGTGCTCGTTCCGTCGTTGTCCATGCAGGCGCAGCAGACGCGCACCGTGCGCGACGGCGTCTACACCGACGCGCAGGCGGCGCGCGGCGCGGCGATCTACAAAGAAAAGTGCGCGATGTGCCACGGGCCGACGCTCGGCGGCAGCCTCGCGCCCCCGCTCGCGGGAGACGCGTTCGCCGCCAACTGGGGCGGTCCGCTCTCGGCCATCGTGGACAAGATCCAGGCGACGATGCCCGCCAACGCGATGGGGACGCTGACGCGCGCGCAGGCGGCCGACGTGCTGGCGTTCATGCTGCAGACGAGCACGTTCCCCGCGGGGCGCGCCGAGCTGCCGTCGGAGGACGCCGCGCTCAAGACGATCACGCTGCCCGGCGCGCAGCTCGCGCAGGTGCACCAGGGCGCGGCGGGCACGGCGCCGACCTTTCCGCCGGCGGGCAACCTCGCGCAGCTCATGCGCGGCGTGCTCTTCCCGTCGGCGAATCTGATCTTCAACGTGCAGCGCTACGACCCGGGACAGCCGCCGCCCAAGACGACGCTGTCGAAGGAGGCGGGCTTCTCGTGGGTAGACTGGGGCGCCGGCGTCTACACGGGCTGGGAGATCGTGGACTATGCCGCCGTCGCGCTCGGCGAAACCGCGCCGCTGATGCTGACGCCGGGCCGCCGCTGCGAAAACGGCCGCCCCGTGCCGGTGAACGATCCCGACTGGATCAAGTACTCGGTCGAGCTGTACGAAACCTCGAAAGCCGTCTACGCGGCGTCGCAGACCCGCAAGCAGGACACCGTCAGCGACATCACGGAGCGGCTGGCCGACACGTGCCTGCACTGCCACGCGGCCTACCGCGACAAGCGCGTGGGCCGCACGCCGGACGACCCGGCCAACAGGGCTGCGCGTTGTACGAAGTAGGAAGTTAGAAATCAGAAGTTGGAAGTTGGACGAAGAGGGTCCGGATGTTGAGAAGACGAGCCGTGATGTTGCTGTTCGTCGCGCTGCTGCCGCTGCGGGCGATGGCGCAGGACACGACCTTCTACTCGGTGTCGTACATCGAGGTGAAACCGGCGTCGCGGGGCGCGGCGATCGCCGCGCTCAAGCGCTATCGCGACACCACGCACCAGGACAGCCACAGCATCCGGCTGGAGCTCTTCGAGCAGGCGGATCGCCAGGGCCATTTCGCGATCATCGAGACCTGGGACACGCAGGCGGCGTTCAACGCGAAGGCGGAGGCGCGGTCCCAGCTCGCCGCGGCCATCGACCCGATGCGCGTCAGCGACTGGGACACGCGACCGTACAAGACGCTGTCGGTGGCGTCAGGTCCGGCCGAAGCATCCGCGAAGTCGGTCTACGTCATCACGCACGTGGACGTCTCGCCCGACCCCAAAGTCGCGCCGATGCTGACCGCGCTCGCCGACGCGAGCCGCCTCGAGGACGGCAACATCCGCTTCGACGTCCTGCTCCACACGATGCGCTCGAATCACTTCGAGGTCGTCGAAACCTGGCAGAGCCAGAAAGCGCTCGAGAACCACGCCATGTCCGCGACCACACGAAAGTACCGCGACGACCTCCAGCCGTTCCTCGGCAGCCCGCTGGATGAACGGATCTACAAAGTGATTGAGTAGTCTCCGGTCTCCAGTCTCCAGTCCCCAGTCTCCAGTCCCCGGTCGCCAGTCAGGAGTCTCGCGACTGACGACTGAAGGACTGGAGACTGGGGACTGGAGACTGGGGACTGGGGACTGGAGACTGGGGACTGGGGACTGGAGACTGGGGACTACTTGATCTGTATTCCCCGTTCCGTGAGCAGCGTCCCGGTCGCGCGCGCGAAGTCGGTCAGCGCGCGCTGGTAGTCCGCGAGCGCGTTGATCTCGGTCAGCTGCGCCAGCGCGAGATCGTTCTGCCGCGTGAGGACGAGGAAGTTCGTGCTGGTGCCCGCCCCGAAGCGATCCTGCTCGGCCTGCAGCTGGGTGTTGGCGGCCGCGAGCCCGGCCCGCGCGGCCTGGATGCGACTCGCCGCCGTGTCGAGCGCGGTCGCGGCGTTGAGGACGTCAACCGCGATCTGATCGCGCGCCTGGGCCAGCCGCAGCGCCGCCTGGCGCTGCTCGGCCCGCGCGGCGCCGAGGGCGCCCTTCGCCTCGCGGCGCCCGAGCGGCACGTCCACCGACACGCCGAGCGAGGCGTCGGGGAACCGCTGGTTGAACAGCGCCGCATACGAGGTCCCGAGCGCGCCCGCGAGCACGTCCGGAAACTGCGTGATGACGCCCGGAAACGCCACCGTCTGCGGGTTGTGCGTGCCGGCGAGGCCCCGCTCGGTGAACGCGGCGATGACATCGACCTGCGTGCGCAGCGCGTCCTTGGCGAGCGCCGTCTGCGCCTCGGTGGACGACACGTCCGCGGCAAGCGCCTGCAGCTCGGGCCGGCGGGTCACGGCGTCGGCGAGCGCGCGCTGCACGTCCACGCGCCTGATGTCGGTCGCGACGGGGTCGGTCGGCACGAGCGTCTGGCTCCAGATCGGGTCCGACGGGTCGTCGGTCATCAGCAGCTTCAGCGTCCGCTCGGCTCGCGCGGCCGCCTCCTGCGCCGCGAAGTAGTCGCCGCGCCGCCGCTCGACTTCCGCCGTCGGCTGCGCGATGTCGAGGGCCGCCGCCGTCCGCGCGTCGATGCGCGCCTGCGTGTCGGCGCGCTGCTGCTCGGCGAGCGTCACGCTGTTGGCGCGCACGTCCACTTCGCGCCGCGCGGCCACGAGCGTCCAGTACGCCCGCTCCACGGCGGCGACGACGTCCTGCACTTGCTGCTGCAGCTGGGCGGCGGTCTTCTGGCGATCGAGCGCGGTGATCTTGAGCTGCGTGCGCGCCGAATCGACGTCGCGGTTGCGGAGCAGCGGCTGCCGCACCTGCACGCCGAGCGACGTGATGTAGGCGGGGACGAACAGCGTGAAGAAGCTGTTGGTCCACTGCCGCTGCACCGACGCCGAGGCGGTCGCCGTCGCGCCGGTCTTGAACAGCTTGGTCAGCGAGGCCGACGAGGCGAAGTCGGTGTTCTCCGGCGCGACCTCGCCTTCCGGCGCG
>CAZOIK010000072.1:0-17924 GCA_964579765.1 uncultured Bifidobacteriaceae bacterium
TCAACGACTCCGGCACGCTCATCACCAACCTCGACGCGCCGGTCTTCGAACCCGGCGGGCTGGCGCCGCTGCCGGCCGACACGCCGCACCGGCTGCGCAGCTGGGCGACGTTTCAGTTCCCGCGCGAAATCGTCGTCTCACCCGCCGTCGAATGGCGCACCGGCTTTCCGTACTCGATCTACGACGTTTACCGACACCGCGTCGGCAGCCCGGACAGCGAACGTTTTCCGGCGTATTTCTCGCTCGACATCACGACGTTCAAGACGTTCGACATCCTCAACAAGCAGTGGGATCTCGGCCTGCAGTTCTTCAACGTGACGAGCCACTTCAACCCGCGCGACGTGCTCAAGGTCGTGGGCACGTCGGAGTTCGGCACGTTCACCAACAGCTTCGGCGTGACGCTCGGCGGCTATATGCGAGTGCGGTGGTAGTCGCCAATCTCCAGTCGTCAGTCGATTCTCCAGAAGCGCAGCAGAACCTCCGACGGATAGCGTTCCCCGGTACCAACGAAGATCGAGCGCGTCAGCATCTGCAGTTCCGGGACGGCGGTTTCGAAAACAGGCGTTGTTCTGAAGTAGACAAGAGACGGATCGACGCGTTCGCCGGCGAGGAGCTTCGTCATGACGTCCGCCGGAGCGTGGCGCACGCCCCGATTGACCACGCCAATCAGGCCGCCGCGGCTGGTCTCGAGTGTGTAGCGCGCGTGAGCCTCGGTTAGACCGTCCGCCCGGACCAGCTGAGTGTCCGCACCGCCAGGCACGACGCGGCCTTCGATTGCGATCTCACCGTGCCCTTTGAACGTGCCGCCGGTGATCGGCACGATTCTGCGACGCCCGCCGGGGACCTCGCCGATCTCCAACGGCGGGCCGACCTCGGCGAGCACTTCGAGCGCGAGCGTCAGCCTCGGAATCCCGACCATGCCCTCTGCCATCTGCCCTGTGCCCTCTGCTCTACGACCCCGCCCCCTCACCCCAACCCGAGTGGAGTTGCCCGTTCCCGCGAAAGAACGCGTGGATCTGCCGGATGAGCCCGTCCTGCACTTTGAAGGTCTCGAAGACCACCGAGCCGTTGTTCTTCGGGTACTCCGGCGGCGTCATGAAGTTGCCGATCGCCATCACCACGCCGCGATCGACATCCGCGATGTAGAAGCGCCGGTTTCTGACGTTCCACTTCACATCCGCCTTCTGGAATTCGCCGCCGCAGCTTCCGGCGGTGCGCGGTGCGTTGACGGTGAACGTGCCGAGTTCGACGCGCTGGCACTCGGGATGCCAGGGCACGAGGTGATAGTCGATCTTGTGCGAGACGGCGTCGAAGTACTGGTTCGCGATGTCGAACAGTTGCTGGCGCGACACCCGCTCGTCGGGCGGAAGCACTGTGTCAAAGATCCGGTCGGGCAGCGTCAGCGACGCCGGATCCGCGCCGAAGCCGCCCGCCGGCTTCGCGTACGACACCTCCTCGACCTCAGTGATCTTCCGCTGCTCGATTTTCAGGCGCACGATGTAGAACGCATCCTGCCCGCCGTTGTCTACGACCCCGTAAAACACCGCCGCACCTGAGAGCGGATCAACCAACGCCTGCCGATATGGCAGCCGGCGTCCCGGCCCCCACATCTCGCCCTTGCCGAGCGTCGTCACGACGCCATTGCTCGTCACGCGGACGTTCGGCGTGACTGTGAGGCGCGACGCGTCGTTGTCGGTGAGCGCCTCGGTGTAATCCGTGAGAAACCGCAGCAGGCAGCGGCGATCGCACGACGACCCACCGGCCGCCTTCGGCGGCTGTGCCGTGGCGGCCGGCGACAGGAGCAGCGTCAACGCGGCGGCGGCACCGCCCGCAGAAAGAGCGTTCATGATGCGGGCGATTGTATGTCAGGCCAGGTCGCGGCGGAGCGCCCGCTGTTCCGAGGAGATGCGGAACAACACGAGCGTAGCGTGCATCAGCAGCAACTCGGCGAACTTCACGAGCGCTTGTGGGGCCGTGGACGCGAACTCGAGACGATCGGAGTCGTCGGCGTAGATCACTGCGACCACCGCGCCGTGAATCGCGATGGGCAGCGCGACGGCGCAGCCCGGCTCGCCGCCAAACGGCATGCCGGTCGTGCCACTGGCGACGCCCGCGAGGGACCCTTCAATGCGGCCCGACGCGACGGCCCGGCCGAGGAGCGACTCGGAGGCCATCGGCATCACGACCTTCGAGATATCCTGGTCGAAATCAAAGCCAGCCTGCTGCACACCCTCGAACCGTCCGCCGCGCACCGCGAACAAGGCCACGCGCGAGAACTCGCGCACGAGCCCGTCGAAGAGCGCCGTCAGCGCCTCGGCGAGCGTCGTCGATCGCTCGAGCGCATTGAAGACCGTCAGCAGCTCGTCGAGCGGCAGCGTGATGCACGACAGCGCCTGCTCGCGGATCGTCGTCGCGTGCTCGTGGCGCAGCTCGTCGAGCGTCCGCTCGAACTGCGCCGACATCTGCGACAGCTCGACGTCGGCGGCGTCAAGCCGTTCGCGCGCCTCCTGCAGCTCGGCGCGCAGCGCCTCGTTCCACGCGCGCGTCTCCTGCAGTTCCGCGCGCAGCGACTCGGTCTGGGCGCCGACCACGCCGACGAATCGCGCGGCGAGCTCCGCGCTCTCAGTGGCCGCCCAGGCCTGCAGGGCCGACAGATCCTTGCCCTTCGGATCCATCAGATCAATCCGGACAGCTCCGACGAGATCGGCCGCTCGCATTCGGGGCAGACGATCACGTAGCCCTTGCGCGGCAACGTCGAGGTGAACGACACCTGCGCGCGCAGGAGGCGGAACACTTTGAACGTCCGGATTTCCTGCTCGCAGTGCGGGCACTGCACGGGAAATTCGAGCGAGTAGAGCGCGCCGTCCATGGCGCGTTTTTGAGAGAGAGGTGTGGTGTCCACTGACGGCCTACGCGGGCAAGACGCATTCCAGCGAGGCCGCACGACATGGGGTCGTACGAAGGTGCACGAACGTCCATGCACGACACGGTCGTGCCCAACTTTGACAGCCGCGATCACAGAACTCGTACGGCGCTCGCGTCCATTTCGGCAGCGAGCGCGGTACGAGACGCGAGTCCGGCCAGGACATAAGCGAGACATCCGAGCAGCATCGCGGCCTGGAAGCCCCACGTCATCGCGACGAACACCGTCGTCACGGATCCAATCACGGACATCACGCCGTTCAGACCCCAGAAGAACGGCGGCGCAGGCAGCGAGCCTCGGCCGGTGCTCTGCAGTCCGCGCGGGAACGGCATGCCCATCACGAACCCGAGCGGCGCGACGAGCAGCATCGCAATCGCGATGCGCGCGGCGAGCGGAAGCGGCAGGAGCAGCGGCACGACGTGCGGCAGCGCGACGGCTTCGAGCGCTCCGAGCGCCGCCGCGACGAGACAGGCGCCGCGCGGCGACACGAACGTGCTGACGGCACTGCCGACGCCGCCGGCCGCCAGCAGCGTGAACAGCAGGATCGCCAGCGTGAAGATCGGGTGTCCGAGCAGGAGCGTCAGGTTCTGCAGCAACGCGAGCTCGACGCTGATGAACCCGACGCCGAGAGAGGCAAAGTAGACGACCGACGCCGCGTACGGCGCCGTGCGCTTGCGCTTCGGCTTGCCGAACGCCGCGAACAAGGCCAGCAGCACCAGGTTCGGCGCGAGCAGCCACTCGAACAGCCTTCGGGCAATCGGCTTCGGCATGCCCCAGGGTCGCTCAATCGCGAAGTAGAACGGGCTGTCGTCGAACACGGGACCGATGAGCGTCGGCGATTCCGCCTCCCACTTCTCCATCGTCGTCGTGCCGTTGAGGAGTGCCGTGTAGGGTTCAGGCACTGGATAACCGGGGACGATGAGCGGCCTGGCGAGATTCCACGTCTCGAGCTGATCCGATTCGGCGTGCGTGAACGGACGCTTACGCAGCATGAACAGCATCTGCGGCGGATCCTCGCGGGTGCCGCGTTTTTCGAGCAGCGCGGCCATCCGCTGCGACGCGCCCTCGGCACCGAGCAGCGCGACGGAATTGGAGACCAGACGCGGAATGTCCGAGTCCCAGCGAAGGATCACGAGCACGCCGTTGTCGTTGAGGTGGTCGTAGTACGCGCGGAACGCCTGTGTCGTGTAGAGATAGTTCTCCGACAGCGACAGGCCTCCCGAGGCGACGGACGCCCATGAATCAACGAACCCGAGAAAGATGGTGTCGAACCGGCGATGCGTGCGGCTGATGAAATTGCGGCCCTCGCTCTGCACGACCTCCACGTCCGGACGGTCGTAGAGGCTGCCGGCACGCGCGCCATAGTGGCGCACGAACTGGATCATCAGCGGATTCATCTCGACCGCCGTCACCTTGCGGCTGCCGGACGCCAGCGCGGCCACGACGTCGGGACCGCCGCCTGGCCCGATGATCAGCGTCTCGCCGCCAGGGTTGAAATGAAACGGCAGCGCGCGGTACGAGTCGCGCATTTCGTGCACGCTCTCGAGCTTGCCGTCCCACGGCATGATGCTCGTCCAGGCGTCGGAGTCGATGTAGAGACGCGCGAGGAACTTCGGCGCGACACCTTCGACGGCGTCAATGCGCGAGTACGCGTTCCAGCCGCTCTGGGCGACGTGCGAGCCCGGGTTTTCGTCCATCTGCCGCCGCATCGCCTTGATCGTTCCGGGGACGACGTGGAAGAGCTGCGTGCGGCCGTTGCTCACAGCGAGCGCCAGCACAACGGCGGCGAGAGCGACGGCCGGCACGCGCAGCTTGCGCGCGAGCAGCGCCGAGCCCACGAGCGGCGCCACGGCCGCGAGCAGCAGCGACGCCTCGCCGCCCACCAACTGAAGGAGAAGCGTCACCGACACGGCGCCGATCGACGCGCCCAGCAGATCGGCGAAGTACAACGACCCCGCGCCGGTGCGGTAGAGGTCGAAGATCATCGACAGCGCCATCCCGCCGAGGAAGAACGGCACGAGCGGCGTGACGAAATAGACCGGCAGCCGCGACATCTCGAACGGGAACTCGACGAGCACCCAGAGGCAGGCGGGAATCGTCAGCCCGTAGAGCATCGTGAACAGCGCGGCCTTCTCGAGCGACGCCGGCCAGGCGCGCTTCAGCATGTGCACGGCCAGGCCGCCGAGCCCCCAGCCGAGCAGCGCCATCGAGATCGCGACAAACGCGAAGTGATACCAGATGGTCGCCGAGTAAATCCGCGTCAACCCGATTTCGAAGACGAGACCGGAGAGCGTGATGAGAAAGACCGCGGCCCGAATGCGCATGAAGGGATTAAGTTATAGCATGTTCGACCGCGCCGCCGGCCTCGCTCGATCGCTCGCGATCTATCACGCGATTCCGTTTCGACAGCGCAGGCTGCGCCGCCTGTACCGCGAGTTCGTGTGCGCCGGCGATCTCGTCTTCGACATCGGCGCGCACGCAGGCAATCACGTCCGCGCCCTCCACGCACTCGGCTGCCGCGTCGTCGCCCTCGAGCCGCAGCCGGACTTCGCGCGACTCCTGCGGCTGCTGTTCGGCCGATCGGGCGACGTGACGATCGTCGAAGGCGGCGTTGGCGACCGCCCCGGACGCGCCGTACTGTCGATCAGCGAACGTACGCCCACGGTGACGAGCCTCGCCGACGACTGGCGCGTCGCCCGCGCCGCCGACGACGACTTCGCCGCCGTGCAGTGGAACCGGCGGATCGAGATCGACGTGACGACCGTGGACGCCCTGATCGAGCGTCACGGCACGCCGGCGTTCATCAAGATCGACGTCGAGGGCAGCGAGCCCGCGGTACTGGCAGGTCTCAGCCAGCCGGTGCCCGCGCTCGCGTTCGAGTACCTGCCGCGCGCTGTCGATCGCGTCGCGGCCTGCGTCGATCGCCTGCACTCACTCGGTCAGTACGTCTACAACTGGTCGCCCGGCGAGTCGTACGCGCTGGCGAGCGGGAACTGGCTCAAAGGACCGGCGCTGCTCGACACGCTCCGCGGACCGCAGGCGCAGCAGCGATCGGGCGACGTGTACGCGCGGCGGGGCTGAGCGCGGCGCCCTTGAAAGGGCCGCCCTATGTACGTGGGCCGGGCCTTTCAGGCCCGGCGTCCAACACTCCCGCGACATCGACGTGGCCGACGACCATCTGCGATCGGCCGGCATCGCAGTGCGCACGGCGCCGCGATCGCCACGCGTCGAGCATGCCCCGTCGATCCGGAGCGGTTTCTGTGGCGGCGTCCGCCCATCCGTCAACGAGCTGTCGCTGAAGCTCGCGCACGTCGTCGCCGAGCGCCCAGTCGCTTCGTGCCGTCACCACGTCGTAGCCGGCAGCGCGCAGCAGCGCGACCGCACGTGACGAGGCATCTGGCCCCAACGCGCGACCCAGCCCCTTGTCGCGGTGCTGATGCTCGTTCACGAGGCGCCGAACGAGCTCGTCATCGGGATCGGTCGGCGTGCACGCGATGCCGCCGTCATAGCTCAGCGCGAACAGCACGGCGGCGCGGTTCTCACGACAACGCTCGACCAGTGTCGCCAGCCAATGCTCTGAGACGAGGTCGAGCAGCGCCGATGCCGTGACAAGCGCACTGCCGCGGAAGATCGCCTCGTCCTCCACGACGGCGTTCAAGTCGGCACAGACCGCCGTCACCCCGGCGGGCGCCAGAGACAACAGGACGGGATCGTGGTCAACAAGCGTCCACGTCTGCGGGGCCGGAAGCCGGGGCGACAGATACCGGATGTTGGCGCCCGTTCCACCCCCAAGATCGATCAGGCGGCCATGACGCGTCCTGCCTGCACTTGCTTCGACGAGCCACGCCACGAGCGCGCTCGAACGTGCCGCGGCATCCGCCGGCTCCCGCAGCGCGAGCCACTCGGCGCTGAAGCCGCTCACGTCGCGCTGACCTGCCGGACAACTGCGGCGAAGCGGCGGACGGCCGCGGTCCAGGTCGGAAGCCGGCGACGACGCCGGCGCGCGCCCGCGGTGAACCGGCCGAGTGTTCGCCGATCGGCCAGTATGCGCGAAAGCGCACGCGCGAGCGCGATGTCGTCGCGCGGCGGCACGAGGATCCCCCCGTCGCCGCGCCCGACCAGCCGTGGAATCGCGCCGGTCGGGGTACTGACGACCGGCAGCCCGCTCGCGACGGCCTCGGCGACCGCCATCCCGTACCCTTCGTATTCCGTCGCAAGCACGAACACGTCGGCCTGCTCGTAGTGGCGCATCAGTCGCGCGCGACTGGACGTCTCGTTGAGCAGGGTGATTCGCGATCGAAGGCCGTGCGCCAGGATCGCCGCACGCACGCGCCTGACTGTCCCGCGATCGCGACGCAGGCTGCCGACGCAGGTCAGATGCCACTCGAGATGCGCGATCCGCGCCAGTGCGCGGACGAGCGTCACGTGGCCCTTGCGCGGCGTGAGCGTCGCCACACACAACAGCGCGTTGCGATGGAAGCCGGACGCGAGACGCATTCGATCCGTACCGGGTTCGATACACACAATCCGTCGCGGAGCCACGTGGTATCGATCTGCGAGCAGCCTCGCGGTCGCGGGGCTCGTCACGACGACGCTGGCGGCGCACGCCAGCGTCCTCGTCTCGTTCGCGCGGAGCGTGACGGCGTCGCGCTTCGACACACCCGTCTCATGGGCGAGCGGATGGTGCACCAGCGCGACGAACCGCAGCCGCGCGGCCTCGCGCTCCACCTCCCGCGGGATCACGCCGCCCAGCAGTCCATCGAGGATGACGACGGCGCCGTCAGGAATCGCGGCCAAGGCGCGCGCCGCACGGCGCGCCGACGTCTCTTTGACGATCACCCGATGCCCGAGCTGCCGCAGCCCCTGCACGATGCGGCGATCGTAGATGTAGCCGCCGGTCAACTGATTCAGCCGGCCGGGGACGACAAAGGCAATCAACTACAGCCGCGCCTCGTATGACGCCGACGCGACGTGCGATTCATTGAGCGTCACGCGCAGGCTTTCGACCTTCCGTCCATCCGCGCCGAGATCGCCGCGGCCGATTGCCGCCGCCACGCGATCGAACACTGTCCTCGCGAGTACTTCGGTCGTCGTGTTCCGGCCCGCGAAGGCCGATTCGTCGTCCAGATTGCGGTAGTTGAGCTCGCCCAGAATCTTGTGTACGGCCTCGGTCGCCAGGCCGATGTCAACGACGATGCCGTTGTCGTCGAGCGCCGGGCTGCGAAACTCGACGTCCACGACGTACGTCGCGCCGTGCAGCCTCTGCGCCGGGCCGAACACGGCGCCGCGGAAGCTGTGAGCAATCATGAAATGGTCGCGGACTCTGACGCTGTACATCGACATCTTTCCGGCGGCCTTGAAAGAGCCGCCCCACGTACATTGTTCACTGCGTAGGCGGCGTTTCAGGCCCGCCGAATCCTCTGTCGTAGGGCGGCGCTTTCAGAGCCGTCATATGTGATCCGGTGACAGATCGCGTCGCCTGGTGACGTCGCCAGCGTCGCCATGACCGACGGCAGCTCGTCGAACGCGCTTTCGCCGGTGATGAGCGCGTCGAGCTCGTCGTGCGCGAGCAGCGAGAGCGCCAGCGCCATGCGCCGCCGCGTGTCCCAGCGCGGCCGCTGCACGGTCGCGACGTGCCCCACTTGCGAGGATTTGAGCGTCAGCCGGCGGGCATGAAACCCACCGCCGAGCGCGACCGAAATCGCAGCGTCGCCATACCAGCTCAGCTCGACGATCGTCGCCTCGAACCCGGCCACCAGCAGCGCGAGCGCGAGTCCGTCCGCCGATCCGCTCGCGTGGATGACGACGTCCGCGTCGGCGGAGGCGACCATCGGACCGGAGAACCCTACGCCGAGCGCACGTGCGATGCCGGCGCGATGCGGGTTGACGTCCACGAGTTGGACGTCACATCCCGGTATGCGGCCGGCGAGCCACGCCGCCAGGCAGCCGACGGCGCCCGCGCCGATCACGACCACCCGGTCGCCCGGCTTGACGCCCGCGTCCCAGACGCCGTTGATCGCAGTCTCCAGATTCGCCGCCAGCACGGCGCGCGAGGGCGGTACGCCCTCGGGCAGCACGTGCACGGCTTCGGCCGGCACCACGTAGCGTGTCTGATGCGGATACAGCACGAAGGCGGAACGTCCCAGCAGCGACGCCGGGCCGCGCTCGATTTCGCCGACGCTCGCGTATCCGTACTTCACCGGCGCCGGGAACTCGCCGGCCTGAAACGGCGCACGCATGCGTGCGTACTCGCCCGGCGGCACACGGCCCTGGAAGACAATCGACTCGGTGCCCCGGCTGACGCCGCTGTAGTTCGTACGGATGAGCACGTCGCCGGACGTGGCCGGCGGCAGGAGCTCGCGACGAATCTCGCCACGCCCCGGCGCGGCGATCCAGAAGGCACGGGCTTCGTCGGCGTCCGCAATCACGAGTAACATTCTGGCATGCCGCACAGCATTCGCGCGCGAGCGGCTGCGACAGGGTTCGCGGCCGTTGCGGTCGTCGCCGGCCTCGGGGCCGCGGCGCCCGTCGTCTTTCCAGTGGACGCGTGGTTTCCGCTGAAGGCGGCCGCGTGCTGCGCGCTGGTCGTCGCAGTGGTCGTGGCGCGCATCTCGACGGCGAGTCATCCGTTCGCCGTCTTCGGCTACGCGAACCAGGTCACGATGGCAAGGGCGGCGTTCGTGTCAGTCGTGGCGGCCGCGATCGGCGAGCCGCGCGATCCTATCGTGACCGCAGCCGCTGCCGCCATGGCGACCGCCGTGACGCTGATGGACGGGGTGGACGGCTGGCTCGCGCGGCGGCACCGAAACGCCAGCGCCTTTGGCGCGCGGTTCGACATGGAAACCGACGCGCTGCTGATCCTCGCGCTGTCGATCCTCGCGTGGAGGGACGGCAAGGCCGGGGCGTGGGTGCTCCTCTCCGGGTTGCTGCGCTACGCCTTCGTCGTCGTCGGCTGGATCGCGCCCTGGATGGCGCAGCCGCTCAAGCCGAGCCGCAGACGTCAGACCATCTGCGTCGTGCAGGTCGTCGCGCTCATTGCCGTGGTCGAGCCCTTCGTCACGTGGCCGCTGAGCGCGGCCGTCGCCGCTGCGGCACTCGGGCTGCTCATCGTTTCGTTTGTCGTGGACACACGGTGGCTGGTGTGCCAGCGCCAGGCGCTCGAGCGGCGAGAGGAAGTGGCCGTATGAGCCCTCGCGTGCGGCATGTGCTTGCCCTCGTCGCGGCCCTGCTGCTGCTCGACATCTCGCTGACGTTTCA
Source organism: uncultured Bifidobacteriaceae bacterium (assembly GCA_964579765.1). Classification (GTDB taxonomy): domain Bacteria; phylum Acidobacteriota; class Vicinamibacteria; order Vicinamibacterales; family CAVVIG01; genus DATNBT01. The sequence continues at coordinate 10,181 of CAZOIK010000072.1, forward strand.
CAACGTCTGGCCGACGCCCGCCATCAGCTGGCGCGGCGAGCTGTCTGCTGAGCTCGCGGCATTCATCGTCCTGCTCGTCGTTGCGAGTCGCCGCCGTCCCATCTCGTCGCCGGCCGTGCGGACGACGACCGTCGCCTGGATCGTCCTCGTCCTCGGCCGGTACGCCGACGTGACCACGACGGCGCTGTTCGGGCGCGAGATCAACCTCTACTGGGACGCGCGCTTCATTCCAGACGTCGTCTCGCTGCTGGCCAAAGCCGCGCACGTCTGGCTGGTGCTCGGCGTCGCGGCGGCGCTCGCAATCGTCTTCAGCGTGCTGTATGTCGTGCTGCGCTGGGCGATTGGCCGCCTCGCCGCGGGCGCCGCCGACCGCCGCGATCGGATCGTCCTTGCGACGGTCGCCGCGGCAGCGCTGGCGGTGTTCACGGTGCAGACGGTCGCGACGGCCGGCGAAGACTACGCCTTCGTGCCGCTCTCCTTCCTGTCGTTCTCGCGTCCAGTGACGCTGACCTACGTTCGCCAGCTCGACGTCACGCTGCGCGCGCTGACGGGAACCACACGGGTGCCGCCGAGCCCGCCGATGACGTCCACGCTGACCGGCGTGCGCGGCGCCGACGTCTATTTGATCTTCCTCGAGTCGTACGGTGCGGTGACGTTCGATCGCCCGGCGTTCGCGAGCGGGTTGGCGCCGGCGCGCACGGCGTTCGAACAAGCGATTCGCGACACAGGCCGCGACGTCGTCTCGGCGTTTGTCGAGTCGCCGACCTTCGGCGGCAACTCGTGGCTCGCACACATCAGCCTGATGTCCGGCATCGAAGTCCGCACGCCTGACGTCAACGCGATGCTCATGGCCCAGCAGCGCGAGACCATCGTCACCAACTTCAGGCATCGCGGGTATCGCACGGTGGCGCTGATGCCGGGGCTCTGGCAGGCCTGGCCGGAAGGCAGCTTCTACAAATTCGACGAGATCTACGGCGGCGAGCGGCTCGACTATCAAGGTCCGGAGTTCGGGTGGTTCGACATCCCCGACCAGGTCGCGCTGGCGAAGTTCGACGCGCTCGAAGCGGACAAGCCGTCGCGTCCGCCGCTGTTCATGTTTTTCCCCACCATCAGCACGCACACGCCGTTCCGTCCAACGCCGCCATATCAGCCCGACTGGACGCGCGTGCTCACCGACGATCCATTCGACCAGCGCGATCTCGATCGCGCGTTCGAGCAGGAGCCCGACTGGCTCAACCTGGGCCCGAGCTACGTCGATGCCATCGCATACACGTACGCGACGCTGTCGGGGTATCTACGCAAGAACGCCAGCCGCGACGTCGTGATGATTCTTCTCGGCGATCATCAGCCGCCGGCGCTTGTCAGTGGCGAGGGCGCGCCGTGGGACGTGCCGGTCCACGTGATCGCGAGCCGCCGCGACGTGCTGGACGCGCTGGTCGCGAAGGGATTCCGCCGCGGCCTCACGCCCGCGCGGCCCGATCTGTCCAAGATGCACGCGATGCTGCCCGTGCTGCTGGACGCCTTCGGCGGAGACGCCGAGCCCGCTCACTTGACCGCGTCGCAGACGCCGTAGTGCTGCGAGACGGACGGCTCGGATTGAAATCCGGGCAGGTTCATCGGCAGATAGTCGTGACGCGTGTAGACGGCGCGAAAGGTCTTCGCCCCGGGATCGCTCGCGAACACGGTCGTGATGTTCAGCGTGCCGGTGACGCTGCGTTCCATGAAATGAAGGCTGCTGATCGTCAGCAGCGCCGTCACGTCGGCGGGCCCGGCGGTACCTGTCACGCGCGCGCTGCCGCTGTCGGTGTCGATTTCGTCCACGTCGAGCATCAGCGTCTCAGGCTGGCGCACCTGCGCCTGCGGCTCGAGCGCCTTCGTCCATGATCCCGACGTGTAGATCGAGAAGCGGCATTTCAGCGACTTGATGGCGGCGAGCGGGTTGTTGTCGGTCGTTTGCGCGCGTGCGCCCGGGGCCAGTGCGAGCAGCAGGATCATCGTCAACGCTGTTCTCATCGAAGGTGGTCTCCTCACGGTGGTCTCCGCGGCGATCATGGGGCGTCGGTCGGCGGCGCGAGCAGCAGCAGGCGTCCCCGCAGCCCGGATGATATCGACACTTCGTTCTTCGCGCTGACGATCACGCCCTGCACCCCGGGCGTGCGCTCGATGAGCGCCATGCCCGCGTCGGGCCCCAGGATGAACACGCCTTTGGCAAGCGCATCAGCCATGACCGCGCGGTCGGTTACGAGCGTGACGCTGCGGCACAGGCGCGCGGGTTCCCCCACGCGGAGATCGATGATGTGATGATAGCGCCGGCCGTTCTTGACGAAGAACCGCTCGTAGTCCCCTGACGTGCTGAACGTCGCGTCGGTCAGGTCGAGCGCGGCGAAAATCCGGTCGGGCGTGCCGCGGGGATCGCGGATGCCGAGCCGCCACGGTCGGCCGCCGCGAGCGCCCGCCACGTACATGTCGCCGCCGGCCTGGATCATGAAGTCACGCAGCCCGCTTCGGCGCAGGATGTCCACGGCACGATCGACGGCGTAGCCCTTGCCGATCCCGCCGAGATTGATTCGCATCCCCGCGCGCCTCAGCTTCACCGTCGCGGCTCCGTCGTCGATCTCGACGTCGTGGTAGTTGATGAGCGGCAGTCGCTTCGCGATCTCCGCCGGATCGGGGATGGAGTTGTCCTTGTCCTGGTAGTCGAACTTCCAGAGCCCGGAGAGCGCGCCGAATGTGACGTCGAACGTGCCGTTCGTGAGGTCGCTCACGTGATTGGCGATGTGCAACACTTCGCGCGTCTCGGCGGAAACGGCGACCGCCCGCTGGCCGGCCGCCTCGTTGACGCGCAGGACGTCGCTTCCTGGCTTCCACACGCTCATCAGCGCGTCGAGGCGATCGAACTCGCGGAACACGGCGTCGGCCGCCGTTCCCGCCCGCGCGTCGTCTGCCGTCCAGATCGAGACGCGCAGTTCCGTCCCCATAGTGACATGCGACCGCTCGAGCAGATGCGCCGGAGGAGTGGGTGCCTGCGAACGGCAGGCCGACACGGCCGCAGACACGGCGCACAGCAGAGCGCCCGCCGCGGCGCGGTAGCGCGACGCGCGAGTCGCGTGCAGCATGGCCGTCATTATCGACGGTGTCGGCAGCCGTGCAAACTCGCGAGCGGGTCCCGTCCGGACTCGCTCAGGGAAGCGTCAGATCGACGTTGACGACGACCGGCTGCACGGTGGCCCGCACGCGCAGCCATCGCTCGTGCGCCGCACCACGCACCCGGATGTCGTGCACGCCGAGGGCGATCGGCTGATCGACGAGCGGCGTCTGTCCGAACGCGGTGCCGTCAATCCACACGTCGGCGGGCTCGTTGGTCGTGAGGCTGATCGTGGACGCGTCTGGCGCCAGCGAGATTCGCGTCGTGTCGCCGGGCGTCACGACGACGTGGCGGGTCTCGTGGACGCCGAGCGATGCGTTGTCGAGATGGACGTCGTGCGGTCCCGGGGCGAGGATGGCCCACCCACGCTCGTCGCGCTTGAGCGCCCGGGAATTCTCGCTCAGCGTCAGCTCGATCGGCGAGATGACGGCGAGCCAGCCCGGAAATATCGCCTCGCTGACCTCGACCGGCTCGCCCGCCTGAACGCGCACCACGCGCTCGACGGATCCTTTCTCGCTGCGCAGGAGCACGCGGTGCGGTCCGTCCGGCAGGTCGATCGTGACGGGCGCCATGCCGTGCGGCGTGCCGTCAACGAGCACCTGGGCGGCGCCGTTCGAGCAGGTGACGAGGAGGCGGCCGGATCCGCTCGGCAGCGGCTGCGCCGGCGCCGGCTGATCTTCGGGACGGTTCGCCGCCGCCATCACCATCGCGGCCACACGATCCCACCGTGCGGTGAGGCCGCCACGATGCAGTCCGACCACCATCAGCACCGACATCGTCGAGGCGAGCGCGGCGCCGCGCATCAGCCATCGGATGGCCGCGTCGCGCACGGCCCCGCTGCGTTCGAGCGCCGAAGCCGTCGCATCGCCGGCGACCTGCACCGCCCGCAGCACGATGTCGATCCAATGCCGCCATGCCGCATCGCGATCCCTGTCGGGCCGCGCCACGGGCATCGGCGCATCCTCGCAGACTTCGAGGACGGGCGAAGTCTCGAGCACCTCTGGAACGGTGAGTACCTGCGGAAGCTCTGGAATCGCCGGAACCCGTGGAACCTCTGGAACCTCTGGAACCCGAAAAACCCCTGGAACGAATTCCCCGTCCCAGAGGGCCCGTCGCTCGCGCGCCCAGTCGGCGAGCGTTGTCGCGGCGAGGATGACAGACGGCGCAGGCGGCATGACTTCGGCCCGGCCAAAACTGCAAGAGCAGGGCCGCGGGATCGGACGCGCAGATCCGGCGCGCGCCGCCTAGGGAGCGAACAGATTCGCAGGCGCAATTACAGAACCCGCCCGTGTCATCCGTGGCCGGCGAGGCTGACGCCGCGCTGCATGTGTCGTCGCGGCTGGCGTTCGGCTTGCAGTTCAGCCGGCGTTGACCGACGAGCTCATCCTCTGGCGGCGCACCTTCGACGAGCGGCTGCAGGCCCTCGAGGCCGGCCTCGCAGCCCCTGACTCCGCTGCACTCGAAACGCTGGTGCTCGCTCTGGCGCGCACGGCCGGCGAAGAAGCCGACGCCGCCGCGCGCGACGCGGTCGTCACTGCACAACGGCGGGGAGAGACGCTGCTTGCGACGGCCATGGCCGACGCCCAGCAGGCGCACGCGATGCTCGACGGGGAGCTGGCGCGGTCTGCCGTCCTGCGCGCCGAAATCGCCGAACTCAAAGAACAGCTCGCGGCGGCAACCGCCGCACGACAGGATCTCGAGGCCGCCAGCCGCCGCGAGATCGCCGTGCTCACCGCCACCGTCGAGCAACTGCAACGTCGCGTCGAGGAGCAGACGCGCGCCGCGGCGCACGCGGCGGACGGCGTCGCGTCGGCGACGGCGCGCGCGGAGGCGGCGATCCGCGAGCGCGACGCCCTCGCCGGCCGTGGCGACGCCCTCTCCGCCGAGCGCGAGCGTCTCGCGGCGAGCGTCCAGTCCATTGGCGCAGAACGCGACACGCTGCTCGCGGAACGCGCGACGCTCGTCGCCCAACGGGACGCGCTGCGTGCCGAACACGGCGCCCTCGTCGCCGAGCGGGACGCCCTCGTCATCGAACGCAACGCGCTGGCGCTTGAACGAAAGGCCGCCACCCAGAATCACGATGATCGCAAAGCGGAACGCGACCGCCTCATGGCCGAACGTGATGCGGCCGTCGCTGAACGGGACCGCGCGACGGCCGAACACGACGCGCTGGCAGGCGAACGCGATCGGGTGATGGGACAACACGATTCGCTCGCCGCCGAACGCGACCGCGCTGTGTCTGATCGCGATCGGCTGCTCGAGGAACGCGCCGATTTCGTGCGGACGCACGACGCGCTGATCCTGCAGCGCGACACGCTCGTCCACGAGCGCGACGACATCGTCCGCGAACGCGACCGCGACATGGCGAAGCTGCGCGATGAGCTCGAGACGGCGCGTCAGGCGCTCGCCGAAGCCACGCAGGCCAAGCCGCCGGCGGCGGCACCGGCCGCTCCGGCGACGACGAAGAAGACCGCAGTACGCCCGCCGGCGGCGGACGGGCCCATCAGGAAGACGGATCGGCAGGCGTTCTCAAACGCACTCGGCGTGCAGATCGACGGCGAAGCCGCGCTGCTGGTTGACTTGTCGGTCACGGGCGCCCAGGTGCTGTCGTGTTCGGCGCTCAAGCCGGCCAAGACCGTGAAGATGCTGCTGCCGTCGTCGGAGTCGCCCGTCCTGTGTCGCGGCCGCATCGTGTGGGCGCGGCTCGAGCCGACCAGTCCGGGCAAACCGATCCGCTATCGCGCGGGCATGTTCTTCACCGCGACCGACCAGGCCGCGGTGCAGTCGTTCATCGCCCGCCACACACGCTGATCACACCCACTGTGGCGGCGGTTGAATGCTGGCGTCGGGCGTCGGGCCGGCGTTGGGCCGTCCGGAGCCTTCGAGACGGCTGATTGCGCGGATGGTCATGTCGCCGTCGCACGTCATCTGACACGAGAGACGGACCCCGCTGACGCCTTTCGCTGCGAGGACGTTTTTCTCGGCGGCCGTCATCTTCGAGGGCTCGCCAGACACGAATTCGACACGGCAGGTCGTGCACCTCGCGTTGCCGCCGCAGGCATGCAGGACGTCTACGTGCGCGTCCTGCTCGATCGCGAGCACGAGTCGCTTGCCCCCCGGCACATCGACCGTGCCGAACCCTTCCACAGTCAGTTTTGGCATACGGGATTGTACTTCGCGCTGACGCGGCCCGGTCGAAGTCCCGCGGACGACCGTTAGGCTCCTGCGGCCAAACAGGGTCCGTGCTCCACGCGCACCGCAATGTTTCGTGCACGCAATCCATGTTCGCGCCCTCGCAGCCGATGGTTGCGCGCTCGCGATCCGTCTCTGCTCGCTCGCGGCGCGGTTTTCCCCGCGCGCGGCGCGATGTTCGGGCTGTTCGAAGCGATGGACTAGAATCGATCACGCATGGCGGGACTCATCGAGGCAATCGACATTAAACGAAAGATGTATTTCGAGTTCGAAGGCGCACCCTACCACTGCCTCGACGTCGAGATCTCCAAGCCGACGGCGCGCGGCGGTCAGACTCTGGTCCGCCTCAAGATGCGCAACCTGCTCACGCGCGCCGTTTTCGACAGGACGTTCAAGGCGGGCGAGAAGTTCGCCGAGCCGGATCTCGACACCATCGACGCCTCGTTCATGTACGCCGACAGCGACGGCTTTCACTTCATGGACCAGGAGAGCTTCGAGACGCTGACCCTCGGCGCCGACAGGGTCGGTGACGGCCGCGATCTGCTCGTAGACAACCTGATCGTCCAGGTGCAGAAGTACAACGGGAACCCGATCGGGCTGCAGTTTCCGCCGCTCGTCGAGATGGTCGTCACGTCAACCGAACCAGGTGTGCGCGGCGACACCGCCAGCGGCGGGACGACAAAGAACGCGCGGCTGCAGACCGGGCTCGAGATCCGCGTCCCGCTCTTCGTCAAGGAGGGCGACCGGGTGAAGGTCCACACGGAGACGCGCGAGTTCTCCGGTCGCGCCTAGCGTGAACGGATCGTCGGCCCGCCGGTTTCTGCAGGACGCCGCGCTGCGCGCGATGCGCGAACACGGTTTTGAGCCCGATTTCCCTCCTGAGGTTATGCGCCAGCTCGACGCGCTCGCGGCGCGCCCGCCCGCCGCACCCGGCGACGGCGTTCGCGATCTGCGCGCGCTCCTCTGGAGCTCGATCGACAACGACACGTCGAGGGATCTCGACCAGGTCGAGTGCGCCGAGCGCCTGCCCGGCGGCGACGTGCGCGTCCTGATCGCGATCGCCGACGTGGACGCCTTCGTGCCGGCGCATTCGCCGATCGACGCGCATGCCTCGACTGAAACGACCACCGTCTATGCCGGCGTCAGCGTGTTTCCAATGCTGCCCGAGGCGCTGTCCACCGGCGTGACGTCGCTGCTCGAAGCGCAGGACCGGCTCGCGCTCGTCATCGACTTCGCCGTGTCCGGCGACGGAACCGTGCACTCGGAGCAGGTCTATCGCGCGCTCGTGCGGAACAAGGCACAGCTCGCCTACGACAGCACGGGGGCCTGGCTGGAAGCCGGCGGCCCGCCGCCCGGGCCCGTCGCGTCCTCGGCCGCGCTGCAGGCGCAGCTCAAACTGCAGGACGC
>CAZOIK010000073.1:0-16936 GCA_964579765.1 uncultured Bifidobacteriaceae bacterium
CGATTACGCCAGCGCCACGAGCGCGAACACGGCGCAGTACGCGGCGTTCTTCAGAGGGATGCTCGCGCGAGGCGTCTATTCGCCGCCGTCGCAGTTCGAGGCGTGGTTTCTGTCCGCGGCGCACACGGCGAAGGACGTCGAGAAGACGATCGCGGCCGCGAGGGCGGCGATGCGGGACATCCGCTGATTCGATTCTTCGGAGTCCGCTATTTCCAGGGATTCAGGTACTGGAAGAACGACAGGCGCGCGAGGTCGTTGTAGATCACCGTCACCATCAGCATCATCAGGACGACGAAGCCGGCGAGCAGCATCTTCTCCTTCACGCGGGCGCTGAAGTCGCGGCGCGCGAGGCCCTCGAGCGCGATGATGAAGATGTGGCCGCCGTCGAGCATCGGGATCGGCAGCAGGTTCAGCAGACCGAGGTTGAGGCTCAGGCTGACCATCAAGCTCGCGAGCGCAATCCACCCGAGCTGCGCCGACTCGCCTGACACCTGCGCGATCGCGATCGGCCCCATCAGCTGTTTCGGCGAGAGCTGACGCGTGATCAGCCCCCACACGGTCTGCCCGATCATCGCCGACATCGCCACGTTCTTCTGCGCGCTCAGCTTGAACGCGCCGAGCACCGACGGTTTGATCGTCTTCGTGTCGTCCACCGGCGTCACGCCGAGATAGCCGATCTTCCCGTTCAGCCGCGGCGTGACGACGATCGTCATCGGCATGCCGGCGCGCAAAATCGAGAGTGTCACCGGCGTATTCGGATTCTTCCGGATAACGTCCCTGAACTCCGCGTCGAACGTGATCGGCTCGCCGTTCGCCCCGGTAATGACGTCGCCCGGCTTCAGACCGGCCTTGCCGCCCGGTTCGCCGTCGCTGATCGCCACCAGGTGCGGATGGACCTTCGGCAGCACGCCGATGTCGCCGATCTCGAACTGCGACTTGTCGTTGGCGACGGGCGTCACCGACCTGGTTTCCTCGAGCCCGTTGTGCAGCACCCCGATCGGCACCTCGCGCCCGGCCCGCGTGCCGATGGTGACGAAGAAGTCTTCCCACGTGTCCACGCGGTGGCCCGCCACGGTGACGATGCGATCGCCCGACTGGATGCCCGCGCGGGCCGCGGGCGAATCGGTCTTGACGACGCCGACGACGACCGGCTGATCGTTGTAACTCTCGACCTCGGCGCCCTGATAGAGGACGACGGCGGCGAGGAAGAACGCGAGCAGCAGGTTCATCACCGGGCCCATGACGAGCACCTGGAACCGCTCCCACCGCGACTTGGACAGGAATTCGGCCGGGTCGCCCGTCGGGCCGTCCTCCGTCACCTCGCCGGCCATCTTGACGTAGCCGCCGAGCGGGAGCGCGCCGATGCCGTATTCGGTGTCGCCGCGCGTGAAGCTGACGATCGTCGGGTTGAAGCCGAGCTGAAACTTCAGCACGCGGATGCCGACGCGCTTGGCGGCCAGGAAATGCCCGAGCTCGTGGACGAAGACGAGCACGCCCAGCACGAACGCGAACGACGCCACGTAGATAAGGGCAGTCACGACAGCAGCCTCAGACTTTCAATTCTACCCCGCGCGCGATTTCGAGCGCCTGCTCCCGCGCCCATCCGTCAACGGCGCGCACGGCCTCGAGCGTCGCGACCTCGGCGGGCCGGTGCGCGCGCATCGTCTGCTCGATGACACGCGCGATATGCGGGAACCCGAGACGCCCGTCGAGGAAGCGCCCGACCGCGATCTCGTTCGCCGCGTTCAGCACGACCGGCAGGCTCCGCTCCGCCTCGAGCGCGCGATACGCCAGCGCAAGGCACGGAAACGCCTCGCGATCGGGCACGTCGAAGTCGAGGCGGCCGGCCCGCACCAGATCGAGCGGCGGCAGCGGCGCGCTCCAGCGCTCGGGATACGAGAAGGCGTACTGAATCGGCAGCCGCATGTCCGTCACGCCCAGCTGTGCAATCACCGACCCGTCCACCAGTTCGACCATCGAGTGCACTACCGACTGCGGATGCACGAGGACGTCGATCTGATCGGCGCGGACGCCGAACAGCCAGTGCGCCTCGATGACCTCGAGTCCTTTGTTCATCAGCGTCGCCGAGTCGATCGTGATCTTGCGGCCCATGCGCCAGGTCGGATGCTGCAGCGCCTGCGCGGCGGTCACGTCCTGAAGCTCAGACGCCGATCGGCCGCGGAACGGTCCGCCCGACGCCGTGAGCACGAGACGCCGGATGTCCGACGCGTCGCGACCGTGGAGGCACTGGTGAATGGCGTTGTGTTCGCTGTCCACCGGCAGCAGCGCCACGCCGTGCCGGCGCGCCGCGTCCATCACGATGCCGCCGGCCATCACGAGCACTTCCTTGTTCGCGAGCGCAATCGTCTTTCCATGCTCGATCGCGGCGACCACCGCTTCGAGCGCCTCGGTGCCCGACGAGGCGCACAGGACGACGTCCGCCTCGGGCGCCGTGGCGACGGCGATCAGGCCGTCACGTCCCGTGCCGGCGATGGCGGCGTCCCCCGATCCGATCTGCCGCAGCCGATCGAGCGCGGCCCCCGAGGCCATCGAGGCGACGCGCGGGCGGTACTTCGCGAGCTGCGCGGCGAACAGATCCACGTTCTCGCCCGCCGCCAGACCGACGACCGTCAGGCGATCGGCGTGCGCATCGACGACCGCGAGGGCGCTCGTGCCGATGGAGCCGGTGGAGCCGAGGATGGCGATGCGCTTCATACGTACTTCAGGACCACGTAGTAGATCGGCGCGGCGAACAGGAGCGCGTCGATGCGATCGAGCACGCCGCCGTGTCCCGGGATGAGCGCCGAGCTGTCCTTCACGCCGGCGCTGCGCTTGAGCATCGACTCGAACAGGTCGCCCGCAATCCCGAGAGCGACGACGGCCGCGCCGAGCGGCACGCGGAGCGCCAGCGGGACGCCCGGCAGCCACCACCGGCCGACGACCGCGAGCACGATCGTGCCGAACACAAACCCGCCGGCGGCACCTTCGACCGTCTTCTTCGGGCTGATGGCAGGCGCGAGCAGCGTGCGCCCGAACAGCCGGCCCGTGTAGTACTGCGCCGTGTCGCTCACCATCACCGTCAGCATCAGCAGGAACAGGCCTGCGGCGCCGCGGGTTTCACGAATCGCGATGAGGGCGCCGACCGGCAGGCCGAGGTAGAGAATCGGGAACAGCGACGCGCCCACGAGCGGCAGCGCGGTTTTCTCTCCCGCCGTGCCGCCGCGCCACAGCGGCAGCGCCAGCGCGCTGAGCGCAATCGTCACCGACAGCAGGACGGCGTCGAGCGACATCCAGATGGCCCCGCCAAAGGCCACGCGCGAAAACGTCGCGCTGACCATCAGGACGGCCACGCCCGCCGCCGCGGGGATCTCGACGCCGTGCGCCGCGGCCAGCGGCACGTATTCGACGAGCGCGAGCACCAGCAGCGCCTCTGCCGCCAGGAAGAACGCGAGCGGCGGCGCGAACCAGACGATGGCGACGGCAATGGCGACGAGCGCGGCGCCGCTGAGGACGCGGGTCACTTGGAGGCGCTGAGCGCGGCGGTCTTCACCGCGCCGGCGGTGATGCCGCCGTACCGGCGATCGCGCTTCTGATACGCGAGGACGGCTTCGAGCAGGTGGCGGCAGCGGAAGTCCGGCCACAGGGTGTCGGTGACCCAGATCTCCGCGTACGCGATCTGCCACAGCAGGAAAGGGCTCACGCGCATCTCGCCGCTCGTCCGAATCAGCAGATCCGGATCCGGCTGCCCCGCCGTGTAGAGGAACTCGCCGAAGCGGCGTTCGTCGAGGTCGGCAGGGTCGAGACCGGCCGCGATCGCCTTGCGCGCGGCATCGACGATTTCGGCGCGTCCGCCGTAGTTGAGCGCGATGTTGAACAACATCCCGGTGTTCTTCGCCGTGCGCTCGACGCCGAGCGCCAGCTCGTCCTGCACGTCGGACGCGAGCTCGTCCGTACGGCCGATCGTGCGGAAGCGGATGTTGTTGTCGAGCAGCGTCTTCAGCTCGAGCCGCAGGTACCGCTTGAGCAGCAGCATCAGCGTGCTGACTTCGGCGCGCGGCCGTTTCCAGTTCTCGATCGAAAACGCGTAGAGCGTGAGGACGTCGATCCCGAGCCGCGCCGAGGTTTCGACGACCGAGCGCACCGAGTCGATGCCGGCGCGGTGGCCTTCGACGCGCGGCAGGTGGCGCTGCGCGGCCCAGCGCCCGTTGCCGTCCATGATGATCGCGACGTGCGCGGGCAGGCGATCGAAGTTCACCGCGCGCGCAAGGGCCTCATCCGGGGATCCCGGCGGGACCCACGCCAGCAACTGTTCGAGAGACATGCGGCTCGTCTCGAATTGTATCGCAACGGGTCTTCGCGGCTAGTACTCCACGCGCACGAGAAACAGCCCGTGCGCCGGCGCGGTTCGACCCGCCTGCGCGCGGTCGCGCGAGGCGACGACGGCGCGCATCCACTCGGGCCGGCGCCGCCCGCGTCCGACCTCGAGCAGCGTGCCGACCATCGCGCGCACCATGTGGCGGAGGAAGCCGTCGCCCGTCACCTCATACGTCAACAGCCCGTCGCCGCACGCGCGGAGCGCCGATCGGCTCACGACGCGCGTCGTCGGCCCCGGCGCGCCGCCGACGGTTTGAAACGCGGCGAAGTCGTGCTCGCCCTCGACGAGGCGCGCGGCCTCCGCCATCGCCGCGACGTCGAGCGGCCCCGGCACGTGCCACGCGTACGCGCGCTCGAACGGGTCGAGGACGTCCGCATTCCAGAGACGATAGCGATAGGTCTTTTGTCGCGCGTCGAAGCGCGCGTGGAAGGAGGCGGGCGCCTCTTCCGCGGAACGGACGCGAATCTCGGGCGGCAGTTTCGCGTTGAGCGATCGCAGCACGACGTCGGCCGGGACGTCGCGGACAAGCGTGAAGCTCGCCACCTGCCCGAGGGCGTGGACGCCCGCGTCGGTGCGCCCGGCGCCGACGACGCTGACGTCGTCGCGGTCGTCGAGCTCACGCAGCGCGTCTTCGATCAGTCCCTGGATCGAGGCGCCGGCCGCCTGCCGCTGCCAGCCGACAAATGGAGTGCCGTCGTAGGCGATGGTGATCTTGAAATTCGGCATTGCAGGATTGCAGAATGGCAGGATTGCAGGACTGATTGCAGAATTCAAATCCGACAATCAATTCTGCGATTCTGCCCTTCTGCAATTCTGCAATTCTGCCCCTTCCACGATGTCAGACCGCGACCGGTCTCGATCCCGGCTTCACTACCGGCAGGCCTTGCGCGCAGAGCGGGCACTTGTCGGGTTCGTACGTCGGCAGCGTGTAGTCGAGCAACGCCTCGAAGGGCACGTCGAACTTGACCGTGTGTCCACCCTGGCCGCCGCTGCGATTCACGATCGACGCGGCGCCGACGACCTGCGCGCCGGACGCTCTCGCCACTTCCATCGTCTCGCGGGTGGATCCGCCGGTCGTGAGCACGTCCTCGACGACCAGCACGCGATCGCGCTCCGAGAGGGTGAATCCCCGCCGCAGCATGAGCTGGCCGTCCTGCCGCTCGGCGAACAGCGCCCGCACGCCGAGCGCGCGCGCGACCTCATGGCCGATGACCACGCCGCCGAGCGCCGGCGAGAGGACGACCGTGGCGCGACGCGCACGCACCTGGTCCGCTATCGCCCGCCCGATCCGCTCGGCCGCCTCGGGGTGCGACAGCACCAGCGCGCACTGCAGGTACCCGGGGCTGTGCAGGCCGGACGTGAGCCGGAAATGCCCTTCGAGCAGCGCGCCGGACCGGCGGAAGAGGTCGAGCACTTCGTCGCGTGTCATGGCTTCACAACGTATCACAGGGACGGAGGTCAGGTAGACTCCACGTGTGCCGAGGGTGTCGGTCACGATCATCACGAAGAACGAAGCGGCCGACGTCGGCGCCGCGCTCGACTCGGTGGCGTGGGCCGACGAGCGGATCGTCGTGGACTCGTGCAGCACCGACGAGACGGTCGCGATTGCGAGCCGGCACGGCGCGCGCGTCGTGTCGCGCGAGTGGCCGGGGTACGTGGCGCAGAAGAACTACGCCGCGTCGCTGGCGAGTCACGACTGGATTCTGTCGCTCGATGCCGACGAGCGCGTGACGCCGGCGCTCTCCGCCGAGATTCAGGCGCTCGGCGACGAGCCGGCCGCGCGCGGCTACCGCATCCCGCGCGTCACCTTTCACCTCGGCCGGTGGATTCGCACCACCGACTGGTATCCCGACGATCAGCTGCGCCTCTACGATCGCCGCGCCGCCGAGTGGACGGGCCGCTACGTGCACGAAGGCGTGACGGTCACGGGTCCGGTCGCGCGGCTGCGCGGCGAGCTGCAGCACTACGCCTATCGCGATCTGTCCGATCACCTCGAGACGATCGACCGCTACACCACGCTCGCCGCGCGGCAGATGTTCGAGGAGGGCCGCCGCGCGGGACGCCTGGCGCTGGCGATGCATCCCCGCCTTGCGTTCTTCCGCAACTACATCCTCAAGGGCGGTTTCCGCGACGGCGATGTCGGCCTGATCATCTCGCGGATGAACGCGTACTACGTTTTTCTGAAGTTCGCCAAGCTTCGGGAGCTGGAGATCAAGCCGCGCGAAGCAGCCTTTGTACAAAACGGGCCTTCGTGAGTTCTCCGTGTCCTCGTGATGTCGTGGCATAGACACGCTCCGATGTTCTCCCTGCACATCGACACGGCGCGGACGTGGCGCGGCGGTCAGAATCAGGTACTGCTGACCGTCAACGGCCTGCGGGAAATCGGCCAGCGCGCGGCGCTCGTCGCCCACCCCGACGGCGAGCTCCGCAAGCGCGCCGCCGAAGGGCTCGAGCTCATTCCGCTCGCGCCGAAGTCGGAAATGGACCTCACGGCCGCCTGGCGGCTGAACCGCGTGATCAAACGCCTGCGGCCGGACGTGATTCACGCGCACGACGCCCACGGCGTGGCCATGGCGTCGCTGGCGCTCTCTCTCGGCGCGGCCGCCGCTCACGGCGACGAGCCGGCGCTCGTCGTCTCGCGCCGCGTCGATTTCCATCTCCGGGGCAACTCGTTCTCACGCTGGAAGCACCGCCAGGTGGACTGCTTCATCGCGGCGTCCGACGCCATCCGCCAGATGCTCGTCGCCGACGGCGTCCCCGACGATCGTACGGTCACGGTGCACGAAGGCATCGACGTCGAACACGTCCTCGCGGCGCCGGCCGTGGACGTCCACCAGGCGTTCTTTCTGCCGCACGGTGCGCCGGTCGTCGGCAACATCGCCGCGCTCGTGCCGCACAAGGGCCAGCGCCATCTCGTCGAAGCGGCGCACCTCGTCGTCCAGAAGATGCCGGACGTGCGATTCGTGATTCTGGGAGAAGGCGAGCTGCGTGAGGCGCTCGAACGGCTCGTGAAGGACTACCACCTCGAGAAGCACGTGCTGCTGCCGGGCTTCCGCACGGACGTGCTCGGCTGTCTCAAAGGCTTCGACCTGTTCGTCATGAGCTCGGTCACGGAGGGGCTGGGGACTTCGCTGCTCGACGCGATGGCGTGCTCGCGGCCCATCGTCGCGACGCGGGCGGGCGGCATTCCCGAAGTCGTCGAGGACGGCGTGACGGGCCTGCTCGTCCCGCCACGCGATCACGTCGCGCTGGCGGATGCCGTCCTCGCGCTCGTCGGCGACCAGTCGCGGCGCCGGCGCATGGGCGACGCCGGGTTCGCGCGCGTGAACGACAAGTTCACCGTCGAGCGGATGATCGCCGGGACCGCCGCCGTGTACGCGCGCGTGGCCGGCACACGCCACGCAGCGGACACTGCGAGTCAGCCTGCGCGCGGCTGAAGCCGCACGCGTTCATCATGCCCAGATGGCAGAGCGAGAAGTCGTACCGCGTGGGATCGCCGGGGTCGAGCTTCGCGAGCGACGCCGTGATGTCGCTCGCCATCTTCCATCCAGGACTCTGATACCGCGTCAGCTGGAGGCAGCGGCCGACCCGGATCACGTGCGTGTCGAGCGGGACGACGAGCTTCGAGGCGGGCACGCGCGTCCAGACGCCGAGGTCGAGCGCGTCGCGCCGGATCATCCAGCGCAGGAACAGGTTCATCCGCTTGCACGCGCTGCCCTTCGACGGCCGCGGAAAGAAATAGCCGGCTCCCGGCAGTTTCGGCACCCGCCCGTAGGCGCGCGTCAGGTCGAGCGCCATCGCCCGCCGCGAAAAGCTGTCGATTGCGCCAGCCAGATCGGGCGCCGACGGATCGTAGCCCTCGAGAAAGAACCCCTCGATGGAGCCAGAGCGCTCGATCATCTGACGAAGCATCCAGAGCAGCGCGACCAGATCGCGTTCGCGCGTCCAGCGGTGCACGAACCCGCGGAACCTCGCCGCCTCCCGCTCGGGCTCGAACGCGCGGACATACGCGGCCGGCTGCGGTCCCATGATCGCCACGAGCCGTTCGATCGACTGCAGCACGCTCGCCACGCGCCCGAAGGCCAGCGACGCCGCGCAGAACGCCACGACCTCGCGGTCGTCGTTTCGCTCGTAGCGGCGGACGATGTGGATGGGATCGGCGGCCGAGTCGGGATAGTTGAAGTCGGCGTAGAGCCGGTCGAGCACCGGCTTCAAGGAGGTTTGACGCGTCACCGTATATGATTTTCGCATGCTGCGATGGACGCTGCGGATACTCGGAGCTCTGCTCGCCGTGGCCGTCATCGCGATCGCGGGTGGATACGGCTATCTGCGCCGATCGCTGCCGCAGACGGGCGGCACGATTGCCGTCACCGGCATCTCCGCCCCGGTGGACATCGTCCGCGACGCCGACTCGATCACACACGTCTTCGGCGCGACGAAACTCGACACGTTCTACGGCCTCGGGTACGCGCACGCGCAGGATCGCCTGTGGCAGATGGAGTTTCAGCGGCGCGTCGGCATGGGACGGCTCTCCGAAGTCTTCGGCGCCGCCACGCTGAATACCGACCGCTTTCTCCGCACGCTCGGCACGAACCGCGCCGCGCGCTCGGCCTGGGCGTCGCTGCCCGGCGACACGAAAGCCGCGATCAACGCGTACGTCGCCGGCGTCAACGCATTCATCGCCACGCACCACGGCAGCCGTCTGCCGCTCGAGTTCACGCTGCTCCGGTTCGAGCCGGAACCGTGGACGGGCCCCGACGTTCTCGCGTGGGTGAAGATGATGGCCTGGGACCTCAGCAAGAACTACTCGCTCGAGCTGCTGCGACACGACGTCGAGGCAAAGCTCGGTCCAGCGCGCGAGCGCGATCTGTTCCCGCCATATCCGGCGAACGGGCTGACGGTCCTCAGCGAGGAGGACATGCCGAGGACGCAGACACGCGCCACCGTGGAGGACGCCGAGGACGCTGAGGTGTTTCCTGGCAGTAGTTCCTCGGCGTCCTCAGCGGTGGAGAGTTTCTCCGCGTCCTCCCTGCCCTTCCTGTCCTCGTCTTTCGGCAGCGCGCTCGGCTCGAACAACTGGGTCGTGGACGGCACGATGACGGCGTCGGGGAAGCCGCTGCTCGCCAACGACCCGCATCTCGACGCACAGATTCCGTCGCTCTGGTACCTGGCGCACCTGTCGGCAGCCGACGGCTACGAGGTCATCGGTGCCACGCTCCCCGGCGCGCCGGCCGTGGTCATCGGCCGCAACAAGGACATCGCCTGGGGCGAAACCAACGTGATGGCCGACGTGCAGGATCTCTACCGCGAGCCGCCGGACGCGCCGCTGCGTACCATCACCGAGACGATCGGCGTGAAAGGCGAGTCGCCAATCACGATCGACGTGCGAATCTCGCGGCACGGCCCGCTCATCTCGGACGCGATCAACGCCAACAACGCGAAGCTCATCCCCAGACCGCCGGTGCTCGATCCCATCGCCTTCCGCTGGACGGCGCTCGACGAGGCAGACTCCACCGTCACGTCGATTCTCCATCTCAACGACGCACACAACTGGAGCGAGTTCACGGCCGCGCTGCGCGACTTCGTTGTTCCGGCGCAGAACTTCGTCTACGCCGACGTCAACGGCCACATCGGCTACTACGCGCCGGGGCACTTTCCAATCCGCGACGAGCGAGGCGAGTGGACCGGGTGGATTCCATTCGACGACCTGCCGCACGCCTACGATCCGCCGGAGCACTTCATCGTCTCGGCCAACAACCGGATCACGCCGGAGTCGTATCCGTATCCGATCGAATCGGAATGGATCGACTCGTATCGCGCGGAGCGCATCAGCGATCGACTGAAGTCGTCGTCGAAGCTGACGCCGGACGCGTTCGCGTCGATTCAGAGCGACACGTACTCCCTGCACGCGAAGGCGCTGCTGCCGGTGCTCCTCGCGCGCGTTCGTCCGATCGACGCGCGTGACGCGCAGGCCGTCGCGCTGCTGCGACAGTGGGATCTCGACGCGCGCGGCGACAGCGCGGCAGCGGCCGTGTTCCAGGCCTGGTTCTATGAGCTGCCGCAGGCCGTCGCCGGCGACGAGCTCGGCGATCGGTTGTTGACGGACTATCTCGGCCTCGATCGCAGCTCGTACCGCTCGCGGTTCCTGCTGCAGACGCTCTCGACGGCCGACAATCCGTGGTGCGACGACGTGCGCACGCCGGCCAGGGAGACGTGCGACGACGCCGTGTCGCGCGCGCTGCACGCCGGGCTCGTGCGGCTGACGACACGGCTCGGCGGCGACATGGGCCGGTGGCGGTGGGACGCGGTCCATCGTGCCGTGTTCGCGCATCCTGCGCTCGACACGGTGCCGCTGCTTGGCCGATGGCTTCGCCGCGAGGTGCCGCACGGCGGCGACTGGAGCACGATTAACGTCGGGCCTGTGTACGCGCCGCGGCCGTTCGAACAGCACTCACTGCCCGGCTACCGCGAGATCGTCGATCTCTCGTCCGCGAACGACAGCCGGTTCCTCGACGCGGTCGGCGAATCCGGTCATCCGCTGTCGCCGCACTACGACGACGCGCTGGCGCTCTGGGCAACGGGCCGATATCGCAAGATGCGGATGAGCCGTGCGGACGTCGAGCAGGGCGCGCTCGGCGACCTTCGCCTGACACCGCGCACGCCGTAGGGCGGGCCTTTCAGGCCCGCCTTGACTGTACAATCCGCCCATGCGCGGACCACTTGCCCTGCTTGCTGCTGCCCTCGTCCTCTGTTCGCTTCAGGCACCGCGCGTGCGCGCGCAAACGGCACCCGATCCGGACGACGTCGCCGAGGGCCTGCGGCTGTTCCGCACGAAGGGCGACTGCCAGTCGTGCCACGGCTGGGCGGCGGACGGAAGGAAGATGGACACGCAGATGCCGGACGGCGCGAACCTGCGGACGACGCGCCTGAATCGCGAGCAGCTGCTGCTCGCGATCAAGTGCGGCCGCCCGGGCAAGGGCATGCCGGCGTTCGATCGACTCGCCTACACGGACAGTCGCTGCTACAACATGACGAAGGCCGATCTCGAGAGCAAGCACCTCGAGATGCCCGATCCGCCGGCGACGCTGCAGGTGCGCGAGATGGAACGCATCCTCGACTTTCTGCAGGTGAAGGTCATCGGCCAGGGCCCGATGACGCGCGCCAAGTGCGTCGAGTACTGGGGCAAGGACGAGGACGTCTGCAAGGATTTGCCGCAGTAGACGGGAGGCGGCCCTGAAAGGGCCGCCCTACTTGCCGACCATGTGGGCGCGGTCTTTTTCGTTCTCCGCGCAGACGAACTCCAGGATGTCGGTCTTCGGCTGCAGGCGATTGTGTTGCACGGTTGTCGTCCACGGCCTGGCGTAGGCTTTCGGATCGTCAATCGTCGCGACGATCTCGAGGTCGCCGTAGGCGGGACGCCGGAAGCGCTCGACCACATGCAGCGCGTCGCTGGCCGGACGGCCTTTCTGCGTATCCAGCCACGTCTTGTCGTTGAACCCGCGCGTGTCCACGACGAGCGTGTCGCCCTCCCAATGGCCGGTGGAATACCCCAGCCACGTCGGGTTCACGCTGTCGGCGAGCGTACGGCCGTCGAGAAAGACCTGGCGAAACAGATTGAGCTGCTCGTAGAGGATCACGACGAGCGTCGGCGTCTGCACGATCTTGAACGGGAACAGCCCGTTCGTGTTGACGCGCGGCACGCCGTGCGGCAGGCAGCGCGCCAGCGGATCGTCGCCGTGGAGGTTCGCTTCGCGCTGCTGCTGCAGCGCGCGCGCCCACGGCAGCATCACGACGTCGTCCGGCGTCAGGCCCGCGGCGAGATCGAAGAAGTACGTCTGGCCGTCCGCCTGCCAGACGCCGGAGAGATCCGGCTTGCCATCCGCGGCTCGCGGCGCCGGCGCCGACACATCCGGCGTGCGCGGAAGGTTCTTCCATTGCGCTGCGGCGGGCGCGGCATACGCAAGGAGCGCCGCGAACGCGAGCAGCGCTTTCATCTAGTTCAACGCGAAGACGAACAGGTAGCTCGAGTTCTCGAGGTGGTCCCAGTTCACCGGGTGCAGATGCCGGCCGCCGGCCTGCACGGCGAGATATTCCTTCGGGCCGATTGAATACACGACCGGCGCGCCCTTGAGCGGCGTGCCGACGTTGAAGCGCCACAGCTCTTCGAGCGTCTCGTCGTTGTAGGCGACGATCCAGCCGTCCTGCAGCGCCGTGAACACGACGCCGCCCGCCGTGTCGGTCGCGCCCGAGCGGATCTCGATGTCCGTAACCGCCTTGCCGAGTACCTTGTGGTTGACCGCGTCGAAGGCCGTGAGCGCGCCGTAGTAGAGATCGCTCGTGTACTTGCGCGGCTGGCTGGCCTTGTTGTCAACGCCGCCCTCCTTCGACAGCACGCCGACCGCCGCGCCGTTCTGCGAGAAGCAGCCCTCGGTGCCGACCCCGTATGAAATGCCCTTCACCGGGTTGTACGCAAGCGGCTGGTGTGCGACGCCGCCGTGCCAGGTGGGGCACGTGCGCTTCATGCCGTCGCCGCGCAGCGCGCGCGCCTCGGGGTTGTATGTCTGCACGTCCATCTTCGGGTTGTACTCGTACGGCTTCCCGGTCGCCGGGTTGATGCCCTTCGTCCAATTCAGGTCGTTGACGTACTTTGTCGCGTCGATGAACTTGCCGTTGGTGCGATCGAGCGTGTAGTAGAAGCCGTTGCGCGCGAAGTGGCCGACGACCTTGCGCATCTGCCCGTTCACCTTCACGTCGTAGAGCATGTGGATGCCGATCTCGTCGAAGTCCCACGAGTCGTTCGGCGTGTACTGGAAATACCAGGCGAGCTTGCCCGTGTTCACGTCGAGCGCAATCACTGAGTTCGTGTAGAGGTTGTCGCCCGGACGGAACTGCGGGTCGTAAATCGGGAACGGGTTACCGGTGCCGACGATGTAGAGGTGAGTGTCGGGATCGTAGGAGCCCGTCTGCCAGATGCCGCCGCCGCCCGTCTTCCACGCGTTGTGATCGTCCTTCCACGTCTCGCTGCCCGGATCGCCGGGTTTGGGCACCGTGTAGAAGCGCCAGAGCTCCTTGCCGTCCTTGACGTCGAGGGCGGCGACCCAGCCGCGCGTGCCGCCGTCGCCCGCGCCGTTCTGCACGATGACCTTGCCTTCCGCGACGAGCGGCGCGGTGAGGAACTTCTCCTGCGACCCGAACTCGTTCTTGACGGCGATCTTCTTGTCCCAGAGGATCTCGCCGTTGTCGCGGTTGATCGCAATCACGCGTCCATCGGGCAGGTTCGCGACGACCTTGTCTTCCCAGAGCGCGATGCCGCGCGTCCGCGGCGCGTTCCCTTCGTGCTTCACGCCAGGGTCGCACGTCCACACGAACTTCGCGTAGTTCGGATTCCGCGCGTCGATCTTGTAGACCGTCCCCCAGCCGTCGGTCGTGTACATGTAGCCGTTGTCGATGAGCGGGTTGACCTCGTTTTCCGGCCCGTTCTGTCCGACGTCCTGCATGCCGCCGAGCGCGAGCGCCCAGACCATCCGCAAGTTCTTTACGTTGTCGCGATTGATCTGCGTGAGCTTCGAGTAGCGCGTCGCGCCGTAGTCGCCGTTCATCAGGAGCCAGTTCTGCGGCTCGTTCTGCGCGTTGACCAGCCGATCGCGGTTGACCGTCAGCGTGTAGTCTGCGGCAAAGACAACCGCGCCGGCGAACGCGGCGCCCGCGAGAGCGAGGAAGAGCTTTTTCATGCGCGCATCATACAGAGGTCGGAGCGCCGAGGCCAGAGGCCGCGCGACTACTCAGCGAGCGGCCAGTAGATCTCCGTCCGCCAGTCAGCGGGATTCTCAAAGTCGGCCGGATCGTTGACATACGACTCCCACATCGGCCCGCCCGCGCGGACGTGATTGGCCTGCATCCAGCGCTCCATCGCGGCGTACGTCTCGCCGAGCTGATCGTACGGGCCGGCGTGCAGCGCGACCACAGCGGCGCCACCTGGCAGGAGACCGGCCTGCACGTCGCCGTCGCCGGACGCGCCAGCCGCAGCGATCGGCATCCCGACGTCAACCTGCAGCAGTCCGGGGCCGACCGAGACGTATCGCGTGAAGGGCCTGCCGGAAATCGCGAGGCCGGTTTTCGCGGCGTACGCGGCGACGGCGCCGAGACCCTCACCGATTGCCGCGGCGATCTCATGCCGCGCGACTTCACGACGCACGAACAACACGGGCCGGGGAACGAGTGTCTGGCGGCCAACTGACTGCATGGGCATGGTGGCACTCCTCGTCGCACGAGTGGTCGAGACGTGAAACAGTCCAATACAGGGGCTGACGTCGGCGGGCGCGAGCCGCACCGGCGCCCGTCGATACGCCGACGGCGTGCGCCCGAAGTACCTGCGGAACGATCGCGCGAACCCCTCGTGGCTTCCAAAGCCGGCGGACATCGCCACATCGAGCACCGAATCGGAGGTGGTGGCGAGTCGGCGTGCGGCTCGCTCGATCCGCAGCCTCAGCAGATAGCGCGCCGGCGTCTGTCCAAGCAGGCGGCGGAAGGCGCGATGGAAGTAGAACGGCGACCAGCCCGCTCGATCTGCGAGCGCCTGCAGCGAGGCGTCCACGTGGCGGCAGGCGCGGAGATCCTGCACGAGCGACAGGAGATCGCGATCGGGCGGCACGGCGTGCGAATGATAGGAGGAAAACCGCCGGCCGTCTTGACGTTTCTTGCGATCGGCTCAGAAGCGCGTGATCGGGACCTTCGCGTCGCAGAGCGGACAGTCACCCGCCTTGAAGTTGCCGGGCGCCTTGTATTCCGCGAGCGCGAAGTTCGGCACGCCGGGATCGACGGTCGACTCGAGCCGGTCGTAGATCTCGACGGTGGCGAGCACGGTGCCGCCCGCCTCGCGCACGAGCTCGGCGCAGCGCTCGAACGTCTGCCCGGTGTTCCGCACGTCGTCGGCGAGCAGCACGCGCTTGCCTTTGATCTCGCGCGCGTAGAACGGCCGCAGCGTGAAACCGCCGGCGTCGTTGTGAAACGGAGCGAAGCTGCTCTGCGGATGCGTGAGGCTGCGGCGGCTGTCGAGCAGGCCGGCGACCGTGTGCGCGAGCAGCGCGCCGCCGGTCGCGGGGCCGGCGACGACTTCGGTGGCCTGCAGGATCTCGGCCGGCAGGATGTCGAGCAGATCCTGCGCGAAGCGCCAGATCGCCGACGGATGCCGGAAGAGCTGGTGCGGGTTGAGATAAATCCGGCCGTGATAACCGTTGCCGTAGTCGAAGTGCCCGTTGAGCATGAGCACCTCGAGCTCCTGCAGATCCTTCAGCGCCTTCTCCCGACTCTCGCCACGTCTGTCCAACTCGTCTCCTCGCAGTGCGGGGCTTCAGCCCTGCCTGGCAGACCTGAAGGTCTGCACTACATCTTCAGGGCGGTCGCGTCGTTCAGGTACACCACGCGGCCGCCAACGATCGTCGCCGCGACGCCGCCGCGCAGCCGCCAGCCGCCGAACGGCGTGTTTTTCGACTTCGACTTCATCGTCGCCACGTTGACCGTGACGGCCAGATCGGGCGCGAGGATCGTGATGTCGGCCGGCGCGCCCTCGGCGAGCGAGCCGCCGGGGACGTTGACGATCTTCGCCGGATTCACCGACAGCAGCTCGATCAGACGTGCGAGCGAGACCACGCCGGGATGGACCAGGCGATCGAAACAGAGCGAGACCGCCGTCTCGAGTCCCGTGATGCCGAACGGCGCGTGATCGAACTCGACCTGCTTCTCGTCGGCGGCATGCGGCGCGTGATCGGTCGCGATGACGTCGATGCTGCCGTCGGCGAGGCCCGCGAGCATGGCGTCGCGGTCGGCCGTCTCGCGCAGCGGCGGGTTCATCTTCGCGTTCGTGTCGTAGGGGATCGGCTGCGCCAGCGTCTCGTCGGTGAGCACGAAGTGGTGCGGCGTCACCTCGCACGTCACCCGCGCGCCGCGCGCCTTGCCGAAGCGCACGGCCTCGAGCGTCTGACGCGCGCTCATGTGGGCGATGTGCACGGCGCCGCCCGTGAGCGACGAGAGCGAGATGTCGCGCAGCGCCATGATCGACTCGGCCTCGCCGGGAATCCCGCGCAGCCCGAGCGAGCTCGCCTGGAACCCTTCGTGCGCGACGCCGTCGCCCTTCAACGACTGTTCCTCGCAGTGCTCGATGACGGGGATGTCGAACATGCTGGCGTACTCGAGCGCGCGCCGCATCAGCAGCGCCGTGGACACCGGCCGCCCGTCGTCGGTGATTGCGACGCACCCGGCCTGCTTGAGCTCGGCGATGTCGGCGAGCTGCTCGCCCTTCTGGCCGCGCGACACGGCGCCGATCGGATACACGCGCGCGAGGTTCGCCTCGGCCGCCTTCTTCAGGACGTACTCGGTGACGCCGGCGTTGTCGTTGACCGGCGACGTGTTCGGCATGCAGGCAACGGCCGTGAATCCGCCGGCGACAGCCGCGGCCGTGCCGGTCGCGACCGTTTCCTTGTGCTCCTGCCCCGGCTCGCGCAGGTGCACGTGGATGTCGATCAGCCCGGGGACGACCACGAAGCCCGTCGGTATCTCGACGAT
>CAZOIK010000074.1:0-5442 GCA_964579765.1 uncultured Bifidobacteriaceae bacterium
GCGGCCGGCGATCTGGCGGCCGTGCGGCAGGACGCCGACGTCTGCGTCGAGGTGGCACGCGTCGCTCGCGATCCGCTGCGCGGCGTCCGCGCGCAGCTGCTGCTGTGCGAGCAGCTCCGGCGGACAGGACCGCGCGACGAGGCGATGAAGATCTTTGCGCGGCTGCGGCGTCTGCCTGCCTCCGTCCTCCCGCGCATCGTTCGCTGCCGCCGCGACCTGGTGGGCGAGCTGCTTGGCGCGGAGGGGGCCCACGCCGCGATCCTGGCCAGGCACATCGCGGCGAGCGGCTTACAGGCGCTTGCCCTGTATGTGCCGGCTGAGGCGCGCGCGACGCGCCGCTCCGGCCAGGCATGCACGCCGATCGACGATGCGATCGACGTGCTGCGCGTCTGTCAGGACGCCGCCGACGAGTGTGCGACGCTGACGCTCGTCTGCGAGCAGGTGCAGCAGCGCACCGGTGCCGTCGCCGCCGGGTTCTTCGGTGTCGAAGCCGGGGGGCTGGCCAGGTTGGCCTCGCGCGGTCCGCGCCTCGACGCGGGCACCGCGCAGCGCGCCGTCGATGCGCGCGTGGTGATCGCGCCGCATCAGCTGGACGAACGGATCGATGCCGCCGCGCCGGTTCAATACGGCGGCCAGACGATCGGCGCGTTCGCGCTGCGTTGGGTGATTGGGCGCACGCCGGATGCGGACTACGTCGGCGCCGTCTTGTCCATGTCCGCGGCCGCGGCGGGGCCGATCGTCGCGGCGGCGCTCGCGAGCCGGCGCCAGCCTGATCTGGGCGTGTGCGGCGGCCTGCTCGGCGTCAGCGACGCCATCGTCGAAATGCGGCGCGCGGTGACGCGATCGGCGGCCGCGCCCTTCGCGGTACTGATCGAGGGCGAAAGCGGCAGCGGCAAAGAGCTCGTCGCGCGCGCGATTCATCATGGTGGCCTGCGCCGCTCGCGGCCGTTCGTCACCCTCAACTGCGCGGCGCTGCCCGACGATCTCGTCGAATCGGAGCTCTTCGGCCACGCGCGCGGGGCGTTTACGGGCGCGGTGGCCGAGCGCGTCGGCGTCTTCGAGGAGGCGCATACGGGCACGCTGTTCCTCGACGAAGTGGGCGAGCTGTCGGGACGCGCCCAGGCCAAGCTGCTGCGCGTCATCCAGGAAGGCGAGCTGCGCCGCATCGGCGAGAACACGTCACGCCGGATCGACGTCCGCATCGTCTCGGCCACCAACCGCGATCTGCGCGCCGAGTCGGCCGCCGGCCGGTTCCGCCTCGATCTGCGCTATCGCCTCGACGTCGTCCGCATCAGCGTCCCGCCGCTGCGCGAGCGCCGGGAGGACATCCCGATGCTCGCCGAGCACATCTGGCGGGACGCCACCGCGCGCTCTGGCAGCCACGCGACGCTCAGCCCGGCGGTCGTGGCTGCGCTCGTGCGCTACGACTGGCCGGGCAACGTGCGCGAGCTGCAGAACGTGCTGGCCTCGCTCGTCGTTCGGGTCGGACGACGCGGTGCCGTGCCCCTGACGGCGCTGCCGCCGGTCTTCACCGACGCGCCGTCGTCGGAGTCGCGTCGGCTGGACGCCGCCCGGCGAGCGTTCGACGAAAGCTTCGTGAGGGCCGCGCTGGTCCGCTGCGGCGGCCGTCGTGCGCACGCGGCCAGCGAGCTTGGGCTGACGCGCCAGGGGCTCGCCAAGCTCGTCGCGCGGCTGGGGATCGACGACAGCGCGCTGTCATGACGCCGCTGGCCATCGCGCGTGTGGCCGCGTGCTGTTCGCGCTGGCGGTCATCGGCTGGGTCGGCTTCGCGCGCCTCGTGCGCGCCCAGGGGCCCGCTGGGATTCAACTCGCTCGGCGACGGGCCGCGCGATCTCAGCGACCCGAAGCACCGGCGCCGCGCCGCGCCGGACGACGCGAGACCGTGAGCCCCGCTTGCTGCTGCGCGGTGGCCAGCGCGGCGAGGAGCGCCGGGTCGGAAGCTGCCGCGCCGCTGGCGGCCACGGCGTGCGTCAGCCAGGCCGCGGCGGTCGCCGGATCGCCCAGCCGCATCGACAGCGACGCGATGCGCGCAGCGGTCTCCGTTGCGTGGTCGTCGTCTCCCTGCAGCGCCGAGTAGTCGATGAGCGCCTGACGCGCCGCCTCGAGATGCTTCTGGCGTTCGGCGGCCAGCGCGTAGTGATAGAAGGCGCCCGGATCGACCGGATAGCGCGTCGTGGCGAGCTGCAGCGTCTGTTCGGCGCGATCCACCTGGCCGCGGCGCAGGAGCGCACGCCCGAAGAGCGTCAGGGTGTGGCTGCTCGCGTTGGCGCCGGCGGCCCGCTCCAGCGCCTGGAGGGCCTTGTTCAGGGCAACCGCGTCGCCGCGGCTCTCCGCATCCTGGAGCCAGACTTCGCCCAGCGCTTCGTACACCCGCGTGTTGTCGGGCGCCTGTTCCAGCGCGGCGCCAAGCGTCACGATGGCGGGCTCGATGCGGCCGGCGGCCGCCTGCGTTCGCGCGACGTTGATCTGCCGTTCGACACGGTCGCGCTGCAGGCCGGCGAGGACCTGCAGCTCGGCGACGGCGTCGGAGCGCCGGTGCTCGTCGCGGTAGAAGTCCGCGAGCTCTTCGCGCGCGGCGGTGAAGCCGGGCGACATCGCGATCGCCTTTTCGAGGGCGCGCTGCGCATCGGCGCTTCGGCCCAGGTCGCGGAGGGCGAGGCCGAGGACGTAGAACACCTCGGCTGTCGCGTCCGCACTCTGAGACGGCTTGGCGAGGACGGTGACGGCGCCGCGGGCGTCGCCGGCGCGATAGAGCGCGAGCCCGCGTTTGTACTCCACACGGGTCAGGCGGTCGTCGAGCGTCAAGGCTGAGGCATACGCGTCGGCCGCGCGGGCATAGCGCCGCAGCGCGTAAAGGACGTCGCCGAGCTCTTCGCGGGGTCGGGTGGCGGAGGCGTCGAGGGCGGCGGCGTCGCGGAAGTCGCGGACGGCGGCGTCCAGGTCTCCGCGGCGCTGATATGCCTCGCCGCGGCGCAGACGGGGCAGCATCGAGTCGGGCCGGAGCGCCGCGGCGCCGCTGTAGGCCTCGACGGCCGCGACTGACTGGTCGGCGCGCAGCGCGGCGTCGCCCTGCGCCAGCAGGGCACGGTAGTCGCGGTCGCGGATGACCTCGTAGGAGGCGATTGCGGCGGCCGTCGCCACGGCCAGCACGGCGGTCACCAGAAGCGGGCGGCGCATCACCTCATCGTATCGGAACTGTCAGGAACTTTGGCGAGGCTGAGGTGTCTAAGTTGGTTATAGTGAAGGAGGTTGTCGGGAATCTCCTTGTGAAAGACGCCAGAGTCGCCAGCTGGCCGGACGTCGGTGTCCGCGAAGCTTCGCTCGTGCAGCGGTGCGCATCGCGCGACGAAGCCGCGTGCGCGGAGCTCGTCGCCGAGCACCAGCGGATGGTGGTGCAGCTCGCGGTCAACCTGCTCGGTGATCGCGACGAGGCGCTCGATCTCTCCCAGGAGGTCTTTCTCCGTGTCTTCCGCACGATCCACCGCTTCCGCGGCCAGTCGAGCCTGCGGACCTGGATCTACCGCATCGCCGTCAACCAGGCGCGCAACCGCCATCGGCTCTGGCGGCGGCGCCACCGCAGCGATCAGGTCTCGCTCGACGCGCACATCGCGGCGCACGGCGACTTCCCGTCCACGCTCGGCCTGCGGCCCGACCGCGTGTTCGAGCAGAAGCAGCTCGGCGAGCGGCTGCAGGGCGCCCTCGACCGGCTGCCGTTCGATCAGCGCACCGTCGTCGTCCTGCGCGAGATCGACGGGTTGAGCTACGAAGACATCGCGTATTCGCTCGGCGTGGCGATTGGCACGGTGAAGTCGCGCTTGACGCGCGCGCGCCAGGCGCTTCGCGAGGATTTGCGGACGGAGAAGACATCATGACGGCGCTCTCATGCGCGGCGGCGCGGCCGCTTCTTCAGGCGTACCACGACGAAGAACTCCCGGTGCCCGATCAGATTGCGGTCGCGGCGCACGTGAGCGGCTGCGCGGAGTGTCGCGCGGAGCTGGCCGAGCTCGAAGATCTCGGAGACATGCTGCGCCGCGAGGCGCCCGGTCACATGCCGCTGCCGTGCGACGAAGCGCGGCACTTCGCGGCCGCGATCGTGAACCGTGCCCGCGTCGAGGACAACGCGTCGTTTGTGTCGTCGGTCCGCGGAATCTTCGACGACCGCCGCGTCGTCTACTCGGCGCTCGGGGCGACGGTCGCCACGCTCGCGTGTCTCGTCGTCATGCTCGGGATGATGCATTTCGGCGCCAGCGAACGCACCGACTCGCTGGCCGGCATGCTGAACGTGCTGTCGGGGCCGCCCGCGCCCGCGCAGCCGCTCATCATTCGGCCGATCTTCGTTGACGCGCGCATCACCATGCCGCGCGCGCTCGAGTTCTCGGCGAGCGAAGCCGACGAGTCGGTGCTGGCGCTGAGCGGCGTCGTGACGTCGGAGGGCCGCGTGTCGAACATCGAGGTCAACGACGGGAACGGGGGCGTCGCGATGGCCGCGATGGACGCGAAGCGCATTCAGACGCTGGTCACCGCGATGGCGCAAACGCGGTTCGAGCCGGTGATGAAGGAAGGCGATCCCGTCGCGGTGAACATGGTATGGTTCGTCGCGCACACGACCGTTCGCGGCAGCCACCGCCACCTGAGCAACGGCCCGCGCCCGAACACCTCGCGTCGGCGCTCGGCCTGAGAACAGCCGCCTTGTAGTGCAGGCCTTCAGGCCTGCACCGCCGGGCAGACCTGAAGGTCTGCACTACAACAGGGATGTGACAGCCGCTACGGCTTCGCGACGTAGCTGGTATCGGAGTTGTTCATCGAGTCCGACGCGCGAAGCGTGAGGCCGCTGTCGTCGAGCGCGCCGTCGAGCGTCAGATCGTAGCGCTCGCTCTTCGAATCCGCGATTCCATCCACCGGAAAGATCGCCGTCCAGCGCCGGCCGCCGTCACGCGAGTACTCGACGCGGCCGATGGGCGAGTCGGCATCCGTAGCCGTGAACGAAACCGCCGTGGTACCGCCGGTCGCCCGCACGCGGGTGACGGCGATCGCCGGCGGCGTGTGGTCGATCTGAAACGCCGTGCTGTCCCGTTCACCCGAGAGCGCGGCATCGGCGGGGTTCGACGGCGCGTCGGACGCGACGATCCGGATGAAGTAGGTGCCGTTCGTCACGGTGGTGGTGTCCCACACGAAGATCGGGTCCACGAGACCGCGGCGCAGGACTGTCCACGCCGTCTCGCCCTCGCGGCGGTACAGCACGCTGTAGGTCAGGTCGTCGTCGTTCTCGTCGTCGGCGCGCCAGACGAACGTCTGCAGGTTCTTCTCGTAGGTGCGGCGACCGAGCTGCGGCGACGACGACGTCGCCTGCGGCGTCTGGGCGGCGTTGGTCAGCTGGCGCTCCGGCGTCGTCTGATCGCCGAAGCCGGCGAGCTCGGGTTC
>CAZOIK010000075.1:0-2175 GCA_964579765.1 uncultured Bifidobacteriaceae bacterium
TACTACCTGCCGTCGATGACCGCCATCGCGACGGCGATCTACGAGAACGAAGCGTCGGCCGACGTCGGCAGCGACACGCAGGAGTACCGGCATCACATGGCGCGCCAGCTCGCCGGCGCCGATCGCATTCCCGGCACCTACCCGTTCACGCTCGAGCGCAGCGTCAAGGCGTACCGCCTGAACAAGTTTCTGCACGACCTGATCGATCCGGCGCACCGCAAGAAGTTCCTCGCCGATCCGGAAGCGGCGTTCAAAGAGGCGGGGCTCACCGACGAGGAGCAGGATCTCGTTCGCCGGCGCGACTGGCGCGGCATGACCCACTACGGCGTCATCTTCTTCATGCTCGAAAAGCTCGGCGCCGTCGTCGGCGTCAGCAACCTGCACATCTACGCCGCCATGCGCGGCGAGTCGCTCGAGGAATTCCAGAAGACGCGCAATCAACAGGTGCTCTACTCGGTGGCCGGCAAGGAGTCGGGGCAGCTGAGCTGGGAGAAGAAGTAGTCTCCAGTCTCCAGTCCCCAGTCTCCAGTCCCCAGTCTGAGTCGGTAGTCGCGGCGCGCGTCGGGGAGGTACGAAGTTTGCCTGACGCGGGGCATGATCATTCGCTCACTCGACGAATTGCTCGTGTACCGAAAGGCCGTCGAGGCGGCCGATGCAGTTTCTGCGATCCTCACCCGATCGTCGTTGGGCAAGGATTTCAAACTGCGCGAGCAGCTCAGTGCGTCGTCATCGCGAGTTCCCGCACTGATCGCCGAAGGCTTCGAGCAGAAATCAGATCGGCACTTCGCGCACTACATGTACATCGCGCGCGGGTCGGCCAGTGAGACCAGGACACACCTCGTCGTCGCCTGGGGGAGAAAACACCTGGCGAAGGATGAGACCAACGAACTGTGCGGTCGGTATGACGAGATCTGCAGGATGTCGACTGGCCTGATTCAGCACCTCGAGCGCGAGAATCGCTCCAACCGATTCCGACCCACTCGCACACAGACTCCCGACTCCGACTGACGGACTGGGGACTGGAGACTGGAGACTGGAGACTGGAGACTGGAGACTACAATTTCTCTCTGACGCTCCTCACCTTCTCCTCCATCGTCTGGCTGCGATCCGTGCGGGTGCCGAGGCGCAGGTTGGTGCTGATGCGCGGGGCGCCCATCGCGTGCAGGGTCTCGTGGCACGTTTTCACGGCGGCGAAGACCTCGTCCCACTCGCCCTCGACGTTCGTGCCGTACGCGTGCAGCGCGGTCTTGAGCCCCGCGTCGCTGAACACTTTCTCGCATGCCGCGACGTAGGGCGACAGCGACAGGCCGACGCCGAGCGGCACGATTGAGATATCGATGAGCACCTTCATCGCGCAGAAATTGTAGTGCAGGCTTCCTGTAGTGCCGGCCTTCAGGCCTGCGGTATAGTTCGCCGCATGGGAAAGCGATTCGCGATCGCGCTCGTCACGGCGGCGGCGCTGGCGGCCCTGAACGGGTCGCCCTACAACCCGGTCGCGCTGTCCGCGCAGTACATCAACCATCCGGATCCGAAGACGCCGCGGCTCGCGAACGGCAAGGCGAACATGACGGCGCCGGCGCCGCGGCTCGCGGACGGCCATGTCGATCTGAATGGTTTGTGGAACGCCGTCGATGGGCGCTTTCTCACCGATCTCTCGAAGCGATCGGGAGTCACCGCGCCGTTCACGCCGTGGGGCGCCGCGCAGTTCAAGGAGCGGCAGGACACCCTCGGCCGCGATCGCCCGGCGGGCCGCTGCCTGCCCCACACGATTCCCGACGCGATGCTCGTCCCGAACTATCCGTGGAAGCTCATTCAGACGCCGACCGAGGTGATCATCCTCTTCGAGAACTTCACCCAGTTCCGCCAGATCTTCACCGACGGCCGCGGCTTCCCGCAGACGATGGAGCCGACGTGGTTCGGCTATTCCCTCGGCAGCTGGGACGGCGACGCGTTCGTCGTGGACACCGAGGGCTTCAACGACAAGGCGTGGCTCGACGACGGCGGGCATCCGCGCAGCGAGCAGATGCACACGACCGAACGCTTCCGCCGGAAAGACTTCGGGCACCTCGAGATCGACTTCACGTTCAACGATCCCAAGGCGTACACGCAGCCGTGGACCGTCACGGTCCCGTTCGAGCTCATTCCCGACTCGGACATCATCGAGAACATCTGCGA
>CAZOIK010000076.1:0-3821 GCA_964579765.1 uncultured Bifidobacteriaceae bacterium
CCAGGACATCCCCGCGCTCGTCTGGTCGATCATCGAGAAGCGGCAGACGGCGCTCCGCCGCCGCATCACGTCGGTGCCGGACGAGACGATGAAGCTGCTGCAGCAGCACAGCTGGCCGGGCAACGTCCGCGAGCTCGAGAACGTGATCGAGCGGGCGCTGATCTACTCGACAGGCAACACGCTCGTGCTGCTCGACGACACGCTCGAGCTGTCGCCGGTCGAGCCGTCGCCCGGCACGCTGCAGTCGGTCGAGCGCGCGCACATCGAAGGCGTGCTGCGCGAATGCCGGTGGCGCATCAACGGGTTCGGCAACGCCGCGGAGCGCCTCGGGCTCCACCCGAACACGCTCCGCTTCCGCATGAAGAAGCTCGGCATCGCCCGCCGGGAGGACGGCCCGGCCGATCCGCGCAACCGCCGTGCCTTCGCGAGCTGAGTCCCGCCGGCCGCGGCCGTCCCACGATCGACCGTGAGGAGGCGCGCCGTCCGCCGCGGCGGGCGGCGGACGGCAAGTTGCACCATGACGGGGCGGAGCGTCTCTCATGGTGCGACGGTTCGTCGTCTATCTGCTCTCGCTGGCGCTGATCGCGCCGACCGCGTCTCTCCGCGTCATCGCTCAGGCCTCGCCGGCGGCGCCGGCCGACGGTGGGTGGCCGCGTGCCTATGTCACCGCGTCCGGCGGCCAGGTCGTGCTGTACGAGCCGCAAGTCGTCAGCTGGCAGGACCAGCGGCACATGGTGATGTACGCCGCCGTGGCGTACACCGCGAAGGACCAGACGGCGTCCGCGTTCGGCACGCTCCGCATCGAGGCCGACACGCAGGTGGCGGTGCCGGAGCGCCTCGTCAACTTCTCGGAGTTCTCGATCGCCTCGGCGAATTTCCCGACGCTGTCGCGCGAGCAGCTCGCGGCGGCGGTGGACGAGATCAAGACGTCGGTCCCGCGGAACGAGCGTGTGATCGGGCTCGATCGTGTGCTCGCCGCGATCGACGCCAGCGACATCCACCCGAAGAACGTGGACGGCGTCAAGGCCGATCCGCCGGCGATCTTCTTCAGCACGCAGCCGGCCGTGCTCGTCAATCTCGACGGCGATCCGATCTGGAGCCCGATCAAAGGCAGCGATCTCAGGTTCGCGGTGAACACCAACTGGGATCTCTTCGAGCATCCGCCGTCGCATGTCTATTTCCTGCGCGTGGACACGACCTGGCTGAAGGCGTCCAGCGTCGATGGGCCCTGGACGCCGGCCGACGCGCTGCCCGACAGCTTCACGACGCTGCCCGATGACGACAACTGGAAGGACACGCGCGCGGCGCTGCCGCTGCGCGTGGGCGCCGCTGCCGTGGCGGCGCGCGTCTTCGTCAGCCACGTGCCCGCGGAGCTGATCCTGGTGCAGGGCGCGCCGAGGTATGTCGCGGTGCCAGGCACGCGGCTCCAGTGGGTGAGCAACACCGATCGCGACGTCTTCCGCCTCGGCCCGACCGGCGCGGTGTACTTCCTCGTGTCGGGGCGGTGGTTCAGCGCGCCTGATTTCAGCGGGCCGTGGACGTTCACGACGACGGCGCTGCCGGACGACTTCAAAGCGATTCCGCTCGACCATCCGCGGTCGCGCGTCCTCGCCTCGGTGCCGGGGACGACGCAGGCGCTCGAGGCCGTGCTGCTGGCCGAGATTCCACAGACGGCGCGCGTCAGCCGGACCGGAATCAGAGCCCCATCTGTCGCGTACCAGGGCGATCCGCAGTTCGAGCCGATTCCGAGCACGATGGTCTCTCGTGCCGTCAACACCGACAAGGACGTGATCAGAGTCGGCGATCTGTACTACCTGTGCGTCGAGGGTGTGTGGTTCATGTCGGCCGAACCCATCGGTCCGTGGACGCTTGCCGACTCGGTGCCGAAGGCCATCTACGAGATTCCGATCAGCTCGCCGGCCTACAACGTCACCAACGTCACGGTGGAAAGTTCAGACGCCGACGCCGTGGTCTATGCCACCGCCGCTGCGTACACGGGGATGATGGTCGCATGGGGGTGCGCGGTGTGGGGCACCGGGTGGTACTACCCTCCGTACGTGGGGTGGGGCGGGTACTACCCGGTGTACTACCCGCGCTATCCGAGCTACGGCTACGGCGCGTGGTACAACCCGTGGACCGGCGCGTATACGCGCGCGGGCATCGCGTACGGTCCGTATGGCGGCGCCGGGTACGCGGCGCGTTACAACCCGACGACCGGCACGTATGCGCGCGGCGCCGCGGCCTGGGGGCCGGGAGGCGCGCGTGGGACCGCGCAAGCGTGGAATCCGCGCACGGGCACCTACGCGCAGACGCGACAAGGCGCAAACGTCTACGGCAACTGGGGATCGACAGCCGTGCAGCGCGGCGATCAGTGGGCGCAGACGGCGCGCGTGACCAATCGCGCGACCGGGACGACGACGCGCGCCACGCAGGGCAGCGGGGGCGGAGTCGCCGCCACGCGCCGCGGCCCTGAGGGCGGCGGGGCTGTCGGACGCACTGGAAGCGGCGACGTCTTCGCAGGGCGTGACGGCAACGTGTATCGCAATGCAGGCGGATCGTGGCAGAAGTACAGCAACGGCAGTTGGGCTGACGTCCAGCGTCCTACAGGGACGACCGGGCTGCGCGGTCCCCAGCAAACGGATCGGCGGCAAGGGCTGTCCTCCGACACGATGAGCCAGCTCAATCACGATCGCGCGGCGCGACGCGAGGGCGCGCAGCGCACCTCCGATCTTGGATCGATCCGCAGCCAGTCGGGACGCGCGTATCGCGGAGGCGCCGGTGCCGGCAGCTATCGTCCCGGCGGAGGCGGATTCAGTCGTGGCGGCGGCGTCAGGGGCGGCGGCCGCGGACGTCGATGACCCGCGGTGGCGCGGACGGAGATTGCCGCCGAGCCCCGTGAGGTTCTACCATCTCGGTCATCGACCGCGGACTGAACGGCCCATCGTGGAGTCACGCGTTCGTGCGCGAGTGCCCAGTGCCCATCGCGGGG
The DNA here is from genome assembly GCA_964579765.1 of uncultured Bifidobacteriaceae bacterium. GTDB lineage: Bacteria > Acidobacteriota > Vicinamibacteria > Vicinamibacterales > CAVVIG01 > DATNBT01. The sequence continues at coordinate 2,990 of CAZOIK010000076.1, forward strand.
ACTGACACGCGACGCCGGATCCTGTACTGCAATCCCGCCTTCGAGCGCACGTTTCTCTACTCTGCCGCCGACGCGAACGGACGGACAATCGAGGAACTCCTCGGGGCGGACCCCGCGCGCGCGCGGCGCGGCGACGGTGCCGTCATCGACGTTGACGTGCGCGTCACGGAAGAGACGGCGGACGGCGTGTGCATCGGCTACCTCTGCTTCTTCGTGGACGTGACGTCGCAGCGCGAGACCGCGCGCGCCCTGCAGATCGCAGAAGCCAAGTTCGCGAGCGTGTTTCGCGCCAGTTCGGCCTCGGTCAGCCTGTCGCAGGCCGGCACCGGGCGATTCATCGACGTGAACGACACGTGGGTCCGGCTGACCGGATACGCCCGCGAAGACGTCGTCGGGCGCACGCCGCTCGAAGTCGGCCTCGTGGCCGATCCCGAGGAGTTTCGCCGGCTCAACCAGCTCGCGCGCGCGCAGGGCGGCAGCGTCCGTAACTTCGAGTGTCACAAGCGCACGAAGAACGGCGAGATCATCACGACGTCGCTCTCGCTCGAGGAGTTTGACGCCGGCGGCGACGCGCTGCGCGTCGTCATGGCCCAGGACCTGACGCCGATCAGAACGTCCGAGGCGAGGCTCTCGGAGGTCAGCCGGAAGCTCCTCGACGCCCAGGAGCTCGAGCGTCTCCGAATCGGACGGGAACTGCACGACGACATCGGCCAGCGCCTTGCGCTGCTCCAACTGAGCATGAGCGAGCTCGAGAGCGACCGCGCGCTGCCGGCGCGGGCGCGCGACCGCGGCCGCGGGCTCGTCGGGCCCGGCGCGGCGCGCGCCCGGGCCG
>CAZOIK010000077.1:0-2797 GCA_964579765.1 uncultured Bifidobacteriaceae bacterium
ACACGAGCGCGCCGCGCTCCTGGCTGTCCAGATAGAGCACGCCGATCGTCTGCTCGGCGGGCCGCTCGTCGGCGCGTGCGACGTACCGCACGAGCCGCAGCGGGGTACACAGCACGTGACGGATGCCGAGCGCGACGGTGCGCTCGAGTTCACCATGGGGCGCGCCCGCGGCCGCATCACACTCTCGGGCCGCAGCTTCGAGACCAGCCGCCGCATTCCCGAGCAGGTGTTCGCGACAGGGCAGAACACGATCGTCCAGGACCTGAGGGACAACGAGATGGCGCCGCTGCACACCGGGACGGTCGCCCTCGGCATCCGCCACGTGCTGTGCACGCCGCTCCGCCTCGTGCGGTACGTCGAGCGAGCCGACGAACGGCCTGCCGAGCAGACGATCGGCGTGCTCTATCTCGACAGCCAGGAGCGCGGCGCGCTCGTGTCCAGTTCCGCCCGATCGGCGCTCGACATGCTGTCGGCCGAGGCGGCGCTCGCCATCGAGAACGCGCGCCTGTACCGCGAGGCGCTGGACAAGGCGAAGTACGAGCAGGAACTGAACGTCGCGGCGGCGATTCAGCGCGCGCTCCTGCCCGCGCCGAACCTGCGCGGACCGTTCTACACGATCGCTGCCTCGTCGTCGCCGTGCCTGGCGGTCGGCGGCGACTTCTTCGATTACGCCGATCTGCCCGGCGGCCGCTTCGGCTTCATCGTCGGCGACGTGGCCGGCAAGGGATCGCCGGCGGCGCTGCTTGCCGCAGCCGCGACCGGCATGTTCGACGCCGAGTCGGAGTACCAGGCGAGCCCCGCCGCCGTCATGCACCGCCTGAATCTCGCGCTCTTCCGCCGGGCGATCGAGAACCGGTTCCTGACCGCGTTCTACGGCGTGCTCGCGGCGGACGGGACGTTCACGTATAGCAACGCCGGTCACAACGCGCCGGTGCTGGTCACCGCGTCCGGCATTCGCCGGCTCGACACCGGAGGCACGGTGCTCGGCGTGTTCGATCACGTCTCCTACGAGGAAGAGCGGCTGACGCTTCTGCCGGGCGACTTCGTCGTCGCGTTCAGCGACGGGGTGACCGAAGCGTTCAACCCCGCGGACGAGGAGTACGCCGACGCGCGGCTGATTGCGTCGATCGAGCGGCATCGCGGCGTGGCGGCCGACTCGGCGCCGCAATTCGTCGAGCGCCTGCTCGCCGACGTCCGCGTGTTTTCGGCCGGCGTCGTGCCGCACGACGACATGACGCTGCTGCTGATGCGGTACGACCGTCGCGCGTGACGCGCGGGGGTACAATGTCGGGATGGTGAGCGGGCGTGGCGTCTGAAGTCGTCGAAGCATCGGGACACCTGATCGACTCGGGGCTCCTCAACGGGATCTTCGACACCGTCATCCGGCACAGCGCGTCGTTCGAGGTGGTGCGGTTCACGATCGGCCGCACCAACGAGGAGCCGTCGCTGCTGCGCATGCGCGTGACGGCCGACTCGGAAGAGAACCTGCGGACGGTTGTCGAGAACCTCGTGCCGCTCGGGTGTCTGATCGTCACGCGTGAAGACGTGACGGTGCAGATTGCCGAGCAGGACGGCTGCGCGCCCGACGACTTCTACTCGACGACCAACCACGAGACGCACATCCGCAAGGGCGGCAAGTGGCGGCTCGTCGCCGACCAGCGCATGGACGCGGTGATCGTCATCGACGGTGTGCGCGCCGCCTGCAGGAAGCTTCGTGACATCCGGAAGGGCGATGCCGTCGTCTGCGGCGTCGAGGGGATTCGCGTGGTCCCGACGTTCCAGGATCGCGATCGCCACGGCTTCGCGTTCATGACGAACGAAGTGTCGTCGGAGCGGCGCGTCGAGGCGGCGGTCACCCGCGTGTCGGAGATGATGCGCAGCGTCCGGGCCGAGGGAAAGAAGATCGCGGTCGTCGCCGGCCCCGTCGTCGTCCATACCGGCGGCGGCCCGTACCTCGCCGAGCTGATCAGGCGCGGGTTCGTGCAGGTGCTGCTCGCCGGCAACGCGCTCGCCGTGCACGACGTCGAGCTGCAGATGTTCGGCACCTCGCTCGGCGTGAACCTCGAGACCGGACGCGCGGTCGAGGGCGGACATCACCACCACATGCGCGCGATCAACGCGGTGCGCCGGGCCGGCAGCATTCACCAGGCCGTCGAGCAGGGCATCGTGAAGGCGGGGATCTTCTACGAGTGCGAGAAGGCGGGCGTCGAGTACGTCCTTGCCGGCAGCATTCGAGACGACGGGCCGCTGCCCGACACGATGATGGATCTGATCGAGGCGCAGGATCGCTACGCCGTGTGCCTCAAGGACGCGTCGATGGTGCTGATGCTCGCGAGCATGCTCCACGGCATCGGCGTCGGCAACATGCTGCCGTCCGCCGTGCGCGTGGTCTGCATCGACATCAACCCGGCCGTCGTCACGAAGCTGGGCGACCGCGGCTCGTCGCAGACTGTGGGCATCGTCACCGACACAGGCCTGTTTCTGCACCAGCTGGCCGAGACGCTGCGCGCCGCCGAGGTGTAGACAGCTGCCCGGGCGGCGTCACCCGCAGACGACGCTCGGCGGTAGGGTTCGTTCGGAATCCCGCCGGATTCCGTTAAAAAGTCACCCCTGCGCTTGGCAGGGTACTTGCCGTAAAGCCGGTTGGGGGGTCGCCATGAACCGTTCAGCCTTCATCGCACTCGGGTTTGCAGGAGCTCTGGCGCTCGTCGCGTCGCCGGCGGCCGCGCAGCATCGCGGCGGCGGCGGGCACGCCGGAGGGGGCGCGCACGGCGGCGGCGGCGCGCACGCGCAGTCA
>CAZOIK010000078.1:0-27107 GCA_964579765.1 uncultured Bifidobacteriaceae bacterium
TGCACGTGGAGCGTGTGGACACCGGCGTCGGCCGCGGAGGGCCCCTGCGCCGCAAGGCCGGCACACGTGAACACGAGCGCGGCGGCGAGCCCGACCGGAGCGAATCGGCGCATATGGCGCGGCATCTTACACCTACTTTCCCGCCGGCACGGCTGGCGTCATCGTCTGCATCTTCAGGACGTACTCCGGATACATCGTCTCGGCGCCGCCGCGCGTCGGCTCGAACGGCAGGTGGAAACGCGCCGCGAACTCGCGCAGGAACGGATTCTCCCCCGGCAGATGGTTCGGCACGGTGCCCTGCGGCCGATCGATCTCGACGACGACCTGACACGGATACGGCGCGATCAGCTGGTGCGGATCGAGAACCCAGTTCGTCGTGCGCACGAAGGGCTCGGTGAGGTAGACCGGATCCTGAACGACCGAGATCAGCGTCAGCACGTTGTCGTGGCGCACCCAGTGCTCCGTCAGCACGGCCTTGTCGCTGCGCGGGATGCCGTTGCGTCGAATCCAGCCCATCTTCAGGTGCGTCGTCGTCACGGTGAGCATGTCGCCGTCGAACTTCCCGGTCGAGAAGCCCTGCCACGTGTGCGCCGCGTACTCCGGCGGATGCGGACGGCCGTCCATCCAGATCGTGCGCTCCGGCTGCTGCCACGAGATGTGCGTGTGATAGGCGACGACCGCCTGGGTATCGTGATCGATGTCGCGCCAGATGCGCAGGTTGGCCGGGCCACGCGGGCCGTAGTCGGCCGGATGCGGCTTGCACTGGTGCTCGGGCAGCGTGAGGATCGACGCGTCCCAGGCGTCGCCGTGCAGGCGCGCGGCGGCGTTGATCGGCAGGCCGAGATAGTCGCCGATTTCCGGGCCGGGAATGCGTTCGGGCTGATCTTCATGAAAGAGCGGCGCCCACTCGCCCGAGAGGTCCATGGGACCGCGGGGCCCTTGGGCCATGGCGATGCGCGCAGTCGACGCGGCCACCGCCGCGCAGATGGCCGGCACGAGACACAACCGCAGGATCGTTCGCATGGGTCGCTCCGGCGAGATGCTATATCAGATTCCGCCGCCGAGAAACGTCAACATGCGGCTCCAAAATATAACGCCGGTCCAGAGCGCGAGCGAGACGCCGGCGACGATTTTCGCGCTCGCCGGCGCGCCCTCGCCTGCCCCGATCGCGTCCACGTGCCGCTTCAGCCCGGTCGCGACATAGAGGACGTCATTGAGCCCGATGAGCACGAGGAAGAGCATCTTGGCCAGGAACGCGATGTTGAGCGGCGGGCCGAGTGTGTTGGCGGGCGTCAGACGCAGCAGCACGTAGCCCGTGCCGGCCGCGACGACAAACGCCGCCACCGCCCACGGCATCAGCCGCTGCAGGGGCCGCAGCGGCAATCCCTTCGCGAGGCCGAAGATCCGCAGATCGACGAGCCCGACAACCCCGACCAGCCCCGAGATCGCGAAGTAGTGGAGCGTCTTCACGAGCGGCAGAATCCACCAGGGCTTCATCAGAGGTACGCCATGAACTTCCCTGCCGCGACGGCGCCGAGCCAGCACAACAGACACCCGGCCGCCAGCGCGCGCGTGGACGCCGACGTGCTCGCTCGTTCGACGCGCGGCCGCAGCGCGAGTAGCAGCGCGACGGCCGCGGCGACGAAGATCATCTTCACGGTGAACAGCGGGTTCGCGAGCTTCGTCTGCGGATCCGAGACGAGCATGACGGCGCCCGAGACGGCCGTCACCGAGAACGCGAGCCAGGCGAGGCGGAAGAGCCGCGCGAACGGCGCGATCGGCAGCGCGGGCGCCGCGCCGAGCATTCGCGCGCAGACGACGACGCTCAGACCGGCCGTGAGCACGAGCCCGAGCGTGTGCAGGAAGAACACGGTCGGGTACGCGAAGATCGACGGCGACTCGCGCAGCCAGATGAAAAACGCGCTCGTGTCACTCCAGTGCTGCAGCGTCTGCACGGCCGTCTGTTACGCGTGGTTCGAGCGGTCGATGATGTAGGCCAGGAGTCCGGTCGCAACGACCCCGGCGGCGACAAGCAGACAGACGGCCAGCCAGAGGGGCATGTCAGAAGGCAGACGGCAGAGAGCCCAGGGCAGCAATTCTCATTAGAAGGAATTGCCGATGAACGGCAGCATGTGGCCGCAGAACAGCACGGCCACCCAGATGAAGATGGCGGAGGCGGCGGCGATCTTCGAACGCGCCGTGGCGGCGCCTCCAGGACCAACCGCCCACACGTCGTCCGCGAGCATGAAATACGTGACGTTGAGGCCGCCGAGCAGGACGAAGACGATCTTCCAGTAGAACACCGGGTTCGCGTTGTACTGCGCCGGGATGCCGATGAAAAAGAGCATGCCGGAGACGAGGTTCACGGCGAACCCGAGCATGCCGATCGGCAGCAGTTGATACACCGCCGAGTACGGCACCGCGTTGATCATGCCGAGCAGCCGAAGGTTCACGATCAACACCGTCGTGAACAGCAGGCACAGGCCGACGAAGTGCAGCGTCTCGAGCGTCGGCCACATCCACGTGTGATCGGTGACGAACCGCCCGAGCGCGGCCGTCTGGCTCGCGTCAGCCGCCGGCGCGGGCCCTGTTGCGGAAGCGGCCTGAGCTACCGCCGTCTGCCACGGGCAGTTCTGCGGCGCGTTCGGCACCGAGCCGGGCGCCTTCGTCTCCTGATCGACCAGCGCGAGGCACGCGTTGTGGCGCGCGACGACGTCTGGCCGGATCTCGACGTGGCTGATGTGTCCGCCGAGGTACGCCGTCCGTGACATGGTCGCCAGCGACATGAGCGCGAGTCCGAGCACGACGGGCAGATTCCACCGCCGCAGTCCCTTCACGCTCTTCCACTGCCACAGCGCGAGCCACGAGAAAAATCCGGTCAGCTCCATCCACGCCGTCGCCCACAGCGCGGCGTCCTCGTGCGCGTGAATGGCCGCCATGACGACCTGCGGCGGCAACTCCGACGCGGGGTTCGTCCCGCGCAGCCAGGCCGCCGCAGCCGATCCCGACGTGTAGGTCGCGATCGTCACGGCGGCGACGACGAAGAAGATCGCGAGCCCCGTTTTCTTCAGCACGTCGCTGTTGACGACGAGCGCGGCGACAAACAGCGCCAGCCCCGCCACAAACGCGGTCGTCGGCACGTGATTGAGCAGCAGGTGGATATGCGCCGTGTTGGAGAGGATCTCGAACACCGCCCGTTCCTAGAGCCCGGTGGACGATCCGACGTAGGCGAGCAGGCGCCCCGCGGTGATCGCGCCCAGCCAGCAGACGAGCGACGCCGCCGCCAGCATCTTCGCGTTGGGCGCGAACGGCTTGCGATCGACATCCGGATCGCCGAACACGCGCGTCTGAATCAGCCGCTGCGTGACGACGGCGAGGACGATGAAGAGCATCTTGACGCCGAAGTCGGGATTGGTCATCTTCGACGTCGCGTCGGCGACGAGCAGCATCGTCCCCGTGACGGCGTTGACCCAGAACGCGATCCACACGAGCGGCAGGAATTTCTGCAGCGGCGCGACCGGCAGCGCCGGCGCGAAGCCGAGAATGCGCAGATCGATGCCGGCGATGACGCCGACCATGATCCCCATGCCGTAGGTATGCAGCAGCAGGATGCCCGGAAACGCGAAGAGCGATCCCGACTGCTTCACCCACTGCGAGAAGCCTGAACTCTCGAGATACTGCAGAAACGCCATCAAGGCGAGGGGACTGTAACACGAACCGGCGAGCCGGCGGGCGTCGGCTGGCCGAGCAGCTGGCGCAGCAGCGCCGCGGTCGCCGCGTGTTCGCGCCGGCTGGACGCGACGTCGAGCGGCGCGCGGCCCTGCCTGTTCTTGCGGTCGAGTGCGGCGCCGTGTGCCGCGAGGAACCGGATAACGTCGTTCGCGCCGCGCTGCACCGCGCCGTGCACGGCCGTGTCGCCGGCGTCGTTGACGGCGTTGACGTCGAGCCCGTCCGCCATCAGCAGCGTGATGGCGTCAATCGCGCCGGCTTCCGTGCCGCGGTCGCGCGTCGGGAACGCGCCGCCGCCGTCGCGCCACGTCAACCCCGCCGCGAGCATCAGCGCGTTCGTGTGGTTCGTGAGCAGCGCGCGCGGATTCGCGCCCTTCGCGATCAGGAGCCGCATCACATCGACGTCTCCCGACTTCGCGGCTCGCATCAGCGGCGTGGCGCCGGCGCCGAGCCCGGGATCGCCCGCCGTGTGGTTGCGCTGCTCGAGCGGCGCCGTGAGCGTCGCGTTCACGTCCGCGCCGTGCGCCAGCAGCGCGTTGATGATGTCGACGACGCCGAGCGAACCGGACGGCGGGACCGTCGGCCGTCCCTGCATCCAGACCGGCGTGCGCATGTCCACGGCGGCATAGAGCGGCGTCATGCCCGATCGGTCCGCCTGATTCGGATTGGCGCCCTCGTCGAGCAGCACCGACGCGGCGTCGTAGTTCGCGTTGATGATCGCCAGCAGCAGCGGCGTGACGCCGTCGGGACCCGCGGCGTTCAGATCGGCGCCGGCGTCGGCGAGCGTCCGCACCGCGTGAATCGCGCCCTCGCGCGCCGCGTACATGAGCGCCGACCAGCCGCCCTTGGGAAATTCCATCGTGATGAGGCCGATGCCCGCGGCCTGCAGCGTGGGAATGGTCGAGAGCGCGGACCGCGCGTCGAGGTCGGCGCCGTAATCGACGAGCGCCTGCACGGCGGCCGGATGATCGCCGGCGGCGGCCCACATCAGCGCGGTCTCGCCCAGCCAGTGCTCGCGCGCGTTCGGATCGGCGCCGTGCTCGAGCAGCACCGTCACGGCCGCGCCCGACCCGGCGCGCGCGGCCGTCATGAGGGCCGTCTGTCCCTCGCGCGACGCGCCGTTCGCATCGGCGCCCGCCGAGACGAGCGCCTCGATCATCGCGGCGTCGCCGTTGGCGGCGGCGAGCGAGAGCGGCGTCACGCCGTACCGGTTGGCGACGTCGGCGGCGGCGCCGGCGTTGAGCAGCAGCCGCACCATCGGCAGGTTGTCCGCGCGCGCGGCCCAGTGCAGCGCCGTCGTGCCGTCGGCTTCGCGCGCGTTGACCGTCGCGCGGCTCAGCGTGACACGCGCCGCTTCGACGTCGCCCGCTTTGACGGCCTCGATCAGGCGCGAGCCGCCGCCGGCCGCGCGCGCCGTCCCGGCGGCGAGCAGCAGAGCGACGGAGAGGACGAGGCGACGGCGCATAGGTGGTGCCTGGACGTCAGCCGCGGTCAGAGGTCGATCCGCCCGTTGCTCTCTCCGAGCGTCTCGAGCGGGCAGTCGAACCTGTTGGCGACGGTCAGCCAGTAGTTGGCGATCGGCGTCCGCTCGCCCGCCACCACGTGCCGATTGCCCTTCAGGGATCCCGCGCCGTGGCCGACGGCGATGACCGACATGGGATACGGCGAATGGCCGTTGCCCTCGCCCATGCCGCCGCCGTAGAAGATCATCGCGTGATCGAGCAGCGATCCGTCGCCGTCCGGCGTCGCGCGCAGCTTCTCGAGGAACTTCGCGAACAGCGACACGTGATAGGTGTTGATCTTCGTGTGAGCCGCGACCTTCGCGGGATCGTTGGCGTGATGCGAGATCGCGTGGTGCGGCTCGGAGAGATCGAGATTCGTGTAGGTCCGGTTGCTCAGCTCGCGCGCCAGCATGAACGTGAAGACGCGCGTGAGATCGGCTTGATACGCGATCGTGAGCAGATCGAACAGCAGCCCGACGTGCTCCTCGTACGACTCGGGAATCCCGAGCGGCGCGTCGATGGACGTCACGTCACGGCTGTTCCGCGCTTCGGTGCGCTGAATCCGCCGCTCGATCTCGCGGATGTCGTCGAGATAGTCGCGCAGGCGCGTGCGGTCGCCCGTGCCGAGCGCGTTCTGCAGCCGCGCCGCCTCGTCGCGGATCGAATCGAGGATGCTCTGATCGTCAGCCAGGCGCTCGCGCCGCTGCTCGGGCGTGCCGGCGCGGCCGAACATCCGCTCGAACAGCACGCGCGGGTTGATCTCCATCGGCTGCGGCGTCGTCGCCGACGTCCACGACACGGTGTTCATGTACGCGCAGCTGTAGCCGGGCACGCAGCCGCCGACGTAGCCGGTGAAGTCTTCGGTCGCGACCTCGAGCGACGGGAACGGCGTGTCCTGCCCGATGCGATGCGCGATGATCTGATCGACGGTCGGTCCCACGCGCACGTCTTCGGCCTCGGTCCGTTTCGCCACGACGCCGCTCATCCAGCCGGCGGAGCTGACCGCGTGATCGCCCGTCACGTCGCCGCCGGCGCGGCACAGGTTGCTCACGACGACCAGCGAGTCGCGGAACGGCTCGAGCGGCGTCATGATCGGCATCAGCTCGAAATTCGCGCCGGCCGTCTTCGGAATCCATTGCGCCATCACGGCGCCGTTCGGGATATAGACCGCGCCGAACCGGCGGCGCGGATTCGCGGCGGTGGCCGCGAGCGCGGTCGACGCGGGAACCATCGCGTCGAGCAGCGGCAGCGCCACGCTGATGCCCATGCCGCGCAGGAACGTGCGGCGTGACAGCGACAACTTGCTGATGAACATCGGGGCCCTCTCCTGAAACCGAACCACTCGTCGGGGTAGCTTACCGCGCGTCCGCGACCTTCCGCATCTGAAACGGCGTGCTGTGGACGATGCCCAGCACGATGGCCGAAAACCGATCGCCCGGCGCCGCCTCGCGCACGATCGCCCGCACCGCGGGCATGTCGCGGACACCCACGCCTCGTCCGGTCGCATACGTGAGCAGCTTCTGCGTCACGGTGTCCACGAACACGTCCGGGCGGCGCACGAGCGCCTGTCGCAGCGTCACGACGCCGTCAATTTTCGTGCCGTCCACGAGCTGGCCGGACGCGTCGATCGGCACGCCGGATTCGCGCACGCGCCAGCGGCCCACCGCGTCGAAGTTCTCCATCGAGAAGCCGATTGGATCCATCATCCGGTGACACGTCGCGCACGCCGGGTTCGACCGGTGCTCGGCCATCTGCTCGCGCATCGTCTTCGGCGTCTGGTCTTCCGGCGTCTCTTTGAGCGCCGGCACGTCGGGCGGCGGCGGCGGCACCGGCGTGTTGAGGATGTTCTCGAGAATCCACTTGCCCCGCACCACCGGCGACGTCCGATCGGCGTGCGACGTTACCATCAGCACGCTGCCCTTCCCGAGCAGGCCCTTCCGCACGTCGTCGGTGAGCGTGACACGACGGAAGCGGCTGCCGGAGACGTTCGGGATGCCGTAGTGGCGCGCGAGCCGCTCGTTGACGAACGTGTAGTCGGCCGTCAGCAGGTCGAGCACGTTCCGATCTTCGTGGATGATGCTCGCGAAGAAGAGCTCCGTCTCACGCTGAAACGCCTGCCGCAGGTTGTCGTCGAAATCCGGGAACTCGGCCGAGTTCGGCACGATGTTCTTCAGGTTGCGCACCTGCAGCCACTGATCGGCGAAGCCCGTCACGAGCGCGGCCGATTTCGGATCGGCCAGCATGCGCCGCACCTGCGCATTCAGCACCGTCGGCTCGTGCAGCGTCCCTGCGCCCGCGAGCTCCAGCAGCTCGTCGTCGGGCAGGCTGCTCCAGAGGAAGAACGAGAGCCGCGAGGCGAGCTCGTAGTCGGTGACGCGGTGTACCGTGCCCGGTGCCATGCCCGCGGGATCGGACTCGGCGCGGAAGACGAACCTCGGTCCCGCCAGCAGGCGCTCGAGCGCTTCCTGGATGCCGGCGTCGAACGAGCCATGCCGCCGGCCAGTCTGATAGAACCGAAGCAACGGATCGAGATCCGCCGCATCCACGGGCCCGCGGTACGCACGGGTCGCGAGACGCGTGAGAATCCGCCGCGCGCACGGCAGCTCGTCGGCCGCCGACGACGGATGACAGACGAAGATCCGGCGGCGGCTCGGCGTGCCGCTCACGCCGGTCGCCTTCAGCGGCCCGACCACCGTCAGGGCGCTGACGTGCGGCAGGCCGGTGAAATCGTACGTGTCGGCCGAACTGCGCACGAACGGCCGCAGCAGCCGCGTGTCGAGCACGTCGGACTTCTGCAGGAACGCGACGCCGACGTCGTGCGGCCCGGCCGTGACGTGCACGTGCGCCTGCAGACGCGCGTCGATCCGATCCGACGCCTGCGTAGACGCCTGATAGAGCGCGCGGAAGTCGGCGTCGCCGCCGACGATGCCGAGAAAGACGCGGCGGCCGTCGAGCGTCATCTCGAGCTCGTGCGGATACTCCAGTCCGCGCGCGGCGTCGGTATTCGTGCGGAACAGCTGCGCACGCAGCACGTACTCGCCGTCGAGCGGGAACAGATGCCGGACCATCGTGCCGCCGACGGTGCCGAGCGGCTGGCCCTCGATGTGACGATCCTGCGACAGGTCCTGGCGCACGCGGTACGTCTCGCTCCCCGCGCCGATCGTCGGGTCGCCGACCGCGAGCGCGCTGATGACGCCGGCCGCGTTCAGGTAGCGCTCGAGCAGCACGGGCGGCATGCCGAGCAGGTCCGCGTTGTTGTCGAAGCCGTACGCGGAGTCGTCCGGCGGCAGCAGCGACGCGACGTCCACGTCGAGCGCGAGCAGATCGCGGATGGCGTTCGCGTACTCGGTGCGATTGAGACGCCGCACCGGTGAGCGCCCGGGATCGGGCGCCGACGCCGCCGTGCGATCGAGCGAGGTCTCGAGAAACGCGATCGTGCGATCGTAGGTCGCCTCGTCCGGACGCCGCAACGGCGCCGGCGGCATCGTCCGCGTCCGCAGCTTCTGGATGACCTTCTCCCAGAGCTCCGGCGACGCGCCTGGTGACGCCACATCGGCGCGATCGAGCAGGAGGTTGGCCGTCTTGAGGCGCGCGTTATGGCAGGTGACGCAGTACTTGTCGAGCGTCGCGCGCGCATCCAAGAACGCGGCGCCGGACGGCGGCTCCGGCGTCGCTGCCTGCGTCACGGCCGTCGCCGTCACGACGACGCACACCGCGCACGCGGCGAGTTGGCAGAGGCGGCTTCCGAAGGTGGCAACCTTCATCGCGCGTCGGTTTCTTCAACTCCGAACAAGATAATACTGCATGCCGGCGCCGTAGTGTCCGCCTTTAGGCGGACGTCACACCTGCAGTCCCTCGACCAGCAGGTGCGGATGATCCGGCATGTAGCAGGACGCTGGGGATTGCGAAATGCGTCTGACTCGCGGCGCGCGAAATCTGCGCCGCCGCGATGCGGACGATCGAGGCGTCCGTAAAGAACGGACGGCGCCGGTCGGTGCAGAAGATCAGGAAATGGCGATGTAACCCGAGGTAGTCGAATGACCGGAGATGCCCCGGCTGATTCGTGCGCATGTCGCCGCGTGTGCACGAATCAGACCGGGAACGGGCCGGCTGAAGCCGGCCACTACGTACGATCTACTTGCCGGGTTCGACCGGCGGGTCGATCTTGCAGGGGGTCGGGTTCCACTTCGAGCCGTCCTTCTCCAGCTTGAAGTTCGTGCTGGTAATGAAGGGCGTCTGCAGGTACTTCGGGTCGTCAACGACGGTGCGGACGACCATGATCGTGTCGCCATTCGGTTCGGGACCGACCTTGTCGAAGTACTCAGTGATGTTCGCCTCGGCGCTGTACGGCACGCCGTTCTTGCGCAGGTAGGCGTCGCGGAAGTGCGACGTCACCGCGTAGAGCGATCCGCCGCGCGGCGCCGGGCCGCCGCGGCCGCGCCCGCGGCCCGGGCCGGGACCGAAGCCGCCGACACCGCGCGGCGACGGCCCGTTCGGCATGCCGTTGCGATCGAGGTTGAGCGACTGGCCGGCGCGCTCCCACTCCGCAATGGAGTAGCCCTGCCAGGTCAGCGGCCCCGTCGTCGGCATGTGGCCGCCGAAGTGCAGGAGCCGCGTCTGAGTGCCAGCGTCGAACTCGAGCTTCAGCGTGTCGTCGTCCTGCCAGCTGATGTGCAGCCGTCCCGGCATGCGCATCAACCCGCCGACGCCGTACGGCTTGCACGCCAGCCCTGACGATTCGTCCTTCGCGAGGTTCCAGGTGTCGGCCACACGCCGGCCCTCGTCGGTGAGCGGCACGCTGGCATAGTCGCCCTTGGGCGGCGTCAGCATGCGCCAGCGCCAGTCTTCGGTGACGACCGACACCCAGTAGCCGGTGAGATCGATCGGCGCGGACGCTTTCGCGGTCGGCGGCGTCTGGGCGGCGCCGATGGCGGCGCGGCCGCGTCCCGGCTGCTGCGCCGAGGCGACGACGACCAGCGCGGCGGTCGCGGCGGTCGCAGAGAAGATGTGTACAAGAAATTTTCGCATCTGGTCCTCTCAGCGCACGCGCGGTTTGCCCTGCGGGTTCTTGAGGTCTTTGTAGACGGCCTCGATGAAGCTCGCGGTGGTGACAAACCCCGTGTCGGATCCGTAGTGGCGGTCGTAGTCGAGCGTCGGCTTGGCCGCCTTCACCTGATCGAGCGTGAGCCCGCGCTTCACCATGTCTTCGATGCGGTCGCGGACGATCGTCACCATGTCGCGGTACTCGAGGACGTCGGCTTCGTCGCACACGCGCCCGTGGCCCGGAATGACGAACGTGCCGCCTTCCTGCTCGTGCGCCGGCACGGCGATGTCGAGCAGCCGGTTGAGCCCGTTGATCTCGCCCTGGATGCTGCCGCCGTTGGCTTGATCGATGAAGGGATAGCTCGTCATCACGAAGATGTCGCCCGAGGCGATCACGTCCGAGCGGCGGAAGAAGACGATTGAGTCGCCGTCGGTGTGCGCCATCGGCTCGTGATAGAGCATGATGGCCTCGCCGTTGAAGAAGATGTCCTTCTCCTCCGGCACGTACGTGTCGGACGGCCAGTTGCCCGCCGTCGCCGCCGGCTGCTTGCCCGTCGGCGCGCTGAGGCGGTTGAGCACGTTCTCGTGCGCGAGGATCTCGGCCGGCCCGCCCTGCGTCTTGCTGCCCGCCTTGGCGACGACTTCGTTGCCGCCGGTGTGATCAGGATGGAAGTGCGTGTTGAGCACCCAGCGGATCGTCTTGCCCGGCGCGAGCTTCTTGATCGCCGCCACGACGGCCTCGGCGTTGCGCGCGAGGCCCGTGTCCACGACGAGCACGCCGTCGTCGCCGACCTGCACGGCGATGTTGCCGCCGGCGCCGACGAGCATCCACACGTTTCCCTGGACGTGGAACGACTGGATGTCGGCGGGGGCCGCGGCCGCCTGCTGGCGCGCGGCCGGCGGCTGCCCCTGCGGTTGTGTATGCACCTGCACCGCGAAGCCCACCGTGCCGGCAATCGCGAGCGCAGTCAGAACTCGTGTCTGTGTCGTCATGGGCCTACTTCCCTGCCGCCGGCTTGGTCGGCTTCGGCAGCGTGCGCAACTTCGCCTGATATTCCGGGTACGTCGTCTCCGCGCCGCCGTACGTCGCCTCGAGCGGGATGCCGTAGCGATACGCGAAGTCGCCCGCGAACGGGCTCTTGCCGGGCAGATAGTTGGGCACGGCGCTGTGCGGACGATCGACGATCTCGTCCACGTATTCGCACGGCCACAGCCAGTTGCCGCCCGAGCGCTCGTTGAGCACGAAGTCTTCGCTGCGGATGTACGGCTCGCTCAGGTAGACCGGGTCGGTCCACTGCTCGAGGTGCGTCATGATGTTGCCGTGCCGGATGAAGTGCTCGATCATCGTCGCCTTCTCGCTGTTCGGCACGCCGTTGCGGCGGATCCACTCCTGCTTCATGTGCGTCGTGTAGACGGTGAGGATGTCGCCGTCCCACTTGCCGGTCGAGAAGCCCTGCCAGGTGTGCGGCGCCCACTCCGGCGGATGCGGGCGGCCGTCCATCCAGATCTTGCGCGACTGCTCGTAGGTGTTGATGTAGATGTTGATGGCCTCCACGCGCTGCGTCTCGAGGTCTTTGTCCTCCCAGATCCGCACCTGCAGGGGGCCGTGGAAGATGTACGCGCCACCGTGCACCTTGCACTGGTGCTCGCGCAGCGTCAGCCGCGACGCGTCCCAGCTCTCGGCCGTGAGCCGCGCGCCGTCCGTGATCGGCAGGCCCGTGTAGTCGCCGAGCTCGGGGCCCGGCACACGATCCAGTTGGTCTTCGTGGTACCTCGGGCTCCACTCGCCAACGAGGCTGATTTGCGCGCGCGCCGGCGCCGCGACGGCCAGCACCGCGCCGAGAACGACGAGGCCACACAACGTTCGTTTCATAGCGAGACTCCTATCCGCCAAAACCAATCCAGCGTCCGCCCCACGCCACTCCGAACCACAACAGCACCGACACGACGCCGACGAGCTTGTTGACGCCGCCGGAGATCGTCCGTTCGTCGTTCGCCGCCACGCGCTTCTTGACCGTGTAGGTGAAGACCATCGCGAGCACCAGCGAAATCATCTTGATCCAGAACGCGAAGCTCGCGTAGCACTTGGTCGCTTCCGACGAGTACAGCGCGATGCCGGTCGCGAGCATCACGATCAGGCTGCCCGTCACCCACGGCTGCGCGTCGCGCGCGAGCACGGCGAGCGACGTCTTCTTCAGGCCGAGGCCGAGCAGCCGCATGTCCACGACGAGCACCGCGCCGCCGATGACGGCGAGCGCCGCGAGGTGCACGAACTCGATCATCGGAAACGCGTACTCGGAATTGCGGATCACGCGGCCGAGCGCCGTCGCCTCCGACCACTGCGCGACGTGAAAGAAGAACGTCGAGACGGCGGCCGTCATTTCCCGGCCTCCGCGTCAGGCGTCAGCTCGCACCCGGCGAGCGTGTTGACGAGACGGGGCTGCGGCTGCTTGTCGCAGTCGAACCAGTTGTAGGCAATCATCCGCCCGCAGAAAATGATGAGCAGCCAGAGCGTCAGCGACGCGAACCCCGCCAGCCGCGCGCGCGACGGCGGCACGGGATCGCCGTCCCACGCCTGGATGCGCCGGTACACGCCCGAGTCGAAGAACCACACGTTCAGGCCGGCCAGCACGAGAAACACCATCTTCGCGCGGAAGAAGATGTTCTGATACGAGCGGACCGGAATCGCGTAGAAGAGCGCGACGCCGCTCACGACCATCACCACGAACCCCGCGATCTGCCACGGCAGAATCCGTCGCACGATCTCCGACACCGGCACCGATCGAAACGTCAGCCCCGTGAGCCGCAGATCGAGAATCACCGTCAGCCCGACGAACACGCACAACGCCCACACATGCACCGACTCGACGATGGGATAGCCGTAGAGCGATTCATGCAGCGCGATGCTCCAGGGCTGGTCGGCCAGCGCCTTGACGACACCCAGCAACGACATTGATCCGCGATGTCTCCCCTTACGAACGGCTGACGCCGCTCGTTTACAGCGTTAAGCGCCCAAGATACTGTCACATCGACGGATGACGCGCAAAGGGACGCTGAGCGCGGCGCGCGCTCCCGGAAATCTGGTATCTCGCGTTATCCTGACGCGGAGGAAGAGCTTGTGAGCGGCCGATCCGTCATCGCGGTCGTCGTCGCCCTCGTCGCGGCGATCGTGCTGTTCTTCGGGGGCGCGGTCTACTGGCTCGTGCGCGCCAGGGGCTTCAGCGCGCGGGCCACGCCCACCCCGGTCGAACGCGTCATCACGTCGGCCCTGCACCGGTGGAGCGTGCCCGCGTCGGCGCGGAACGCGCCCAACCCGGTGCCGTTCACGCCGGAAACCTGGGCCGAGTCGCGGGCGCACTTTGCCGATCACTGCGCGACGTGCCATGGCAACGACGGCCGCGGCGACACCGAGATGGGCCGCGGGATGTTCCCGCGCGCGCCCGACATGCGGCTGCCGGCCACGCAGCGGAAGACCGACGGCGAGTTGTACTGGATCATCGAAAACGGCGTGCGGCTGACCGGCATGCCCGCCTGGGGCGCGGGCGGCGGCGACGATGTGGACACCTGGAAGCTCGTGCACTTCATCCGTCACCTGAACGACCTCACACCCGACCAGCTCAAGGCCATGGCCGCGGCCAACCCGAAGACGCCGGGCGAACTCGAGGAAGAGCAGGAAGACGAGCGGTTTCTGGCCGGCGAGGACGTCACGCCGCCCCCCGCCGTCCCGCCGCATCACCACTGACACTCCCAAATCACCAAATCACCAGATGAGCAGATAAAATAAGTCGCATGAAGCAACTGCTTTCGGTTCTCGCGCTCGTTCTGGCCATCGGCGCCGGCAGCGCCGGTGTCTACGCCCACAACGGCAACGACCACGTCCGCGGCGTCGTCACGGCAGTGTCGGCGCAGTCGGTGACGGTCCAGCTGGCGAACAAGACGACAAAGACGCTGGCGATCAGCGACAAGACCGAGTTCGACAGCGGCGGGAAGCCGGCGCACCTGGCCGACCTCAAGGTCGGCGATCGCGTCGTCATCGACGTCCCCGAGCACGGCAGCAACGCGCTGCTCGTCAAGATCGGCGCGGCGAAGAAGTAGGTCACGCAGGGCGGCCCTTCCATGGCCGCCAGAAGGAGACTCCATGTTCCGTCGATTGATGGCTGCCGCGACCGCGGCGGTGTGCGCGCTGGCCCTGACTGTCGCTGTGAGCGCGCAGCAGAAGCAGCCGCCGGCCGGCAAGAAGGATCACGCGTTCAAGGGCAAGGTCGAGAAGGTCGATCCGAAGAACAAGATGGTCACCGTCAACAACGAGAACATCCCCGGCTGGATGATGTCGATGACGATGAGCTACCACGTGGACAAGGACGCCGTGCTGAACAACCTGAAGGCCGGCGACCAGATCACGGCGACGGTCTACGACGGCGACTTCCAGACGCTCTACAACGTCAAAGTCGCGCCGCCCAAGAAGTAGTGCAGGCCTTCAGGCCGGCCCGTCGCGGTCACTGACCGGTCTCTGACCCGGCAGTGGCCGCCAGTGGATTGACGCCGCCCCGCCCTGCTTGAATAATGCGCGCGTGGTTCGCGTCGGCGATGGCGCCCGCGCACGACCCCACCCAGCGAGCACCGCACCTGAAGTCGAGCACGACGTCGAGCACGTCGTCTGGATCGAGAGCGCGATCCTCCACACTGCGGGCTTCCGCCTGGCACGGGCGCCGCTGTGGGTGCCCGCCGACGTTCACGCGATCGCGCCGGCCCTCGTCTGGTCGGCCCTGCCGCGCAGCGCCGCCGCATCTGTGCACGGACCGCCCCGCGCGCCTCGCCGTCTTCGGGGCCCGCCGCGTCCTGTCCTGAGCTGATCTCGACGGGCCGCCGCCCGTCTGTCCACACAATCGATTCATCAGGTGATGGGGTGATTTGGTGAGGTACTCGAAGTACGTTCCGCTACTCGTCGCGCTGGCGCTGCTCGTCGCCGCGCCGGCCTTCGCGCACAACGTCTCGAAACGCGACGCCGCGTTCGTCGTCGCCAACTCGGGACGCGCGGTCGCGCCGTTCCTCTATCTCGGCGCCAAGCACATGGTGACCGGCTACGACCACCTGTTGTTCCTCGTCGGCGTGATCTTCTTTCTCTACCGGCTGAAGGACGTCCTGCTCTACGTCAGCCTCTTCACGATCGGCCACAGCACGACGCTGCTCATCGGCGTCCTCGGCGGCATCCACGCCAACTCCTACATCGTGGACGCGATCATCGGCTTCTCGGTCGTCTACAAAGCGTTCGACAACATGGGCGGGTTCGAGCGGCTGTTCGGAGTCCAGCCGAACACGAAGATCGCCGTGTTGATCTTCGGCCTCTTCCACGGCTTCGGCCTCGCGACGAAACTGCAGGAGCTGGCGCTGTCGCAGAACGGGCTCGTCGCCAACATCGTGAGCTTCAACGCGGGCGTCGAGATCGGCCAGTTCCTGGCGCTCTCGGCGGTGTTCATCGGCCTGAGCTACTGGCGGACGCGCGCCGGATTCCTGCAGCACGCGTTCATGACCAACACGCTGCTCATGACGGGCGGCTTCATCCTCGTGGGCTATCAGCTCACGGGCTACACGGTGGCGCGATGACGACGACGCAGACGATCCAGGTGGACGTGCCCTCGACGCGCCGGCTCGTGACGGCGACGCTCGGCGCGCTCGCCGCCGCGGCGGTGATTCTGGTCGCGTTCGTGCTGCCAGCCGAGTACGGCATCGACCCGCTGCACACTGGACGCGCGCTCGGGCTCACCGACCTCGCGAGCGCGCCCGAGGCCGCATCGAAGCCGGCGGAGAAACCCGTCGCCGCGAGCGCAGCCGCGCCGACGCCGGCGGCCGAGCCGGCGCGTCCGTTCATCAACCCGACGCTCGTGCCCTCTCCGACCGGCGACGCGCCCACGGTCAAGGACACGTTCATCGCGCAGCCCGCGGGCTTTCACTTCGACTCGCGGGCGATCACGCTCGCGCCCGGCGAAGGCATGGAGATCAAGTACGACATGAAGACGGGCGCGGGGCTCGTCTATTCGTGGACGGCAAGCGCGACGATTCCTTACGAGTTCCACGGCGAACCCGACGTCAAGCCGGCGGGCAAAGAAGGCACGGACTATTACGAGAGCTACGAGCTCAACGACAAGCGCGGCGCGCGCGAGTCGCACGGCACGTTCGTCGCACCGACGACGGGCATCCACGGCTGGTTCTGGGAGAACACGACGGGCAGGCCCGTGACGCTGACGCTCGTCTCGTCCGGCTTCTTCGACTGGATCTCGCAGAACCGGCACGACAAGCACACGGCGCTGAAGCCGATCGACGTCGCGGCGCTGCCGAGTCACCCTGGCGTGCCCGATGAGGCATTCAAGTAGCGTCCGCCCTTCAGGCGGACGTCCGGCTGAAGCCGGACGCTACGATGAGTTGCCCCCGCTCGACGCCGCCAGCATGCGCCGCCCGTTCGCGAGGACGATGACGCGTGCGTTTGCGGCGTCCGAGCCGTCCTTGGCGCGACTGCCCTCGACGGTGACGCGGTCGCCGATCGCGAGCGTCTTCCGCGTCCAGCCCTTGCCGGCGAGGCCGTTAGGGCTGCCCATCTCGACGTTCCAGTGCGTCGTGCGGCCGTGCGCGCCGGCGACGTCGAGGTAGATGTGGACGTGCGGGTTCGTCCACTCGATGCGCGTGACGCGCCCCGCCAGCATGACGGGCGCGTTGACGTCGTACTCGGCCGTGAAGGAGTGATGCGCACCGGCCGGCACGGCGAGCAGCAGCGCGGACACCACCCACACGACAGTTCCCCGCGCGTTGGACCTCACCGACACAGTATGAGACACCGCGGCACACGCCCTGGCGCGGCGATCATTTTCCCCGGCGACGGCGTTACTTGGTCGGGCGGGACGAGCAGATGGCCGGTACGGCATGTCCAGGCGACTTGCGCGTCCAACACTTTGGATTGCGAGACGATCAGATGACTTGCGCGGCCGTGCAGACGGCCGGGGAGCACTGCGCGGACGCCCGGGCGGGCTGCCAAGTTGAATTGCGACGCCAACACTCCCGCGTGCGGAGCCGAACAGACGGCGCGCGCACGGTGAAGACGGTCGCGCGGCGAAGACATCTCGAATCGCTTAGAATCAACGGAGCGCACATGTCATCGATTCGCTCGAGGACGTCTCACCTTTCGGCTGTCGGCGTCTGCATCGCCGCTGCGGCGGCGCTCCTGCCGGCGTGCTCCTCCTCGAAAGCCGGGCCGACGCCGTCCACCGCGAACGCAGCCGTGAACGCGTCCGTCACAGCGAACAAGACGCCGCTCTGGGGTGACATGAAGCCCGTCGTCTCCGTCAAGGAGTTGATGGAATACATGATCGACCCGGCCGGCGACTACATCTTCGATTCGGTCAAGACGATCGTGCAGCCCGACGGCAAGGTCGTCGAGATCGCGCCGAAGACGGATGAGGACTGGGAGAAGCTGCGCATCGGCGCCGTGACGCTCGCGGAAGGTGTCTACCTCCTGAAAGTGCAGCGCCCGTTCGCGCCGGCGGGCGACGAGAACAACAGCGTCGGCCCCGACGCGACCGAGCTGTCGCCCGCGCAGATTCTGGCGAAGGTGACGAAGGATCCGGTCGAGTGGAACGCCCGCATCGAGGCGCTGCGCAACGTCGGCCTCGAGGTCCTCGACATCGTGAAGAAGAAAGACGTCCCGCAGCTCTGGGACGCGAGCGAGAACCTCGACGAAGCCTGCGAAGCCTGCCATCGCAGCTACTGGTACCCCAAGGAAGACGACGCGTTCTACCGCGATCTCGACAAGCGGATGCACGACTACCAGACGATCAAGGGCCAGGCGCCGAAATCACCGCGCAAGCCCGGTTAGCCACCCGCATTCAGGGCACGACTCGAATCACGCTCACGGGGTGGATCTCCATCCATCCGTGGTTCGTGTCGAGCACGTAGCTCTACTGGTGGTGCAGGCGCTGGGCCGCAGCGCGCCCACTACGACGCGGGTTTCCAACTATGGAGTGTCCGCAGATAGTGCGCGCGCTCGAAACTCGAGGGATCGGCGACATCGCGCAGGCTCAGCCGTCCGCGGATCTCGCTCAACGTAGTGAAGCCGTGGCGTTGCATCCACGCGTCGAGGCCGTCGCGCAGCGTGGCGATGTAGCGCGGCCCGTGTCGGAGCACCGCCGACGCCACCTGCACGGCATCCGCGCCCGCCAGCGTGGCCTTCACGACGTCGTCGGCCACTGCGACGCCTCCGGAGGCAACGAGCGACAGCTTCACGCGCCCATACAAGATCTCGAGCCAGTGCAGGCGTAGCAGCAGTTCGTCGCTCGTCGAGAGTCGCGCGTCGATCACGCGCTCCAGCGTGTCGGTGTCGATGTCCGGCTGATAGAACCGGTTGAAGATGACGACGGCCGCGGCGCCGGCCTGTTCGAGCCGGTGAACGAGATTGCCAACCGAGCGGAAGAACGGCGACAGCTTGATCGCGATCGGAATCCGCAGGAACTGCTTCAGCTCGGCCGCGAGCTGTACGATCTCGTGTTCGATGACGGCGCCCGTCATCTTCTGGTCCGCCACCACTTCGTACAGGTTGAGCTCGAGCGCCTGCGCGCCGGCCTCTTGAATCAGCCGCGAGTACCTCACCCACGACTCAGAGTTCGTTCCGTTGAGCGAGCCGATCACCGGCACGGCGACCGCGCGGCGGACACGCGCGACGTGTTCTGCATACTCGTCGGGCGTGAACGCATACTCCGCGCTGCCCGGAAACGCGTTCAGTGTCGCGACCGACCGCGGATCGAGCGGATCTCTATGCCGGATGCGCCCCTCGGTGGCGAACGTCACCTGTTCCTCGAACATCGACGGCAGGACGATGGCGGCGGCCCCGCCGTCCTCGAGCTGCTTGACGCTGTCGAGTTGTCGTCCAAGCGGCGAGGCGCCCGCGATGATCGGATGCGCGAGCGCCAATCCCATGATTGATGTCGTCAAATTCGTCGGCACATCGAGCGACGACGCATATGCCGTGCCGCGCCGGCGGCGCCGGATACCGGCGACAATCCGACACTTGCCTTCAGTTCGCGTTCCCGACCGGCGAAATGCCGCGGACCGCTGCGTGAAATCCCACAACAACTTCGAGGGACTTTCACAGTTGCCCGCATCCCCGCCGATTCCAGCGGCACGAGATCTGCTCTATCGGACGCCTGCATCGCTGACGACTGTGCGACCGTATACAATGAGCCCGTGTTCAGGACGCTGAGAATCTGGGTCGCCGCGATCGTGACGGCGACCGTGGCCGGCGCGCCGGTTGTCCTGAACCAGTGCGCGCTGTCGTGCGAGGCTCATCGTCAGGCTGCCGCCAGCACGCCCGCCTGTCATCGTCACGACGCCGCCTCGCCGACGGGACCCCACCTGCGGGACATGCCTCCCGCGTGCGGTCACGATCACCACGGGACGGTCGCCACGACGGATGTGAGTTCTGACAGAGCGACGCACGTCGTCAGCGTCGCTCTCATCGCCGCACCAGCAGCCGTTTCAGCCGTGGGCGTGCGCGCGCGGGCGCTCGAGACGCACGGACCACCAGGAATACGACCGCCGCTCGCCCCGCGTCTCTCAGCCCTCCGCATTTAGCCGTCCCTCGTCGATTCCGTGCTCGCGCGCGAGGCGCGCAGGCAGTACGTGTGTCATCGAGGAGGCGCATGCCGTCGGTCCGTCGTTTCACGTCGCTCATCTGTGTCTTCGTGGTTTCGCTCTCGCTGGTCGCACGCGCCCGCGCGCAGGCGCAGCCCGTCGACCACACCCACATGAACATGGGCGGCGACGGCTGGCTATTGATGCAGGACGGCGCCGTCTTCGGCGTGTTCGATCGTCAGGGCAGCACGCGCGGCGGCGACGAGTTCATCGCGCCGAACTGGTGGATGGGCATGGCGTCGCGCAAGGTCGGCGCCTCGCGGCTCACGTTCAACGCGATGTTCAGCCTCGACCCGGCGACGGTCGGCACCGACGGCTACGGCGAGCTGTTCCAGGTCGGCGAATCGCTGAACGGCCGGCCCTTGATCGACCGCCAGCATCCGCACGATCTGTTCATGCAGCTCGCCGCGGTCTGGCGCGTGCCGCTGACCTCGTCCACCGGGTTGACGCTCGCCGGCGGCCCAGCGGGCGAGCCGGCGCTGGGGCCGGTGGCGTTCATGCATCGCGCCTCCATCGCCGAGTACCCGTTCGCCCCGCTGTCCCATCACACGTTCGACTCGACGCACATTACGTACGGCGTCGTCACGGCCGCGGTGGATCATGGCCCGTTCGTCGCCGAAGGATCGGTCTTCAACGGCCGCGAGCCCGATCAGCATCGATGGGATTTCGACTTCGGCCGACTTGATTCGGTGTCAGGCCGTTTCTGGTACCGGCCGGACGATCGATGGGAGTTTCAGGTCTCCACGGGACACCTGACGCATCCCGAAGCGCTCGAGCCGGGCAACGTCGAGCGGACGACGACGTCGGCGTCGTGGATGGTGCGGAACGGCACGGACTTCACCGCGGCGACGGTCGGCTGGGGCGTCAACGCGACGGACGACGCGACGCGTCAGGCGGCGTTCGGCGAGTTCACGCGCCACGTCGGCGACAACTCGATCTTCGCGCGCATCGAGGTGCTGCAACTCGAGACGAATCTTTTGCTGACAGACATGGTTCCGCCGACCGTCGCGGCGGCCGCGCGCAAAGATCCGCTCGCGGCGTTCACGTTCGGCGGCGTTCACGACATCGCCGACCGGGGCGGGTTCGAAACCGGGCTCGGCGCGGCCGTCACGTTCTACGCCGTGCCCGACGCGTTGACGCCGGCGTACGGCAGCCATCCGGTGTCGTTTCAGATTTATTTCCGTATTCGGCCGCCGGCCGGCACGATGGGCCGCATGTGGAACATGCGGATGTCGCAGCCGATGGCTGGGCATGGCATGTAGCCAGACAAGGAGCCAGTGACAATGAGACTCGGAACGATCTCGGCCGTCGTCGTGCTGATCGCGTCGTCTGGATACGCGGCGAATCAGACCGTGCATGGCACCATCAGCGACGCGATGTGCGGCGCGAGCCACGCCGGCGAAGCCGTGAACATCACGGGCGACGTCAAAGGCGACACCATCAGGGTGTCGAAGGTGGACTCTGGCCGGTCGTGACGGATGTCGGCGTCGCAACCGCGACCATCCTGGGCCCGGCGCCCCTGGCATGCCGAATCCCCCCGCGGCCGGCAGTCAGCGCTTCTCGGGTGAGGTCGTCTTCGCCGCCGAGTTGCCAGAGGGCTTTTCGTACAGATCGTGCAACTGCTGATCGATCCGCTTCAGCAGCGCGGGATCACCGGGATACCAGTACTGCACGTGACAGGATTCGCAGGCCTGGTCGAGGTTGTACGACGCCTCCCAGAGCTCGTCCGTCTTCTTCCGCTTCACGATGTCGAGCACTTCGAGCCCGACGTTGCGCAACGCTTCGATCTTCGCGTTCCACAGCACCGGATCGTGCTCGAGCTTCGCTTGGATCTCCGTCGGCGACAGCTCGGACGCGTCCGGCCCGACGCTGTTGTTCACGTCGCCGGCCGGCGCGAACGGCCGCTGGACCTTGAGCAGGTAGACGCCCTCGGCAATCGTCGTTGCGCCGACGCGGAGCTTGTCCCAGTCTTCGTCGGTCTTGGGCACCTTCTCGACCGTGCCCTGCTTGGTGGTGATGATCTTCACCGAGTCGAAGATGAAGTCCGACGCCGGGTCGATCATGTACTCCATGAGCTCTTTCACCGACACGACCGGCTTCATGTCGCCCCACAGCGGCGCGCTGCCCGGCGGGTGCACGGACGGCAGCGCGGGCGCCGCGGCGGACGCGGGCGGCGGGGCGGCGTTCGAGCCCGAGCACGCCGCACACAACACACTCACGCCCACTGCCAGACCGCACAGCGCGCCCAACCGGCGATTCCACGACTCAATCATGCGTGCTCACCCTCAGAATACCGCGTCCGCTACTTGCTTCGTCGAATCGCCGATTTGTCGAACCGGGCGTGCTGCCGCGCATCCTCGTCGACCGCCGCGCGGTCGCCCGGATACCAGTACTCGAGATGGCAGGCCTCGCACGCCTTGTCCATGTCCTCGCTCGCGTCGAACAGGGCCTTCGTGTCCTTCTTGTTCACGACGTCCATGACCTCGAGCGCGACGTTGCGCAGCGCTTCGATCTTCGCCTGCCACAACACCGGATCCTTGTCGAGCTTCGCCTGAATCTGTGTCGGCGACAGCTCCGGCGGGTTCGGCCCCGTGCTGTTGTTGACGTCGCCGGGCGGCGTGAACGGACGCGGGATCTTCAGCAGGTAGATGCCTTCGGCAATCGTCACCGCGCCGGTGCGCACCTTGTCCCAGTCGTCGTCGGTCTTCGGCGCGTGCGCGATCGTGCCCTTCTCGTTGACGTCCCAGTACACCGCGTCGAACACGTCGTCGCCGGCCGGGTCGATCATGTTCTGCATCAGCTCCTTGACCGACACAACGGGCTTCATCGGACCGTAGGGCGTCGAGAGCGTCGCCGCCGCGGCCGCCCGCGGCGGAGGAGACGACTTCGCGGGCGAGCACGCCCACGTCAGCGCGCCCACACACGCCAGCACTGGCACCGCCGTCATCCGCCGTCTGAATGTGTCCATAGTGCAGATTGTACGAAAGGCATTTCCGTCTGTCAGTTCCGCAAAACCGTTACTAGTCTCCAGTCTCCAGTCCCCAGTCCCCAGGAACCAAGGACTAAGTACTCGAGAGCGCCCGCACTTTCCTCCCCAGCACCTGCCACGCGAGGACGAGCGACGTCGCCGCGAGCGCCGTGCCCATCGCCATGAACGTGATGACGACGATGTCCCAGGCCGGGCGGTAGTTGTACAACCACGGAAAATTCATCGAGTGCAGGCCGTGATACAGCCAGCGATCGAGGAAGTTCGACGCGCTGTAGCCGCCGACCGTCCGCGCGGATTTGGGATCGACGTAGAACCGCGTGTGCTCCGCGTCGTCCACCTCGATGAGCACGACCGGCAGCGGCGCCGTGTGATGTCGGTCGAGATAGTAGCGATCGTAGCGATCGACGACGCTGACGCGCGCGTGTCCGGCTGCCGTAAACGCCTGCGTGAGGACGTCCACGAGCGCGCGGCTGTCGAGCCCGGCGATCGGCGGCCCTTCGACGGGCACGATGCGCGTGTCGCCGCCCGCGAGCGTGGCGAAGTAGGCCGGCTCGCCGGCAATCGACGTGAACTCGAGGTCTTTCACGCGCAGCCCCGCGAGCTGCCGCAGCGCCGCGCGCGCGTCCTTGGCCGCGAACCGACCGAGCGGCGCGCGCCCACGCAGGGCCTGCAGGACACGTTGTGCGCCGATGGCGGCGTCGCTCGGACGATCGCGCTGTGGAAACGGCTCCATCGAGAGCATCCCGCTGAACGCCCACGTCACGGCGCCCGCGCCCGCGACGAGGCCGACGATCATGTGCCAGCGCTTCCAGCCGCGGTACGGAATCGACGTCGGCGCGCCGCCGCGCTGATACGGCTTCGACGGCGAGTACATCCAGACGCCGATGACCAGTCCGATGAGCGCCGCAATCGACGCGATGCCCGACGACCAGATGACGACGCGGCTCCACAGTGGGCCGTTGCGCCGGAGCGGCGTGAAGTAGAGCCAGTGCGGGATGGCGCCGAACCACGCGCCGAGCCGCGACGCGCGCGTCGTGTATTGAATGACTTCGCCGTTCGCCTGCGAAATGTAGACCTGCTGGCCGTCGGGCCACGAGAACTTCCAGAGCGGCTGCAGGTCGGCGATGCGGTGCTGCAGCGTCCACTGATCGACGTGCTCGACCGCCTCCACTCGCGCCGCCTTCACCGGCTGGCCCGACCACATCGTCGCGATTCTGGCGACCTCGTCCTGCGAGATTTCGGTCTGCTCGTCGCCCGTGTCGGCATAGACGACCGCCGAGTCCGGCCCGCCGAACCGGTAGATCGGACGTCCCGCGAACGTCGTCAGGTGAATCGATCCAGACGGCGCGATCTGCACTTTCGCCGCGGCGTCGGCGGCTGAGAGCCTGACCGTCGCCAGGTCGAGCGCCGCGCGGTGCGCGAGGCTGTCTGCCGGCGTGACGCTGGGGTAGTCCCAGTACATCATCACGAAGCCGGACGGAAACCACAGCAGGAACAGCAGGCAGAAAACGACGCCCAGCCACCGGTGGACGAAGATGAGGACCTGCTTCATGAGCGGCAAGAGCTTACCGCATGCCGGGAATCCGCCGTCCTGCTGGCACGGCTCCTGCGTCGGCGAACGGCATGGCAGTCACTTCCTCGTATGGATTCGGACGTGTCCTTGAGCACACCACGGTCGATGAGGCGCTCTCCCGCGTCACCGCCGCCCTCAAAGAGGAGGGCTTCGGCGTCCTCACGCAGATCGACGTACGGGACACGCTGAAGAAGAAGCTCGACGTCGCGTTCCGTCCGTATCTGATTCTCGGCGCGTGCAACCCGGTGCTCGCCCACAAGGCGCTGACGGCCGACCCGCAGGTCGGCCTGCTGCTTCCCTGCAACGTCGTCATCCAGGACGCCGGCGAGGGCCGCGTCGCCGTGTCGATGGCCGACCCGCGCGCGATGTTCACGCTCGTCGATCGCCCCGACGTCAAGCCGATCGCCGACGAGGCCGACGCGCGCCTGCGCCGCGTCCTCGCGTCGCTGTAACGACGATCGACTATGTACTCGACCCGGGAAGCTTCAGCCCCACGATCCACTTCACCACCCAGTGCTCGCTGCCGCCGGTCAGGCCGCGGCCGACGCCGACGTTGAGGTCCCAGCCGCGCGACGTCCGCAGGTCGAGCGTCGGAAACACGAGGTGGTGCTGCTCCGACAGCGGGTCGAAGTGTTTGATCGTCCCGCGTGGTCGTCGCCGCCCGACGGCGCCGTCTCGACGAAGACGCCGGTCTCGAACACGTCGGACCAGCCGTGCGACACCTCGAAGGACAGATGCAGATGCGAGCTCGGATCGAGCGCGTCGCCCGGCAGGCGCGTGCCGCTCGGAATCAGCACGTCGTGCAGTTCGATCGACGTCTCCCCCCTGGACAGGTTCTCGTCCGGGAACACCTGCACTTCGAACAGGTTCTGCGCAGACGCGCCAGAGGCCGTGAAGACGACCATTAACGCAGAGATCGCAGAGATCGCCCTCAAAAGTAGAACTTCGCCGCGAGCTGGATGAACCGCGGCGCCGCGGCGGCCACGATGTTGCCGAAGGTCGGGCTGACGATGTTGCCGTCCACCGCGCCCGCCCCGTAGAACTGCGGCTGGTTGAACAGGTTGAACGCCTCGAGCCGGATCTCGAGGTTGCGCGTGTCGTCGAACTTCACGCGCTTGATCAGCGCGATGTCGAAGTTCTCGATCCCCGGTCCGTAGAAGAACCGCCGCGGCGCGTTCCCGAGCTGGCCGAGCGCCGGCAGGCTGAAGCAGCCGGTGTTGAACGCGGGGCCCTTCGACGGATCGTGGTTGACGTTCAGCGCGCAGCCAGCCGCGTAGTTCGGCGTGTCGAGCAGGTTGTTGTTGACGCCGTTGCCGAACGTGCCGAGCAGCGACGTGTCCGTCGGGTTGTAGAGCGTCACCGGGAACCCGCTGGAGAGCCGCGTCGTCCCCGCCAGCGACCACCCCGTCGTCCAGCCGTTGTTGTGCTTGAGCCAGGTCTCGAGCGGCAGCTCGTAGTTGTACGAGACGACGAAGTTGTGCCGCATG
Organism: uncultured Bifidobacteriaceae bacterium; assembly: GCA_964579765.1. Taxonomy (GTDB): domain Bacteria; phylum Acidobacteriota; class Vicinamibacteria; order Vicinamibacterales; family CAVVIG01; genus DATNBT01. The sequence goes on from CAZOIK010000078.1 coordinate 25,999, forward strand.
TCGAACGCCGACGGCGCCTCCGACAGCGCGACGTTGAAGGGATTCACCTGCTCGCCGAGGTTCGACGCGACGTCCACCGACTTGCTGTAGGTGTAGCCCGCGAGCACGCTCGCACGCCCCTTCGTGTAGTGCAGGTTCAGCTCGAGGCCGTTGTAGCGCGAGTAGCCGATCGAGCGCTGCGCCGTCATGGTGCCGTAGTTCGGACCGAGCACCGTGCGTGTGCTGTTGATGACCGTGCCGTCGGCGCGCGTGTAGACGCCGTTCTCGCCGAACGGCCCGCACGTCGGGCTGCCCGGCGCAACCTGGCTCGGCTGGCTCACGCTCAGGCACAGCGCCGGGTCGCCGGGATTTGCCTGCTGGATCACGAGCATGTTGTGCCCGCGCGTGCCGACGTAGCTCGCCGTGAGCACCATGTTCGGCGCGAGCTCGCGCTGCACCGAGAACATGAAATTCGACGAGTACGGCGTCTTATTGTCCGCCGCGAAAAACGGATCCGCGTTCACCGGCAGGAACTGCGACCAGTCGATGCCGCGGACCGGATTGCTCGGCGACCCATTCAGCGGCGGGAACTGCTGCGGAAACCGCTGGCCGTTGTTGGTGCCGTCGGCCGCCGTGATGAACGGCGTCTGGAAGAGCGGCGGCGCCGGGCTGAGATAGTTGTAGCCGTACGGCGGCACGCCGTACATGATGCCGGCCGACAGGCCCTGGAACGCGCTGTAGAACAGGCCGTAGCTCGCGCGCAGGCTGGTCTTCTCATTCGGCGAGTACGCGATGCCGATGCGCGGCGAGACGTTGCCGAACTGCGCCGGCGACAGCCCGCGTGCGATGCCGGGGTCGCCGGGGAACACCATGCCGAGGGGCGCGCCCGGATACACCTGCGACTGCTCGCCCGGCACAATCGTCTGGATCTGGTTGTCCTTCTCGTACCACGGCGCCATGATGTCCCACCGCACGCCGTAGTTGATCGTCAGGTTCGAGCGCGCTCGCCAGCTGTCCTGTGCGAACACGGCGCCGTACTGATTCCGCAGATAGAAGACGCCGCCCGACGACTTGTGGTAGTTGCTAGGAATGCCGAGCAGGAAATCCGCGTAGTCCGATCCGGTTTCAGT
>CAZOIK010000079.1:0-22097 GCA_964579765.1 uncultured Bifidobacteriaceae bacterium
CGCGTACCCGTGGGTGCTGCGGTGGGTTATCCTGGTGGTCTCGCCCATCGTCGCCTTGGTCTGGGCGAGGGCCGGGCTTACGCCGCACACGACGAGCCGGACGCTCACAGTCGCCCACCTGTTCCTGCGATTCGCGCTCGCGGGGCAGATGTTCTTTTTCGGCATGGCGAAAGTCATTCCGACGCAGTTTCCGCCGCCGTCGCTCGTGACGCTCGTCAACCCGGTCGGCAACCTCACGCCGACCGACCTGCTCTGGACGTTCATCGGCGCGTCCACGCCGTATCAGATGTTCACCGGCTGGGCCGAGGTCGTCGCCGGCGTGTTGCTCGTCCTGCCGTGGACGACCGCGCTCGGCGCGATCGTCGCGTTCGCGGACATGGTGCAGGTGCTCGTCCTGAACGCCTCGTACGACGTCGGCCTGAAGCAGATCGCGTTTCACCTGATCCTGATCTCGCTCTTCGTGCTGGCGCCGGACGCGAAGCGGCTGTGGCACGCGCTGGTCGTCGATCGCGCACGCACGGACCCGTGGACGCAGAAGAAATGGCTGGTGCCGCAGATCGCCTTCGGCGTGTACCTGCTGGCGATGTTCACGCGGCTCGCGGTCGCGTCGTACTACAACCCGGGCGGTCCCGGCGCGCCCCGGTCGCCGCTCTACGGCATCTGGGACGTCGAGCGGCTGTCGGTGGACGGCCAGGCCCGTCTACCCGAACAGAACGACTACGATCGCCGCTGGCGCCGGGTCATCTTCGACACGCCCGACGTGGTCGTTGTCGAGCGGACCGATGACTCGTTCGCCCACTACGGCGCGTCGATTGACGTCAACCGGCACGCGATGGCGCTCCGCAAGATCCGCAGCCGCCTCTGGACGTCGGCCTTCTCGTACTCGCAGCCTCGCGAGGATCGTCTCATCCTTGACGGCGAGATGGACGGCCACACCATTCACGCGGAGGCCCGGCGCGTCGGCTTCGACGTCTTCCCGCTGCTCAACGGCGGCTTCCGCTGGGTGCGACCGCCGGGTTAGGCCCCCTACTTACCCGCCCTTCGTCCGCGTTGACATACCTAGAACAGCGATGTATAACGCTGCAAGGTATGGATCTCACCAAAGACCTCGTCGCCGCCTCCGCCACGCCGCTCGTGCTGGCGATTCTTGCCGACGGTGACAGCTACGGCTATGCCATCATCAGGCGGGTCGCCGAGTTGTCGGGCGGGCATCTGCAGTGGACCGACGGCATGCTCTACCCGGTGCTGCACCGGCTCGAGCGCAACGGGCACGTCGCAGCCAAGTGGGCCGAGTCCGAGAACGGCCGCCGGCGCAAGTACTACCGGATCACGCGCGAGGGCCGGGCGCAGCTGAAGGCGCAACGCGAGCAGTGGAAGGTGGTGGACGCCACGCTGCGCGGCATCTGGATGAAGGCCTGCCCCGCGTGACGCCCTCCTCCGATCGCCCGCTCGAGGCGCAGATCCAGGAGTGGCGGAGCTACCTGCGCCGCCGGCAGACGCTTCGCGCATCCGACATCGAGGAGCTCGAGGGGCACCTCCGCGACGAACTGACCGCGCTGACCGGCGTAGGACTGGTTGGAGAAGAAGCGTTCCTGGTCGCGGTGAGGCGCATGGGCAGCCTCGACGCGCTGTCGCGCGAGTTCGCGCGCGCGCATTCCGAGCGCCTGTGGAAACAGCTCGTCATCGGGGTTGACGCCGAGGATGACGCCGCTCCACGCGCACACACCGAGATGCTCGTCGCGCTGGGCCTCGCGGTGGCCGCGGCGGTGGCCGTCAAGGTGCCGGCGCTCTTCGGCCACCCCATCAACCCGAACGAGAACTTCCCGCTTTTCTACGGCAGGAACGCGAGCCTCTTTGTCTTTCCGCTGCTCACCGTCTACTTCATGTGGAAGCGCAGGTTGGACGTGGTCAGCGGCATCTGGCTCGCGCTGCCGTTCGCGGCCGGGGTCGTGCTGGCCAACGCGTTTCCGTTCCCCAGCCGCAGCGACACAGCGGTGCTCACCATGCTGCACTTGCCAATCGCTCTCTGGCTCACTGTTGGCGTTGCGTATGTCCGGGGCCGATGGTTCGACGACGGCGGGCGCATGAACTTCGTCCGGTTCTCCGGTGAGCTGGCGATCTACTACGTGCTCATCGCGCTCGGCGGGTTCGTCGTGATGTTGTTCACGTTCATGATGTTCCGCGCCATCGACATGGACCCGGCCTGGTTCGTCGCCGGCTGGCTGATCCCGTGCGGGGCGGCAGGCGCCGTCCTCATCGGATCCTGGCTCGTCGAGGCGAAGCAAAGCGTCATCGAGAACATGGCGCCGGTGCTGACCAGGGTGTTCACGCCGCTCTTCACGTTTCTGCTGCTGGCCTTCCTGGCGACGATGGCGTGGACGGGCAGCCCGATCAACGTGAAGCGAGAAGTGCTCATCGGCTTCGATCTCCTGCTGACGGTCGTGGTCGGGCTCGTGCTGTACGCCGCGTCCGCGCGCGATCCGCAGGCGCCGCCCGACTTCTTCGACCGTCTACAGCTGCTGCTCGTGGCGAGCGCGCTCATCGTCGATGTCGTCGCGCTCGCGGCCATCGCGTCCCGCATTTCCGAGTTCGGCTTCACGCCCAACCGCGTGGCGGCGCTTGGCGAGAATCTGATTCTGCTGGTGAACCTGACGTGGACGGCGTGGGTCTATGGACGCTTCGTGCTTCGCCGCGGCTCGTTCGCCGCGCTGGAGCGCTGGCAGATCGCCTATTTGCCTGTGTACGCCGCATGGGCGGCGCTGGTCGTGATCGTGTTCCCCCCCGTGTTCGGTTTTCGCTGACACCAGGAGCGAAGTTCAATGCCGCCCTGGTCGTGAGCGGGCTGGCGTGGTCGCGAGGAAGCAGCTTGGTCTCAGAGTCGAGCCGGCCAGAGGCGGCGAACTAGGAGCGACTCGGTTCGTGCGCGCGGCGTTCGAGGATGATGCGCAGCTCCGTCTGCCGATCGCTCAGCGCGCGCCGGAGCCGCTGCGTGTCGGCCGCATCGGTCGCCGCGGCGACCGCGTCCCGCAGCCGCGCGATCTCCTTGAGCAGTTCGACTTCGGCCGGCGCGCACCTGGCGTTCTTGAGAATCGAGTACGCCATCCGCAGGTCTTCCGGGGCGGCGAAGTACTCTTCCAAATCCAGCGGCTTCCCGGCGCCCGGCAGGTTGTCGAACTCGCCGCGCTCCATGGCGGCGCGAATCAAACGATCGGCGACCCGGCTGAAGGGCATCGAACGATTGTACTAAGGACTTGCCTTCTTGTAGATCTCCGTGCCGGTGGCCGCGCCGGTTGACGTGACGGTGAGGGTGCTGCCGTCGGGCGACAGCACCCACCGCGCGCGGACGGCAACCTGGCCGTCGAGTTTCTGCGTCACGTCGATCGTGTGGTCGTCGATCTGCCGATAGGCGCTGGTGAGCGAGACGTCAACGCCTTCGACGGGAGACTCGCGGCCGTCGAGCGTCCCGGTCCACTCGGCGTGCAGCACGCCTCCGCGCGCGCGCACCAGGTCATCCACGATGGTGACGACCGAGTCCGCCTGGTCGATGTCCTTCGTCCCGCGCTTGTACTGGCCCGGTACGGACGGGTCGGACGACAGCACCGTGGTGAGCGTCCACACGCCAAGCCATGCGGCAATCACGCGGCGCTCCTTCCCGTCCCGCTCCTACTTCGCCTTCTTCACGAACGCGAGCACAGGCGCGCTCGTCGTCTTGTCGTTCGTGTCCACGGAAAACACTTCCGACATGTGGCTTTCGCCCTTGAGCATCCACATCTCCGGACAGTGTCCGGCGGTGCACATCTCGTCGTGGAGCGCGACGATGTTCGCGGGCATCTGGGCGTTCGTGACGCCCGGATCGAGCTCCGCGTAGGCGAGCGCGATCTTCACGGGCGTCTTCTTGAAGCCCGGCAGGTTGTCGCGCTCGGCGCGCTCGGCGTCGCTGAGCTGAGGACCGCCGCGGCCGAAGCCGCCGCGGCCGCGTCCGCCGTCGGCAGGTGCCGGCGCCATGCCGCTCGGTCCCGCGATGCGGCCCTCGGTGGACGTCATGCTCGCGCCCGTCAGTCCGCACGCCGTGCCCGGCTGCGGACCACCCGGGGCGCCGAACGCGCCGCGACCGCCGCGGCCCTGTGGACCGGCGGTCGGCACCGGATTGCCCGACATGAAGATCGCGCCTTTCACCTGCACGCCGTTCTTCCAGCGCTCCGGGTGGCCAACGTAGACACCGAGCGGCCCGTTGCCCGCCGAGTGCGCCCAGATGACCATGTGGGAGGGATCGCCTTTGTACTTCGCGATGTTGTCGTGTACCCAGTCCACCGCCATCGACAAATCGCGCCCGCCGTCGTCCCACTTGCCGGAGCCCGCGTGCCGCTGCACCAGGACGCCCACCATGCCGTTCTTCGTGGCCCAGCGGCCGATGTTGTCGTAGAACGCGTTGCTCTCGCGCACCTGCTGCTCGATCTTGTTGCCCGCGCCGCCGGCGACATAAATGAGCACCGGTCGGCTGCTTCCGCCTTTGTCGCCGGTGAGGATGTCCAGAACGTCTTTGGCGTTCGGCCCGAATGACTGGTCGCGGACGATCGTGACGCCCGGATAGAGCGGCGCCGTCGATTTCGGAGACGGCGCATCGAGCGGCCAGTAGGTGTTGAAGTCGTTGGCCGGCATCAGCGGGCGATAGAGCTTCGCAGTGCACGCCGGATCGACGATCTGACCAATCTTCTTGAGTTCTGCCTCGATGTTGGCCGGCACCTGCGCCTGCGCGCGGACCGCACCGCCGAGGGAGAGTGCCACCGCCGCCGTCAACATCAGCGCGTATCTCATCGGCCCTCCTGAGCGGGCCCATGATACGCCGAACGCCGGGGGAACAACGATGAACGCCGAGATCGCGGAGAAACCGGTTCTCTGCGCGATCTCAGCGCAGTCGGTGTTATTCCGGCCGGTTGCCGAGGTCGCCGCCTGTCGCGCCGCCGGTGCCGTGGTAGTTGCGGACGCCGTCCACTTCCGAATGCACGCCTCCGCCCTCGTCGAGCTCGCGGGAGCCCGAATGCCAGTTGGCGTCGTCGCGCTCGTCGTAGTTTCCAGCGAGATGATCGCGCGCCTCTTCCTCGGGCTTGATATCGCCGAGGACGCCGTCGCGGATCTTCTTCTCGAGGTCACCCATGAGTTCGCCTCCACTGAACTAAAATGCAATTCACCCGCCACATGCCTCGAGCCGTCGAGCTCCCGAAAATCGTCCGCCGCGCGTCGGCCGTCCACGGTCACGGCGTGTTCGCCGCCGAGCCCATCAGGAAGAACGCGCGCATCATCGACTACGCCGGCGAGCTGATCCGGAACGACGAGGAGTGCACCGCGCGTGAAGAGCGCTACCTCGAGGACGGCTGCATCTGGGTGTTCCGCGTGAACCGCTCCTGGAGCCGCGACGCGAACGTCGGCGGCAACATCGCGCGGTTCATCAACCACTCGTGCACGCCGAACTGCTGGTTCGAGGTCGTGGACAAGACCATCTGGATCCGCGCCGCACGCCACATCCGCCGGGGCGAGGAACTCACCTACGACTACTCGATCATCGGAGAGCGGACCATCCCCTGCCGGTGCCGGGCCGGGTGTCCGAACAGGATCTGAAGGGGGGGAGTCGGTCAGTCGTCAGTCGTCAGTCGGGCGACGCGGGCCTCGATGACGGCGGTTTTCGAGTTCGAGGTGCTCGATGAGCCCCGACGCCATTCGCGACACTTCATCGTAGGTGTCGCACAACGCGACGCGTTCGCCGGCAACGATGTACCCGCGGCCTTCCGCGACGTGCAAGCGCGCCTTCGTCTCCTTGGCCGACCCGCGCGCGAGATACAGGTAGTGGGCGAAATGGCGATTTGTCTTCTGCTCGAAGCAAAACCACTGCCGTGCTCGCAGTGTGCTAGAGACGTCACCTCGCGTTGGCGCGTGGCTCCACGCGTTTCCGCATCGACCGCCGATCGGCGGCAAGTTGCTGATTGACGACCGTCAAAGCCCGGATCGGCGGCATCGCTCTTGCGACGCCGGCCGGCGTGGTCATCGGCGTGCTCGAGGATCTGTTTGTCTATCAGAAGGCGCTCGCGGCGGCCACCGCGGTGTCGTTCATCCTGAAGCGCCTGCCGTTTGCGCGCGACGGCGAGCTGCGGAGCCACATCGCCGCATCCTCTTCGCGCGTGACTGCGTTGATCGCCGCCGGCTACGACGAGAAGACCGACCGCGACTTCGCGCGCTACCTGTCGCTCGCCCGCGAGTCGGCCGCGCACACGCGGGCGCATCTGCTCGTCGCGGCCGGCCGCGGCTACATCTCGGCGGCCGAGGCGACGGACTTCTGCGAGCGCTACGACGACGTCGCCCGCATGCTCGCGGGCCTCGTCGGCCACCTCGAGCGCGAGGCCGGTCCGCACCGCGGACCACGTCTGACCGATTGACCGACTACCCTTTCACTTCCTCGCACTTGTACCGCCCGTCGATGCTGCTGACAAAGAAGCGGCCTTTCGACCCGGCGCGCATGAGGGCGCGATACGTGAACTCCGACAGCTCGAAGTAGCGGTAGACGGCGCCGGAGATGAACTCCAGCTCGAGCGTCTTCGTGTCGCGATCGTAGCCAACGGACCGCAGCGCGTGGGAGTCCACCGGTTCGCGACGCATCCGAGGATGATACGCCCGCGTGACGTCGAACTCCTGACTCCTGACTTCTAACTTCTCACTTTCAGATCGGCCCGTGCGCTCAGCCTCGGCGTCTGGCGGCTGACGACAGACAGATACAGCTTCCCTGCCGTCAGGCTGTCCGCCTCCTCGGCCGACAGTTCGACGACGCCGGTGACCCGCGGGGCCGGCCGTTTCGCGAGAATGTGCGCGACGCCGCCGTTCTGCCGTGTCGTCCGGCGGTGGAGGTAGACGCCGCCGATCGCGTCGAGCGACGCGGCGGGCAGTTCGATCTCGAAGCCGAGCGAGCGCGACCGGCTGTCGAAGCGGAAGCGCGCCGCCGCCGTAAACGGGACGTTCGACGGCGGGATCGAGCCGGCGCCGGTCGCCGCGACGTCGATGGTGATGGCGTCGCGACCTGGCGCAGCCGGCGCGGGCGGCAGGCGGTCTTCGAACGCGGGCGGACGCCGGTGGCGCGTCGAATGTTCGAACGCATATGCCAGCGCGAGGAGCGTCGGCTCGGCGAACGGCCGTCCGAGCAGTTCCATGCCGACCGGAAATCCCCCGCGTGTGAAGCCGGCGGGCACGTTGATCGCCGGAAACCCCGTCTGCGGCGACAGCGCCTCGTTGCTCCCCAGCTGGTTGCCGCCGCCGGGAGGAATCACGACCGGCGCGATTCGTTTCACGATCGGATACGCGAGTGCGTCAACGCGGTGGTCGTTCATCGCCGTCAGCACGGCCCGCGCCAGGGTGTCGCGCGCGGCGAGGCGGCGCGCGTAGCCGGCGCTGGCCAGGAAGTCGTCGGGCGTGCGGCTGGCGATCTCGAGGACGCCCTGCAGCTGGGCGACGTGGAGTCCCGACGCGAGCAGATCGTCAACCGACGCGACCGGCGCGCCCGACGTCTTCAGGTAGCCGCCGAGCGACGCCTTGATTTCCTGCAGGAACAGCGTGGAGTCCGCGACCATCGTCGCGAGCGCCGGAATGGCCACCTCGACAGCCGTCGCGCCGAGCGCCTTCATCTCGTCGATCGCGTGCCTCACGACCGCACCGACGTCGTCGTCTTCCGGCGCGGTGCCGAAATACTCGATCAAGACGCCGATGCGCGCGCCTTTGAGCGCGTCGCGCCTGAGCGACGACGTGTAGGTGCGAGGAATGTGGCCGGCCCCCTTCATCGTCACCGGATCGGCCGGGTCAGCGCCTGCCGTGGCGTCGAGGATGACCGCGAGATCTTCGACTGTTCGCGCGATCGGGCCGCCGGTGTCCTGGGTGCGGCTGAACGGGATGATGCCCGCGCGGCTCGAGAGGCCCTCGCTCGGACGCAGGCCGCAGACGTCGTTGTGGGAGCTCGGGATGCGGATGGAGCCGGCCGTGTCGGTGCCAAGCGTCGCGGCGGCGAAGTTGGCGGTGGCGGCGACGGCCGATCCGCCGCTGCTGCCGCCGGGCGCGCGCGTCAGGTCGTACGGGTCGAGCGTCTGTCCGCCGAGCGAGCTGACCGTCGTCAAGCCGAGCGCGAGCTCGTGCAGGTTGACTTTGCCGAGCAGCACGGCGCCCGCCTCGCGCAGCTTCCTCACCTGGAACGCGTCGTCTCTCGGCCTGTGGCCCGCGAGCGCGAGACAACCGCCGGTCGTCGGCATGTCCTTCGTGTCGAAGTTGTCTTTCAGCAGGATGGGAATGCCGTGCAGAGGCCCGCGCGTCGTGCCGCCCCGGCGCTCCGCGTCGAGCGTGCGCGCGGCCGCGAGCGCGTTCGGGTTGACGTACAGCATCGCGTTGACGATGTGATCGTAGGCGGCGATGCGGTCCAGATAGAACTGCACGAGGGCGGCCGACGTGATCTGTCCACCCGCCATCGCGCGCTGGAGTTCGAGAATGGACTTCTCGAGCGGGTCGAAGGCGGCCGCGCCCATCGAACGCGTCAGCTCCCGGGCCCCGACCGCGGCGGCGCCCGCGGCCTTCATGAACGCACGTCTCGTCGTCACGCGGCAATCATACGCGCAAGACTGACCGACTGATTGCTCGACTGGTTGGTCGTCTATACTGCGCGCGATGGCCGGGCCGATGTCGGGCAAGACGGTGCTGGTGACGGGCGCGACGGCGGGCATCGGCCTCGAGGCGAGCGTGTCGCTGGCGGCGATGGGCGCTGACGTGATCCTCGTCGCCCGCGACGCCGCGCGCGGCGCCGCGGCGCGCGACGAGGTGCAGACGCGATCCGGATCGCAGGCCGTGTCGCTGATGCAGTGCGACTTCGCGTCGCAGCGCCAGATCCGCGCGCTGGCCGCGGAGGTCGTCGCCAGCCGGCCGCGGCTGGACGTCCTCGTCAACAACGCCGGCTCCGTCAACGTCGATCGCGCGCTGACCGAGGACGGCGTCGAGCGCACGTTCGCCGTCAACCACCTCGGTCCGTTCCTGCTGACCAATCTTCTTCTGGATCTGCTGACGCGGAGCGCCCCGTCGCGCGTCGTGACCGTTGCGAGCGACGCGCACCGGTTTGCCGACCTGCCGTTCGACAATCTTCAATTCGAGCACGGCGGCTATCGGATCATGCGGGCGTACGGACGGTCCAAGCTGGCCAACATTCTGTTCACGACCGAGCTGGCGCGGCGTCTGGCTGGCGCCGGCGTCACGGCGAACTGCCTGCATCCCGGCGCGGTCGCGACCAACATCTGGTCGCACGCGCCGTGGTACACGCAGCCCGTGCTCGCCGTCGCGAAACGCTTCATGCTGAGCCCGGCGCGCGGAGCCGAGACGATCGTGTATCTCGCGTCGAGCCCCGAGGTCGAAGGCGCAACGGGCGGGTACTACGAGAAGAAGCGGCGCGTCACGCCGTCGACGCTCGCGCAGGACGCTGCCCTCGCCGCGCAGCTGTGGGATCGCAGCGCAGACCTCGTCGGGCTTACCTGACACGGGACACTCCCCGCCCCACGAGGCGCTCGACGCCGTACCGCCCGCTCTCCAGCGCGTTCCCGCCGCTCCCCGGCGCCATCACCTCGCTCTCCGGCGCCTTCCCGTCGGTCCCCGGCGCGTTCCCGCCGCTCGCCGACCCGTTCCCGCTGCTCGCCGACTCGTGTCGGCCGGATTCCAGACCAGTACCGCCCGATTCCAGGCCGTGTCGCACGCTCGCTTGCACGGAACCGTGCGACCGCACGACGCGCCGGGCGCAGGTTGGCATGCGACCGCGCTCGCCCACGCGCGTTCGGCGCGACGCCGTCGCCGTTCGACGCGATCGCACCGCGTGTCCGGACGATCCGACCCGCGTTCCAGCGCGGCGCGCGAGGCGGCCCCGAAAGCGCCGCCCTACGCGCGCGACGCCAGGCCTTCGAGGACGCGCAGGATGGCGATCATGCCGGGATCGTCGCGGCCGATGGTCTTCTCCGCGAAGATGCGCGCGCGGCCCTGGCGCGCGGGCTCCGCGCGGAGCCGATCGAGCGTGCGGCGCACCTCGCTGAGCGATGCGGCGAGCATCGCCGCGGGATCGTCGCGGCCCTCGGTCGCCACGCGCACCGCCTCGAGCGCGTCCAGCACGGTCTTGTCTCCGAGCTGCGCTTTCCCGCGGCTCGCCATCGCGGCGAGCGCACCGGCCACGAGGGCCGAGACGTCGCGCCACGCGACCGACGTCTGCCCTTTCGTCGCTTTCGCCGCCGCCAGGAGCCCCGTCGCCACGAGCGTGCCGAGCGTTGACCCGGACGTCTTCGTGAACGCCTGCGCGCACTTCGCCAGCGCGCCGCCGACGTCGGCGGGGCACGCGTCGAGGTCGGTGACCACCGCATGCATGCCGCGCACCATCGTCACGCCGAGATCGCCGTCGCCGAGCGCCCCGTCGAGCGCGTTCAGCTCGCCGGCGCAGGCGTCCATCTTCACGGCAATACGCGTGACGGCGTCTTTGACGACGTCCACGGTCAGCCCGGCGGACGAGAAGGTCCGCACCACATCCGATGGCATTACACGCTCCAGAACGCGCAGCGGCACGGACGGCGCAGCAGCGTCTCGAGCTCCGCGTCCAGCTTGCAGAACGTGAGCGACATGCCGGCCATCTCCATGGACGTCGCGTAGCGGCCGACGAGCGGCATCACGATCGCGACGCCCTCGTGCGCCAGCCGCGCGGCCACCCGCCGATAGACGATGAAGAGCTCTTCGTGCGGCGTGGCGCCGAGGCTGTTGACGAGGACGGAGACCCGATCGCCCGATCGCAGCGGCATGTCCGCCACGAGCGCCGCCAGCATCTCGTCGGCAATCGTGTCGGCGGGCTTCAACGCGCTGCGATAGACGCCCGGCTCGCCGTGAATGCCCATGCCGAATGCCATCTCGTCGGGTCCGATGTCGAACGTCGCCTTCCCCGCCGACGGCACCGCGCACGGCGTCAGCGCGACGCCAATCGAGCGCACCGCATCGACGGCCTTCTGCGCCACGCGCGCGACCTCGTCGATCGTCGTCTGCTCCTCGGCTTTCGCGCCGGCCAGCTTGTAGGCATACACGAGCCCGGCGACGCCGCGCCGCTTCTCGCGCTCGTCCGCGCCGGCGCTCGCGACGTCGTCGGTCACCTTGACCGTCTTCGTCGCAATCCCGTCCATCTCGACCAGTTCGGCCGCCATCTCGAAGTTCATCGAGTCGCCGCCGTAGTTGCCGAACAGCAGCAGCACGCCCGCGCCGCCGTTCGCCGCGTGGACGGCTTCGACCATCTGATCGGATCCAGGCGACGAGAACACGTCGCCGATCGCGCACGCGTCGAGCAGGCCCTCGCCGACGTATCCGCAGAAGACCGGCAGATGCCCGGATCCGCCGCCCGAGACGAGACCGACTTTCCCCTGTCGCGGCGCCGACGCGCGCGCGACCGCCCTGCCCGTCGCGCCGATTCGTCGATAGAACTCGGGGTGCGCGGCGCACAGCCCGTCGAGCATCTCATCGACATAGCGATCGGGGGCGTTCAAAATCTTCTTCATCGTGGAATCCATAGTAGATGGATCTGCGAGACGACGTACAACGCAAAGCCGCAGAGATCGCCCTCTGCGGCTCGGCGTCGATCCGTCGTGAACGCGGTGAAAAAGGCGGCCCCGAAAGGGCCGCCCTACGAATACCCTATCTCGTCGCGCCGGCCGTGCCCGGCTCGATCTTGACCAGCGCGCCGTCGTTTTCCGCCGTCAGCAGATAGAGATTGCCGTCGGGCCCCTGTCGCACGTCGCGGACGCGGTTCTGCAGCTCGCGCAGCATCCCTTCGCGGTGCAGCTCTTCCCACTTGTCGTTGAAGTCCACGCGTTCGAGATGGCCCGAACGCGGCACTTCGCCCTGGCGCATGCCGCCGACGAACAGGTTGTTCTTCCACTGCGGGAACTTGTCGCCGGTGTAGAACGTGAGCCCCGACGGCGCGATGGCCGGCACCCAGTAGACGAGCGGCCCCTCGTAGCCGTCCTTCCACGGATCCTCGCTCACGCGCGGCCCGAGATAGAAGCGTCCGTTGTTGACGACCGGCCAGCCGTAGTTCTTGCCCGGCTTGAGGACGTTCACTTCGTCGCCGCCGTTCGGTCCGTTCTCGACCGACCACACGTCGCCCGTCACCGGGTTGAGCGCGAGGCCGAGGATGTTGCGATGGCCCATCGTGTAGATCTCGGGCCGGTAGCCGCTCCTCCCGACAAACGGGTTGTCGCGCGGCACGGTGCCGTCGTCTTTCAGCCGCAGCGTCTTGCCGCCGAGGTTCATCGGATCCTGTGCGGGCATCTTCATCCTCAGGCTGGCGTCGCCCTCCTGGTACTGCTCCGGCGTCGGATCACCCGAGCCGACCGACATGATGATCGACCCGTCGCGCGCGAACAGGATGCGCGACGCGTTGCCGCCCGCCACCGCGCTGAAGATGTCCTTCACATCGACGAGCTTGCTGCCGTCCCAGCGCCCGCGCGCGAGCGTGATCACGCCGGGCGGTCCGGCCGGCCCCCGTCCGCGGCCGCGGCCGGCTTCGGCGGGCGGCGCCGGCGGTGGTGGTGGGCCCTGCCGCTTGTGATAGGTGATGTAGACCAGCTTGTTCTGCGCGAAGTTCGGATGGAGCTGCACGTCCATCAGCCCGCCGAGCCCCTGCGCCTGGATGTCGTTCGGCAGCCCTTCGACCGGATTCGGCTCGAGGACGCCGTTGCGGATCATCCGCAGCTTGCCGCCGCGTTCGCTGACCAGAATCCCGCCGTCCGGCAGGAACGCCATGCTCCACGGCTGCACGAGGCCTTTCACGAAACTCACGCGGATCGGCCGCACCAGGCCCGTGTCGATCTGCACGGGACCGTCGGGCAGCGGCGGCGACGGCCAGTTGATCGGCGGCGGTGCCGTCGGCCGTCCGCGCCCGCGCTGCTGCGCTGAGAGAACGGTGAACGACGCCACGGCGACGGCCACAGCCACGACGGACACGACGTAAGCACGCTTCATGGTGAATTCTCCCGCGGAAGTTATACACCCAACGCGTCAGTGCGAGCGAACGACGACGTCCTCGTACGAGTGGATCTGGTCCGCCCCGAAGCTCTTGAGCAGGCTCTGCACGGGATCGAGCAGCTGCACGGAGTGCAGGTCGGGCATGATCACGCCCGGCGGATAGAAGAAGCCGCGATCGAAGTACGACCGGATGAACGTGCTCTGCTCGGCCAGCGGCAGCATCGCGACGCTCGCGTAATACCGTTTGTACGCGTCGCCCTGAAACAGATACTGCTCGACGTTCGACGTGTAGACGTAGTTCGCGACGCCGCCGTGCGCGGAGATGTAGCCGCCGACGGCACGCAGCGCCTTCGGCCCGGCGAAGTCGCCGACGATCGGCACGATCAGGTTCTTGCGCTCGAACGCCTGCAGCGTCCGGAACGCCTCTTCGCTCCCGAGATAGCTGTAGTTCGTCCCGTTCCCATCGTCGGCCTTCATCAGATCGGCGTAGGTCGGGAACACGCGCGCGAGCCGCGGGCTCGGGAACGAGTAGCGCAGGTCGGGGCCCTCGGCAAAGAACGCCTGCGCGACGTATTCGAGGCCCCGCACATCGTCGTCCGACAGGGCGAAGCCGTGGTGCTTCGTCAGCCACTGCTCCACATCCGCGAGGTTGCGCTGGAACATCGACGGATCGGGCTCGAGGCCGGTGAACGCGTCGAAGAGCACGGTCGCCGACAGCCCCGACGCGTTCTCGACGAGGCTCTCGGGCTTGGGCCGGGCGAAGAGGCGCGCGAGAAAGTCCATCCGGTCCGACGACATCTCGAGCAGCGCCTTGTAGTAGAGGTGCTGCAGCAGATTCCCGCGCCGGATGTCCACGATGAACGCCATGCGCGGCTTGAGCGCGGCGATGTACGTGAAGTTCTGATCCGGGCCGACGCCGAGATAGACGCCGTTCGGCAGCAGGCGCTTCTGCAGCTCGGGGATCACTTCCTGATACGTGCGTTCGTTCGAGACGAGGTTGTCGGATCGGAAGAAGCCGTTGGGCTCCGAAAAGGCGTCCACGAGCCCCCAGAACTCCTTGTCGCTGAGCTCGGCCGGCAGCGTGTCGGGCTCGACCTGCGCCCGCGCACGGAACAGCAGCGCGCTCGACGCACACGCGAGCACCACAATCGCGACGGCAAGGCGACGACGGGCGGCCTTCATCTGAGCCTTCATGTTATGCCGAAGATCCACGAATTGGTCCGCTCAAAACGCAGGCCTGAAGGCCCGCACTACAGGTGGCGTGCGACTTGCGTCAAGATGAGGCCGTGGCCGTCCGCGCTCCGAAATCCGCCAGCTTCATGCTGCGCGCGCTTGGGTATCGCAATTACCGGCTCTTTTTCGGCGGGCAAATCGTCTCGCTCGTCGGCACCTGGATCACGACCACGGCCACCAACTGGCTCGTCTACCGCCTGACCGGCTCCGCGCTCCTGCTGGGCGTCGTCGGCTTCGCGGGGCAGTTTCCGGCGTTTCTGCTCGGTCCGATTGCCGGCATCTACGTCGATCGCGTCAACCGGCACCGCCTGCTCGTCGTGACGCAGACGATCTCGATGCTGCAGTCGTTCGCGCTCGCCGGCCTGATGCTCACCGGCCGCATCACCGTCGGGTGGATCATCGCGCTCAGCGTCGTGCAGGGCATCGTCAACGCGTTCGACATGCCGGGACGGCAGGCGTTCCTGCTCACGATGGTCGAGAACCGGCAGGATCTGGGGAACGCCATCGCGCTCAACTCGTCGATGGTCAACGTCGCGCGGATGCTCGGCCCGACGATCGCCGGCCTCATCATCGCGGCGGCGGGCGAAGGCTGGTGCTTCACGATCGACGGCTTCAGCTACATCGCGGTCATCATCTCGCTGCTGCGGATGCGTCTCGCGAAACCCGAGAAACCCGCCGGCGCGCATCGCGGCGCGCTGCAGTCGTTCCGCGACGGCTTCACCTACGCGTTCGGGTTCCCGCCGATCCGATCGATCATCATGCTGCTCGCGCTCGTCAGCCTCGTCGGCGTGCCCTACTCGGTGCTGATGCCGATCTTCGCGACGCAGATCTTCCACGGCGGCCCGCACACGCTCGGCTTCCTGATGACCGCGTCGGGCTGCGGCGCGCTGCTCGGCGCGCTGTGGCTGGCCGCGCGAAAGTCGGTCGTCGGCCTGGGACGGGTCATCCCGGCGGCGGGCGCGCTGTTCGGCGCCGGCCTCATCGCGTTCTCGTTCATGCGCGTCTTCTGGATCGCGCTCCCCTGCCTCACCGTCGCCGGCTTCGGCTTCATGGTGCAGATGGCCTCGAGCAACACGCTCATCCAGACGATCGTGGACGACGAGAAGCGCGGGCGCGTGATGAGCTTCTACACGATGGCGTTTCTGGGGACGGCGCCGTTCGGCAGCCTGATCGCCGGATCCCTGTCCGCGCGCATCGGCGCCCCGCACACGCTGTTCATCGGCGGCATCTGCTGCCTCGCGGGCGCGGCGATCTTCGCGCGCGCGCTGCCGCAGCTGCGCGCCGCGGTCCGGCCGATCTACGTCAGGCTCGGCATCCTGCCCGAGATCTCGAAGGGGTTATCGACGGCGGCGGAACTCTCCGTCCCGCCGGAGCGGACGTAGTGGTCCCTGGTGCTTGGGACTTGGTCCTTGGTCCTTGGTCCGTCCGAGGTCCTGCGTCCTTGGTGCGTGGACCAGGGACCCAGGGACGGACCAAGCACGAAGCGCCAAGCACCAAGCCCCACCCTTCATCTTTAGTAGAATGCGCCGCATGCTGAAGCGCATGCTCTTCACTGCTCTCGTCCTCGGCTCGGCGACGGCCCTGGTCCGCACGCAGTCGAACGCGCTCACGCCGGCGTCCGCCGAATGGCCTGCCGTCAGTGGCGACCTCGGCAACACGCGCTACACGACGCTGACGCAAATCAACCGCGACACGCTCGGCATGCTCAAGGGCGCGTGGCAGACGGAGCGCTTCGTGGACGGCGGCGGCGGCCGCGCGATGCCGGTCGTCAAGGACGGCATGCTGTTCATGACGGGCGGCAGCTACGTCTACGCGTTCGACGCGAAGACGGGCGCGACCGTCTGGAAGCACCAGACGGGCGCCTCGCCGCCGAGCGCGAATCTCGGCGACTTCACGCGGCCCGAGCAGGGCCTGCCGGATCGCGAAGGCGTCGCCGTGGGCGACGGCATGGTGTTCGTCGGCCTCAGCAACGCGCACGCGATCGCGCTCGACGAGAAGACCGGCAAGCCGCTGTGGGACGCGTACGCCGGCATCGACCCGCCGCGCCCGGGCCAGGGCGTCTCCGGCGCGCCGCTCTACGCCGGGGGCGTGGTGATGGTGGGCACCTCGGCCGATCCGGGCTTCCGCGGCAAGGTCGTCGGCTTCGACGGCAAGACGGGCAAGAAACTCTGGGAGTGGTTCACCGTGCCCGGTCCCGGCGTCGCGGGCCACGAGACGTGGCCGCAGGACAACTCCTCGTGGAAGATCGGCGGCGGCGCGCTCTGGCTCGTCGGCGCCGCGGATCCCGATCTCGGCCTCGCCTACTTCGGCACCGGCAACGGCGTGCCGCAGTACGCGGGCGATCTGCGCGCCGGCAACAACCTCTATCTCTGCTCGATCGTCGCGCTCGACATCAAGACGGGCACGCTCAAGTGGTACTACCAGACGATTCGCCACGACATCTGGGAAGCCGACATCGCGCAGTCGCCCGTCGTCTTCAACACGACGATTGACGGCCGCGAGCGCAAGCTCGTCGCCGCGATGCGTACCGACGGCGTCCTCTTCGTGGTCGATCGCGAAACGGGGAAACCGATTCTGCCGATCGACGAGAAGAAGTACCCGCAGGACGCGATGACGCACACGGTGCCGACCCAGCCGTATCCGCGCGGCGCCGACCGCATGCTGCCCGACTGCGACGCGTGGAGCAAGACGGCGACGATTCCGTCTGGCTTCAAGCTCGGGTGCTTTTTCTCGCCGGCATCGCTCGCGACGCCGAACCTGCTGACGCCGGCCTGGGGCATGCGCGTGACGCCGATGGCGTACTCGCCGCAGACGGGTTACTTCTACGCGCTCGGCAACGCGGGCCTGCAGTGGTTCCGCCGCGCCGAAGATCCCTACGTCTTCATCCTCGGCGCCGGCCGCGTGCCCGGCATGCCGCAGGGCCACGGCGTCATGGCGGCGATCGACGCGAAGACGGCGAAGATCGCGTGGAAGAAAGAGTTCAACGGGCCGCGTCCCTCGGGCGCTCTGGTCACGGCGAGCGGCCTCCTATTCCAGACGTTGCCCGACGGCCATCTGATTGCGTCGGACGCGAAAACGGGCGAGCAGATCTGGCAGTTCGAGAGCGGCATGAACGGCGGCGGCGCGCCGGCAATCAGCTACGAGATCGGCGGCAAGCAGTACATCGCCGTCGCCGGCCGCAACAACGTCATGGCGTTCACGCTGAACGGGCCGATCGAGGCAAAGCCCGAGCCCGAGGCGCCGCGCCGTCCGGCGCCCGCGCTCTTCGCCGGCCCCGTCGCCGACACGAACAAGATCGAGGTCGCCACCTACGTCCGCGACAACGAGCAAACCGTGCGCATGTATGTGGACGAGCACGCGTTCAACCCGTATCGCGTGCGCGTCAAGGCCGGCACGGCCGTCCGCTGGATCAACAACGGGCGCGAAAACCACACGATCGCCGCTGAAGACGGCTCGTGGACGACGCCCACGCTCAGCCCGCTCGAAGCCGGCGCGCACACCTTCACCACGCCCGGCGAATACGCGTATGTCTGCAAGGACCATCCGTGGGCGAAGGGTCAGATCATCGTGGTCCCGTAGCGTCGGCCCCCCGTAGTATGATTGTCCGGTTGTGCGGGCGGAGGCGTGGCCGCCCGTGCGACCTTAGGGCCGGTAGGTGATCGTCCACATAAACCACATTTCGCAGAGCAAGAAGGGCGGCAAGAAGTCACAACTTGGAGAACTCGCCAGCCTTGTGACCGGGTCGCTCGTCGATCTGGTCGAAAGCGGCCAGCTCGACGCGCGTATTGCGCCCTCGCTTCGCATTCATCTCGACTGGATTCAATACAAGACCAATTTCCGCGATCCGGTGATCGTCCGCCGGACCACGGACGCGCACGGCAAGCCGCTCGCGCTCGCCGAAGTCGCCATCGACCTGCGCCAGTGCAACCCGGCGGAACTGGCGCCCCAACTCGAGCGCGCCGTCAAGAGCCTCAACCCCAACGGCACGACCGCCGACGACGGCCGCGTCTATCTGGACGACTATCGTCCGTTCCGCGAGTGCATGATCTGGGACTTCAACCGCCTGTTCTGGCGGTTCCTCGGCGAATGGGAAGCCGCGTCCGGCAAGGGCTTCGAAGAGGCGCTGCCGAGCGGCTCGTCGGACGCGAACCGTCCGGACGCCGTGCGCGACACGGTCGTCGAGTTCTGGGACCTGCTGAAGGAGCTCGAGGGAAAGAATCAGCTCCCCTCGGAGATCCCGATCCTCGAGATCGGCGTCGGCGCCGGCACGCGCGCCGCGGCCTGGATTGACGGCTTCAAGGCGTACGACGAGGCGCAGGGGACGAAGTACTACGACCGCCTGCAGTTCATCCTCGGCGACTACTCCCCCGACACGCTCGCGCGCGCGTGCGCGTCGCTTGGCCGCCACAAGGATCACATCGTCCCGGCGCCGCTCGACGCGCTGAATCCGTTCAAGACGCTGTCGGCGTACCGCTTCAAGATCATGTACGTCCACCTGACCAACGTGTACGACAACCTGCCGTTCGACGATCTGATTCGCCGCGACGGCAAGCTCTACCTGGTCGAGGTGCGCGCGTACCTGAGCGCCGAGGCGATGGCGCGGCTCGAGGCGGAGTTCGGCATCGCCCGGAAGGATCTCGGCGGCGCCCTGCAGCGTCTTCTTGAAGGAGGGCCGCACGCGGTCTTCCCGCCGGGCAACGAAGCCAAGGGCGTCGCCTTCTGGCGCGCGTTCTGGAGCTACTTCCGCCTCGAGGAGCGGCTGCGCGCGCTCGACGATCGCGAAGAGGCGCACGTGCCGCCGGGCCTGAGCTGGTCGCACCTCGAGGACCTGCTCCAGGAAGCGCCCGAGGACGTCCGGTTCCACATCTCGCGCGGCGCGGCCGAGAGCTTCGCGAACACGCTGCCCCTGCTCCACCCGCGCGGGTACCTGCAGGTGCAGGACATTTTCGTGGAGGACATGAACGAGTACCGCAAGGGCTTCAAGGGACCCGGCAAGCTCGACGGGTCGCTCGTCGTGTGGGTCAACGGGGCGCTCCTGCGCGCCGTCGGCGCGCGCGCCGGCTACGACGTCCACTTCCGGCCGTTCGCGTACCGGCCGGGATCGAAAACGACCGTGATGTACACGACACAGAAACCGTAAAGAGATGTGTAGTCAGGCAGTCGGTCAGTCAGACAGTCGTCAGTCGGTCGATCGACTGCGACTTCGACCGACTGACTGACTGACGACTACAAGGCACTTATGACTCTCCCCCTGCTCCCCACGACCGTCATCGGCAGCTACTCGATGCCCGAGTGGCTCGAGCGCGCCAAGAACGACTATCTCGCGCGGCGGCTCTCGCGCCGCGACCTCGACGACATGCACGACGCCGTCCGCAAGGCGGCCATCAAGGACCAGGAAAGCGCCGGCATCGACATCGTCACCGACGGCGAGTTGCAGCGCGACAACATGATCGACTACTTCACCGAGCGCCTGCCCGGCGTGCAGGTGGATCTCGGGTCGAAGCGCTTCTACTACGACTTCTACGACACGGAAGTGCGCTCGAAGGTCGGCACCGGCTCGCTCGGCCTCACCGAGGAAGTCAAGTTTCTGAAGCGGTACACCGACCACGCGACGAAGGTCTCGGTGTCGGGCCCGCACACGCTCGTCAAGCGCATTCGCAACTCGTTCTACAAGGACGAAGCCGAGTTTGCGCTCGATCTCGGCAAGGCGCTCAACCGGGAGCTGAAAGAGATGGCCCGCGGCGGCGTGACCGAACTGCAGATCGACGAGCCGTACTACTCGGGCTTCCCCGAGGATCTGCCGTGGGCCGTCAAGGCGATCAACGCCGCCGTGGACGGCGTAGACGTGCCGGTGACGCTGCACATCTGCTACGGCAACCGGTACGGCAAGCCGTCGTTCGAGGGCAGCTACCGGTATCTGTTCCCGACCATTCTCGACGCGCACGTGCACGCGCTGTCGCTCGAGTTCGCGCGCCGCGGCGAAGAAGACATCCAGCTGTTCAAGCAGTTCCAGGCGCCGTTCACGCTCGGCCTCGGCGTCATCGACGTGAAGACCCAAGACGTCGAGTCGCCGGCGCTCGTCGCCGATCGCATCCGGCGCGCGCTCGAAGTCGTGCCGGCCGAGCGGCTCGTCGTCAACCCTGACTGCGGATGCGTCCACCTGCCGCGCGACGTCGCGTTCTCGAAGCTGTCGGCGATGGTAGACGGCGCGAAGATCGTCCGCGGCGAAATCGGAAAATAGCTACCGCTGACCTCATTCAACTATGAAAACCGCACTCGAAATCGCGCACGAAGCCACGCTCCGCCCCGTCACTGACGTCGCGAAGAACGCCGGCATCCTTCCCGGCGAACTCGAGCAGTACGGCGAGCTGCGCGGCAAGGTGAAGCTCTCCATCCTCGACCGTCTGAAGACCGGGAAGAACGGCAAGGTGGTCATCGTCACGGCCATCACGCCGACCAAAGCCGGCGAAGGCAAGACGACGACGAGCATCTCGCTGACGCAGGGGCTCGGGCAGATCAACAAGAGCGTGATGCTGTGCCTGCGCGAGCCGTCGATGGGCCCCGTGTTCGGCGTCAAGGGCGGCGGCACCGGCGGTGGGTACGCGCAGGTCGCGCCGATGGAAGAGATCAACCTGCACTTCAACGGCGACTTCCACGCCGTGACCGAAGCGCACGCGCTGCTGGCGGCGGCGCTCGATGCGTCGATCTACAACGGCAACCCGCTGCGCATCGACCCCGCGACGATCATCTGGCCGCGCGCGGTGGACATGAACGACCGCGAACTGCGCTACAGCGTCATCGGCCTCGGCGGCAAGTCGCACGGCATCCCGCGCGAGAACGAGTTCGTCATCACGGCCGCGTCCGAGATCATGGCCATCTTCGCACTGGCCAGCGACGTCCAGGATCTGCGCCAGCGCCTCGGCCGCATCGTCGTCGCATCGACGTACGACGGCGAGCCGGTGACGGCGGAGATGCTGCGCGCGGCCGGCGCGATGACCGTGATCATGAAGGACGCGCTGAAGCCGAACCTGGTGCAGACGCTCGAGGGCCAGCCGGCGCTCATCCACGCGGGGCCGTTCGGCAACATCGCGCACGCCAACAACTCGATCATCGCCGACCGCATCGCGCTCAAGCTGGCCGACTACATCGTCACCGAGGCCGGCTTCGCGAGCGATCTCGGGATGCAGAAGTTCTGCGACATCGTCTGCCGCGTGGGCGGCTTCGCGCCGAGCGCGGCCGTGCTGGTGACGACGGTGCGCGCGACCAAGTCGCACGGCGGCAAGGCGTTCAACCTGCTCGCGCACGAGGATCTCGACGCCATCCGCAAGGGCATGGACAACCTCACCGCGCACATCAACATCGTCCGGCAGTATGGGCTGCCGTGCGTCGTCGCGATCAACAGCTTCCCCACCGACACGGCGGCCGAGATCGAGCTCGTGCGTGAGCTCGCGGTCAAGGCCGGCGCCGAGACCGTGGTGCCGCACAACGGATTCGGCCGTGGCGGCGAGGGCGCGGTCGATCTGGCCAACGCGGTCGTCGCCGCGTGCGAGAAGCCGAACACGTTCAAGTTTCTGACGCCGAACGGCACGCCCATCGTCCAGCAGATTGAAGCGATCGCGACGCGGCTCTACGGTGCGTCGGGCATCGACCTGCAGATGCAGGCGCAGAAAGATCTCGCCAAGCTCGAGAAGCTCGGCATGAGCACGGCGCCGGTGTGCATGGCGAAGACGCAGATGTCGCTGTCGCACGACCCGGCGCTGCGCAACCGCCCGACCGGCTTCACGCTGCCGGTCCGTGGACTCCTGCCGTCGGCGGGC
>CAZOIK010000080.1:0-2653 GCA_964579765.1 uncultured Bifidobacteriaceae bacterium
TTTGCAGCCCCGACTATTAACACGGGGGGACGGCTTCGCCATCCCCCCGCGCCCCCGTGACCAACCATTCGTTCGGGGGGACGGCTTCGCCATCCCCCCGCGCCCCCGTGCCCAACTTCGTCGGGTGGGCCGGCGCGGCGAAGCCGCGCCTTCCGTCGGCACCGCGCGCCGTCGTCGCCTGGAGCGCGGCGGGCCGTTTGGGCTACGCTGCCGCCGTGGCGCTCGAGGAGTACAACCGCAAGCGGGACTTCACGAAGACGAAGGAGCCGAGCGGCGAGGTCAAATCGACGGCGGCGGGGAACTCGTTCGTCATCCAGAAGCACGCCGCCTCGCGCCTGCACTACGACTTCCGCCTCGAGCTCGGGGGTGTGCTGCTGTCCTGGTCAGTGCCCAAGGGCCCGAGCCTCGATCCCGCGCAGAAGCGCCTGGCTGTGCAGGTGGAGGACCACCCGCTCGACTACGCGACGTTCGAGGGGATCATCCCCAAGGGGCAGTACGGCGGCGGCACGGTGCTGCTGTGGGATCGCGGGACGTGGGAGCCGCAAGGCACCGAGGGGGCCCACCGGATGTTGGCCGCGGGAAACCTCAAGTTTTCCTTGAAGGGAGAGAAGCTTCAGGGGAAATGGGCTCTCGTGAAAATCAAAGAGCGCCGGGCGCCCGGGCGCGCGGACGACGGGCGGAACTGGCTGCTCATCAAGGAGCGCGACGAGCACGTCCGGCCCGAGGCGAGCTTCGACGTCACCGAGGCGCGCGCCGAGAGCGTCGCCACGGGGCGCACGATGCCCGAGATCGCGGCCGACCCGACCCACGTCTGGCACTCGAACCGCGTGCAGCTCGCGCTGGACGACGTCCCGGGGGCGCGCGCCGGCGAGCCCCCTGCCCGCCCTCACGTCGCCAAGCCCGTGGCGCGCGCGCGGCCGCCGGAGGGCCCAGGTTGGCTGCACGAGATGCAGATCGACGGCCGCCGGCTGCTCGCGCGCGCCGTCATGAACCAGGACGTCACGCTGTTCGACGCGGCGGGGAAGCGTCTGACGGGGAAGACGGCGGCCGCCTACGAGAAGGTGGTGAACGCCGTGCGCCTCTTGCCCGCGCAGAACTTGATCGTCGACGGCGTCGTCACGGCGCTGTACCCGGATGGCCGACCACGTGCAGACGGCCTCGCCGACGCGCTCGTCGGCGAGGGCCCCGCGGCGCTGGCGTACTACCTGACGGACCTCCTGTTCCTCGACGGGCGCGACCTCGGACAGGCGCCGCTGTCGCGACGGAAGGCGCTGCTCGCCCAGTTGATCGCGCGCGTGCGCCCGCCCGGCGTGGTGCGCCTTTCGGATCACTTCGATGGCGACGGGGCCGCATTCTTTCGCGAGGCCTGCCGGCTGGGAATCCCCGGCGTCGTCTCGCGCCGCGCGGATTCGCCGCTGCCGCCGAGGCGAGGCGACGCTGTGGCCGTCGCGTGTCGCCGGCGCGCGCCAAAGCGCTGACGCGCCCCAAAGCGTTGACGCGCTCGACGAAGGTCCTGCGGCACTTTGCCGCGCGCATTGTTTGTTGTGCGCGGTTGCTCGGGACCTCTACAATGCCGGCCCATGCGCATGACGTTCGTGGCGCTCGCCACGGTTTACCTCTCGGGTTGCGCGTCGGTGATTCGCGGCACCCACGCCGACGTTCCCATCAACGCGAGACCCAGCAAGGCGGAGGTCTGGGTCGACGGCGTCCAGCAGGGACAGACGCCGCTGAAGGTCTCGATGGAGGTCAACTCGGCGCACACCGTCGTCGTGCGCGCGCCCGGCTACAAGGATCAGACGATCCGCACAGACCGATACGTCAGCGGCGGCTACGTCGCGTTGGACATCTTGCTCGGCCTCCTGCCGGCCATCGTCGACGCGGCGACCGGCGCCTGGTACGCGATCGGGCCGACTCCCATCAACGTCATGCTGACGCCAGAGGGCGGCTCGGCCCCGGTTGCGACGGCGACGGCGGCTCCGCAATCGCAACCCACGCCGGCCGTCTCCGCGGAGGCAGCAAAGTGAGCTCCTCGCGCATCTGGACGATGGGCTTCGCGGTGCTCGCGTGCGGCGCGAGCGCTTGCCGCGCGCACACGCAGGATCTGGCGCTGAACCTCGCCGCCGCCGAGTTCTCCGCCGGAACAGACCCGGCTTGTTCGTTCCCCAAGGCGCAGGGCGCCTCGGTCGCGGGCGACTCGCAAGCGTCGCCAGCATCGCTGGCGCGCTCCAAGCTGGAGCCCTGGATCGTCGGTCCCAATCAATACGTGATCGAAGGGTGCAACCATCAGGCGCGGTACACGTGCGACAGCGACGCCTGCAGGCGCGAAGGGGTGATCGAGCCATTGCACGCATTCGTCGAGAGCCCTGCCTCCGCGGCGGCCGTCGCCCGCTTCGACGCCGCCGGCGCCCATCTGGCGGCCGATCCCGCCGTGGCGCCGGCCGTTGCCGGCCCCGACGCGCCCGCCGACAGCGTCGACGCCGAGGCCGTCCGGACCACGCTCGAGGCGCACCGCTCCGAGCTCGCGAGCTGCGTCGAGAGGACTCCCTTCGGCGTGAAGGTCGACTACGCGCCGGGAGCGCCGCTCGCGGCCGCGCTCCGCGGGGACCTGCACGGCAAGCCCGAGGAGGCTTGTGTCCGAGACGTGCTCAAAGGC
>CAZOIK010000081.1:0-17185 GCA_964579765.1 uncultured Bifidobacteriaceae bacterium
CGCATCGGCGAAGGCGACGCGGACGGCGCGTCGAAGGCCACCGCGCAATCGATCGCGATCGGGCTGGCCGTCGGCGTCCTGGTCGGCATCACCGGCATCCTCTTCGCTCCCTCGCTGCTCCGCCTCATGGGCGCCGACGACGCGGTCGTCGCGATCGGCACCCGGTTCGCGCGCATCATGATCGGCGCAAGCGGCGGCGTGACGCTGCTGTTCCTGATCAACGCCGCCTTCCGCGGTGCCGGCGACGCGGCGATCGCGATGCGCGTCCTGTGGATCGCCAACGCCATCAACATCGTGCTCGGGCCATGCCTCGTCTTCGGCGTCGGCCCGTTTCCCCGCCTCGGCGTCACGGGCGCGGCCATCGGCACGAGCATCGGCCGCTGGACGGGCGTGCTGCTGCAGGTGTACTGCCTGACACGCGCCAACGGGCGGCTCCGCCTCACGTGGCGGCATCTCCGCGTCGAGCCCGCGGTGCTGCGCGGGATCATGAGCATCTCGGGGACGGCGACGTTCCAGAACTTCATCGGCACCGCGTCGTACATGGGACTGGTGCGCATCATCAGCGGCTTCGGCAGCGCCGCCGTCGCCGGCAACACCATCGGCATCCGCGTCATCCTCTTCGCCCTGCTGCCGTCGTGGGGCGTCAGCAACGCCGCCGTCACGCTGGTCGGGCAGAATCTCGGCGCGGGGAAACCCGAGCGCGCCGAAGCGTCGGCGTGGAAGGCCGGGCTCTACAACACGGTGTGTCTCGGCTCGATCGGCGCCGTCTTCCTGCTGTTCGCGCCGGCGCTCGTCGGCGTGTTCACGCAGAACGGCGAAGTCGCCGCGCACGCCGTTCACTGCCTGCGCATTGTCTCGGCGGGCTTCCTCTTCTACGGCTACGGGATGGTGCTGACGGCCGCCTTCAACGGCGCCGGCGACACGCGCACGCCGACCTTGATCAACCTGTTCAGCCTCTGGATCCTGGAACTGCCGCTCGCGTGGGCGCTCGCCTATCCGTTCGGGCTCGGGCCGAGCGGCGCGTTCACGGCGATGAGCGTCGGATTCACGATGCTCGCGTTCGTCAGCGCGTGGATCTTCCGCCAGGGGCGCTGGAAGACGCGGACCATCTGACTACTGGTTGACGACGCCGAGGCTGTGGCTGAACGTCGGCAGGACGTCGCGCCACATGTCGATCAGCTCGCGGTAGGCCGCGCCGACCGGCCGCACCGATCGATCGAGATCCGCCAGCCCGCACGGATTCACGTGGCCCGCGTCGTCGCGCAGCGCGCTGTCCCAGTCCACCTGGTCCGTGAGGCTGTACCAGGTGAAGCCGAGAATCGGCACGCCGTCCTCGCGCAGACGCAGCATGTTCGCCCATTCCTTGTGCAGCCAGGCCGGCGCGCGCTCGACGTCGTGGATGTTGGTTTCGGTGTGCATGACCGGCAGCCGGTACCGGCTGTAGTACTGCCGTGTGATGACGTAGTAGCCGAATATTTCTCCGGACGGCGACGTCGTGCCGTCGTCGTGCACGAGATGCTCGTTGGTGACGTAGTAGTCGTTCCCCATGATGCAGCGCGCCTTGACGTGGTTGTCGAGGAACCAGTGATACTGCTCGCGCGTCATGCCGTTGTCGAGCAGGTACTCGTACATCGTCACGTCGAGCGAGTGCCCGTACGCCAGATCGAGCGAGAGAAAGCGCTTCTCGTTCAGAAACGCCGCGCGCGCCTGACAGGACGGCCGTTCGGGATGAAAGTACTCGGACGACTCGCTCTGCACGAACAGCGCCGCGGGCTGCACCTCGAGAATCGCGCGCATGGCGAGCGTGTTCGCGCGGCACAGGTTCGTGAGCGCGGTCACGAACGCCCGGTCGCTCGCCAGCTGCTCATTCCACCAGCCGTACTGCGCGGAGAACAGCGCGGCGATGTAGATCTCGTTGATCGGCGTGTAGTAGCGGACCCACGGATAGCGCGTCGCGAACGCTCGGGCGTACGCCGCGTACAGCTCGGGCCAGTCGGTGTTCTGAAAATTGCCGATCCAGTCGGGGACGCCGAAGTGGCACAGATCGGCGATCGGGGCGATGCCCATGTCGAGCAGCGCCGTGAACGTTTCGTCGGCGAACTCCCAGTCGTAGCGATCCGGCCCACGGTGCACGAGATAGTACGCCGGCCCGTACCGCAGGTACTCGATGCCGAGCGCGCGGACGAGCTCGAAGTCGTCGCGCCATCGACGATAGTGGCCGCTCCGCTCCATCTCGTCCACGCGGACCGTCCGGCCGTCGATGACGACCGTCGGGTAGCTGTTCTCGATGCCGGTCGCGAACATGAACTGGTGCACGTCGTCCG
The DNA here is from genome assembly GCA_964579765.1 of uncultured Bifidobacteriaceae bacterium. Lineage (GTDB taxonomy): Bacteria > Acidobacteriota > Vicinamibacteria > Vicinamibacterales > CAVVIG01 > DATNBT01. The sequence continues at coordinate 2,325 of CAZOIK010000081.1, forward strand.
TCCTAGAGGATGTCGAGCCGTCCGCCGTCCACCACGAGCGTGGTGCCGGTGATGAAACGCGCCTCGCTCGAGGCCAGAAAGCAGATCGCCGCGGCGATGTCGGCGGGCTCGCCGACCGCCCCGGTGATCTTCTCGGCGCCGCTCTTGACGTTCGGGTTGTTCCAGAGCATCGGCGTGTTCACGGCCCCCGGCGCGATGGCGTTGATGCGGATCTTGCGCGGCGCGAGCTCCTCGCTGAATCCGCGCGTGAACGCCTCGATGCCGCCCTTGGAGGTCGCATACGGCACGACGTTCTTCGTCGTCTCGTGGGCGTGCACCGAGCTGATGTTCACGATGGCGCCGCCCGGCTTCATGTGCGGCACGCCGTACTTGCAGAACAGAAACACCGACCGCAGGTTGACGCCGATGACCTTGTCCCACTCCTCGTCCGGCAGATCGAGCAGCGGCGAGAAGCTCATCATCGCCGCGTCGTTGACGATCACGTCGAGGCGATGCCAGCGATCGACCGCGGCCGCAATCGCCGCTCTCACCTCGCCGCTCCTGGCGACGTCCGCCCGCGCGAACAGCGCGTCGCCGCCCTGCCGCTCGATGTGCTCGACGGTCTCACGTCCGTGCGGCTCGTTGACATCGACGACCGCGACCTTGGCGCCTTCTCGCGCCAGTCGTTCACAGGCCGAGCGGCCTATCCCCGATCCTCCGCCGCTGACGACACACACTTTGTTTGCGAACCGCATGGCTCTGCGGAAGCCTCGGTGCAAGCTCTACGCCACCGCGACGCGCGGGACCTCGAGGGCGCGAGGCTATACTGAGCCGCGGTGAAGACGTCGATATTCCTGCTCGCGCTGGCGCTGCAGGCGCCTGCGGTCGCGCCGCTGGCCAGCGTGCACACAACCCTCCGGCACCTGAGCGACGGGTTCGACCAGCACAAGACCACCTACGGCGCGACACCGGAGCTGACCGACGCCAAGCACCAGCTTCGCGACTGGATCGAGTCACGCATGTCGTCGCTCGGCCGCGACGGCGACACGCGCGCGTTCGCGAGCGCGCTTCACGACGCGGTCCGCTCGGCCGGGCTGCTGTGCGACGAGTGCGACACCAACGTCCTCGGCTATCTCGACGACGTCCGCGTCGACCGCGCCGGCGGCTTTCTCGTCGTCGTCACCGCGATGGGCATCTCGTGCGGCTACGACGAATCGGCCTACGTGTATGCCTGGCACGGCGGCTGGCGCCGCATCTGGACGCACGAGCAGGACACCTACGCGCCGAACGCGTACCTGCCGCAGGCCATTCACGACCTGCAGATCTCCGCGCCCGACGCGCAAGGGACGCGTGTGCTGATGGAGCTCGCGTCGCAGACGATCTGCGGCGGCGCGTTCAAGAACCTCTACGCGCGCGCCTGGCGGATCGCGCCGGACGACACGGCAACGCGCGTCCTCGATTTCACCGCCTACGCGGACGACGGCTATCCGCCGCTGCTCGGACGCGTGCGTCCTGGTGACGTGGTGTTCGATTACACGACGGACGGACTGGCCTCAGGCGATCCGCACACGGCCGTCCGGCATTTCAGGATCGATCGCAACGCGGCCGTGCAGGTCGATCCGATCGCCGTCCGGCCGCACGACTTCGTCCTCGAGTGGCTGGATGCGCCGTGGGCCGACAGCCGGCTGCGATCGGCGTCGCCCTCGCTCGCAGCCGCGCACGCGCAGCTGCGGCGGACGGATCACGTCGGCGACTTCGCCGATCCCACGCTGAGGTGTGCGGACGGCGAGAACGAGTGGCAGGTCGGCACGCGCCTGTTTCAAGGCCCGAAGCGCTATTACCGCGTGCGCTGGCGGGTGCCGCTGTCGTTCACGCTGGTCGCCGTCAGCGCGCAGCCGTTCGCCGACTGCACGCTCCCGGACCGCCGGGGCGACGAGTACGCCGACGTCCTGAAGGCGGATCTGCGTTAAGGCACGTCAGAGGCGCTGAGACGCTCCTGGATCAGGCGCGCGACGAAGCGATGGCCGTCGGCGCTCCAGTGGCTGTCTTCGGGCGCGTAGAGCACCGCGCCCGCCGCCGCCGCGCGACGCATCGGCTCGGTGATCGGCAGGTACTCGATCCCGTTGTCGCGGCAGAAGGCTTCGAACCGGCTCTCCAGATCCCACGGGTGCCAGTTGGGACACTGGCTGCCCGACGGATACGTGCAGAGATCGCCGTACACCCGGTACTTGATCGGCACGTACGCGAGGATGAGGCGGATGCCGCGGGCGCGCGCCTGCGCGGCCGCGCGCAGAAACGCCGCCTTCGTCTTCTCGAATCGCGCCCGCTCGAAGTCGCCGAACTCGCGCGTCGCATAGAAATCGAAGAACAGCATCCCCCGCTCGCGGCCGGCGGCGTCGTGGAAGTAACCGAGCGCGTCTACGGCGTTCGGCACGAGCGGATCGCTGATCTGCCGGATCTGCAGAAACGTGTTCCAGACGAGCGAGCGATCGCGGACGCGGCGGAATCGCGACGCCCACGGCTCGGGCACCGCCGGCGCGCGCACGCCGCGCTCGTACGCCATCATGTTCTCGAACGACTGGTCGTCGTCCAGATCGTTGCCCTCGAAGAAGAACCAGACGACGACGCGCGGGTGCAAGGGCAGCGCGTAGCGCTGAAAGACGATCTCCTCCTGCAGCGTCCCATAGCCGGAGACGCCGAGGTTCGCCACGGGGACACCCGCGAGCTCGTGCAGGCGCACAGACGACGTCTCGTCGTCCGAGACGTACGCGCCTTCGACGTACGAGTCGCCGACGAGCGCGACGTCGGCGCGATCGAGGGCCACGGCGTTCCTGAAGCCGCGCGCGTCGGTCGAAAACGTCTGCCGATAGGACGAGTGAATCGGGATGTTGAACACCTGCGCCATGTTGCTTTGCGGCCAGCCCGACCAGCGCGACAGCGGCGGCCGTCGAAAGGACAACGCGCGATCGAGGACGAAATCGTCGGCCGGTCCCTTCCACTCGCCGGTCAGGGCGCCGCGCACGGCGGCGTAATCGACCCATCCCGCAAGAGCAGGGACTTCGAGCAGGCCCACGCCGAGCAGACACGCAACCGTGACCGTGACGCCACGGAGCCAGACCGTGCGTCGATCCCGCGACGCGGCGAGCGCGACGTGCCACGCGCCGGCGTAGATCCAGAACAGGCCGAGCGCGAATGCGGGCGTCGTATCGGACACGGCCCACGACGCGGGACGCCGCGCGATCCACGCCAGCGCGATCCACCAGACGACGATGAACAGCGTCCACACCACGGCCGTGAGCCGGCCCTTTCGCGGAAGTCCTCGCATTCGGAGACACTCAGGGTACGGGCTTCGTTGTTTGGAAACAAGAGGGTGGCCCGGGTACAGACGATGCAGACGCATGCGGTATGGGGCGTCCGCCAATCGTGATCGCCGTGGCAGCGATACTCGCCGCCTATGGTGTGTACGTCGCGAGTTTCTTGCCGGCGCTGCTCGTGGGAACGGCGCTGCCCTTCCTGCTCGTCACCACGATTGTGAAGAGCGTGCTGGCGTTCGTGGCGGCGTGGGGCGTCTGGGCGGAGCAGCGGTGGGCGTCAGGCGCGCTGATTCTGCTCGGCGTGATGATCGCGGCGACCTGGCTCGTCGAAGGCTTCGTGCTCGGACTGGTCGCCTACCTGCACGCGCTGGTGATCGCGGTGCTGGCCGTGCTGCTGGCCGTCACGGCCGCGGCGTACGTGCAGCGCCAGTCGCACCAGCACCGGTTCCACTGACGCGCGCCGGCGGCTCGAGGCGCGAGTCCGACGGGTTGGTGATCCGGACCAGGAACGGCGGGTTCCCCAGCCACACGTACGCGCAGCCACAGCCGAGACACACGTAGTCCGCATAGCCGGGAACCGCAATGCTCGGGGCGACGACCGGTGGCACGAGCGCGCCTTCGCAGTACGCGCACTTCTCATCGGCGACGAATCGCGTCATAGCTGCACCTCATGCAGGGCGCCGCTGGGGGGCACCTGCACGAGAGCAACTTCGGTGCCGCTGAGCTGGCCGGTATTCGCCTCGAAAAATGGCAGCCGGATGGCACTTCGTGGGAAACGGACGAGCCATTCAGCGGCGGGTGGCGTGCGTTGACACTGCACGAAGCTCTGGGATACGGTCCTGAGCCGTGAACATCGGATTCGTCGGACTCGGAGCCATGGGCCAGGTCATCGTGCCGCGGCTGATTGCCGCCGGCCACCATGTGACCGGCTGGAACCGCTCGCGGCAGCGCGCGGATCCCCTGATCGCCAGGGGCATGGCGTGGGCGGACAGCCCCGCGGCGGTGGCGGCGGCCTCGGAGATCACCTTCTCGATCGTCACGGACGGCGCGGCCGTGAAAACCGTGGCGCTCGGCGACAACGGCGTGCTCGCGGGGATCCGGCCCGGCGGCGTCTACATCGACATGGGCACCATCGCGGCCGACGTCACGCGCGCGGTCGCCGCCGAATTCGAGAAGCGCGGGTTCGTGATGCTCGACGCGCCGCTCTCGGGCAGCCCGGTCACGGTGGAGCAAGGCAACGCGTCGCTGATGATCGGCGGCGACAAGGCGACGTTCGAGCGCGTCGAGCCGGTCCTGCGCGCGATCGGACCGAAGGTCACCTACATCGGCCCGAGCGGACAGGCCGTGACGATGAAGCTCGCCGTCAACGCGCTGCTGATGGTCGAGGTGATTGCGTTCGGCGAGGCGATGGCGCTGGCGGAGAAAGGCGGCGTGGCCCGCGAGGTCGCGCTCGACGCCTTCCTCAAAAGCGTGACGGCCGCACCCGTGCTCGGCTATCGCGGTCCCTTCATCCTCGAAGGCAAGATGCCGAAGGTGCCGCTCGCCGACGTCACGCTGCAGCAGAAGGACATGCTGCTCGTGCTCGACATGGCGCGGCGCTTCGGCAGTCCGGTGCCGCTCGCCGCCGCCGCCAACGAGATGATGAACGCCTGCCGCGGCCTCGGCCTCGACAAGAACGACTTCGTCGTCGCGCACGAAGTCTACCGAAGGCTCGGCGGCCAGTCGAAATAAGCGCGCACACGCGGAGCACGCCATGAGCGATTCGTCGGTTCGCCCTGCCCCCGGCCCGAAACTGCCGCCGTACGGGCCGTCCATCACCCTCGCGCAGGCGAAGAAGGTCGCCGACGCCGCGCTCGCGCCCGCGCGCGAGCACGGCTGGACCGTCGTCGCCGCCGTCGTCGATCCCGGCGGCCACCTCGTGTATCTGGAGAAGCTGGATCAGACGCAGGTCGGCAGCGTGCTGATTGCGGAAGACAAGGCGCGGTCGGCGGCGATCTTCAAGCGGCCGACGAAGATGTTCCAGGAGCGTTTGGCGCGCGGCGGCGACGGACTGCTGGTGCTGCGGCTCAACGGCGCCGTGCCCGTCGAGGGCGGCGTGCCGATTGTCGTCGGCGGCGTGTTGATTGGCGCGCTCGGGATTTCGGGCGGGTCGAGCGCGGAAGACGAAGCGTGCGCCGAGGCCGGCGCGGCGGCGCTGTCGTGATTCGCGCTGCGGCGCCCCGCCCGTGAAATGAGTTAGCTGCCGCCGGCCTTGCGCGGCGTCGTGCTCTTCTGCCTGACGCCCTTCGAGGGCTTCGTCGACACCTTGCCGCCGCCCTCGTCCTTCTTGCCGCGCATGCGCTCGGCCGCGGCCCGCAGCCGGCCGCCGACGCCCTTGGTCTTCGGCTTCTCGCCTTCGGCCTTGGCCTCGCCTTCGGCCTGAGCGCGCGGGTTGAACTCGCTGCCGATGAGCTCCACCTGCGCGACCTCCGCGCTGTCGCCGCGCCGGAAGCCGATGCGCAGCAGCCGCGTGTAGCCGCCGGGGCGCTCGGCGAACCGGGGCGCAAGCGTGTCGAACAGCTTGGAGACGACCTCGCGGTCCTGCAGATCCTGCATGACGAGACGGCGCGCGTTCAGCGTCTTGCCGTTGGCGTCGCCGGCCGCCAGCCCGCGCTTCGCGATCGTGATGAGGCGTTCGACGAACGGACGCAGTTCCTTCGCCCGGGGCACCGTCGTCTCGAGGTGCTCGTGGCGGAGCAGCGCGGTCGCCTGGTTGCGGAGCATCGCGATGCGATGCTCCGTCACGCGGCCCAGTTTTCGATGTGCGACTCGATGTCTCATTGCAGCTAGTCCTGGCTCGCCGTGGCCTGATCGACACGCATGCCGAGGCTCAGGCCCATCGTGTGCAGGATCTCCTTGATCTCGTTCAGGCTCTTGCGCCCGAAGTTCTTCGTCTTGAGCATCTCCGCTTCGGTCTTCTGCACCAGCTCGCGAATCGTGCGGATGTTCGCGTTCTTGAGGCAGTTGTACGACCGCACGGAGAGCTCGAGCTCCTCGACGCTCTTGTCGAGGTTTTCGTTGCTGACGCCGGACCGCGGCTGATCGGCCGACGCCTCGGCGGCCTGCCCCTCACCCTCTTCGAGGTTGATGAAGATGTTCAGGTGGTCGCGAATCAGCTTCGCGGCGAGCGACACGGCGTCGCGCGCGGCAATCGACCCGTTCGTCCAGACGTCCACGGTCAGCTTGTCGTAGTCGGTCGTCTGTCCCAGACGCGCGGCTTCGACGAGATAGTTCACCTTCTTGATCGGCGAGTGGACCGAGTCGATCGGAATCCAGCCGATGCCGAGGTCCTCGTCGAAGTTCTTGTCGGCCGACACGTAGCCGCGGCCGCGCTTCATGCGCATCTCCATGTGGAGCTTGCCGCCCTCGGCGACCGTCGCGATGTGCGCGTCGGGCTCGAGGATCTCGACGTCCTGATCGACCTGGATGTCGCGCGCGCGGACCTCGCCGGCCTTGTCCACCCGCAGGATCAGGGTCTTGGTGTGATCGACGTGCAGTTTCAGCGGAATCTGCTTCAGGTTGAGAATGATGTCGGTCGCGTCCTCGACGACGCCGGGAATCGGCGAGAACTCGTGGAGCACGCCGTCGATCTTCACCGCCGTGATCGCCGCGCCTTCGATCGACGACAGCAGGACGCGCCGCAGCGCATTGCCGATCGTCGTGCCGAATCCACGCTCGAACGGCTGCGCATAGAACCGTCCGAACCGATCGGTCAGGGTCTCACGCTCGAACTCGAGCCGCTTGGGCCGCTGAAAACCTTTCCACAGCATGGGTCTTGTTCCTTTCGTCGCCTACGGGCGCACAGATGCGCCTCCAGACCTGCAAGTGACCGCCGGCCTCCCGCCGCAGGTCTGTGTAAGGCTGCGGGCCGGCGGATGACGGAAGTGAGAAGTCAGAAGTGAGAGCTACGAACTGAGAACCTCAGTTCCAACTTCCAAGTTCCAACTTCTCACTTCTTACTTCGAGTACAACTCCACGATCAGCTGCTCCTGCACGGGCAGGTTGATCTGCGCGCGCGTCGGCATCGAGACGACGCGGCCGCTGATCGAATTCGGGTCGAACGAGAGCCACTCGGGGATCCCGCGACCCTTCACTTCTTCCATCGCGTGCTCGATCGTGACGTTCTTCTGGCTGCGCCCGATCACGGTGACGACGTCGCCCGCCCTCACCGAGTAGGACGGGAGATCGACCTTGCGGCCGTTCACCTGGATGTGGCCGTGGCGCACGAGCTGGCGCGCCTGCGACCGCGACGTACCCAGCCCGAGGCGGTAGACGACGTTGTCGAGCCGGCGCTCGAGCAACTGCAGCAGCGTCTCGCCCGTGATGCCGCGCGTCCGCTCCGCCTGCTCGAAATAGCGGCGGAACTGATCCTCGAGCACGCCGTAGATGCGCTTCACCTTCTGCTTCTCGCGCAGCTGGATGCCGTAGCCCTGCATCTTGGCCTTCCGAGTCTTCCCGTGCTGGCCGGGCGGGAAGTTGCGCTTCTCGATCGCGCACTTCTCCGTATAGCAGCGCTCGCCCTTCAGGAACAGCTTCATCGCCTCGCGGCGGCACAGACGGCAGACCGGTCCGATATATCGAGCCATTAATACTCCTGGAAAATTTCAGAATGGCGGGATCGCAGGAGGGCAGGATTCAATTCTGCAGTTCTGCAATTCGGCCATCTGCCATTCACACGCGTCTCCTCTTTGGCGGGCGGCAGCCGTTGTGCGGAATCGGCGTGACGTCTCGAATCGACTTCACCTCGAGGCCGACCGTCTGAAGCGCGCGGACGGCGGATTCGCGGCCAGAACCGGGGCCTTTCACGCGCACGTCGAGCGACCGCATGCCCACGGCCTTCGCGGCGTTGCCCGCATTGAGCGCCGCCTGCGTCGCCGCGAACGGCGTCCCTTTGCGCGATCCCTTGAAGCCGATGCCGCCGGCGCTCGACCACGCGACGACGTTGCCCTCGGTGTCGGTGATGGTCACCACGGTGTTGTTGAACGACGCCTGGATGTGCGCCAGGCCGTGGTGGACGATGCGCTTCTCGCCGCGCTTCTTGAACGTCTTCTTGCGCTTGCCGGCCCCTTCCTTCTTCTCGCCTTTTTCGGGGACGGCCGCGTCGGCCTGCGGTTCGCTCTTCGCCATAAATTAGATGACCTTCTTCTTTGCGATGGCGCCCTTGCGCGGGCCTTTGCGCGTGCGCGCATTGGTCTTGGTGCGCTGTCCGCGGACGGGCAGGCTCCGGCGGTGGCGCGCGCCGCGGTACGAGCCGATTTCCATCAGCCGCTTGATGTGCATCGAGATGTCCTTGCGCAGGTCGCCCTCGACGCCGCCCTGCTCCTCGATGACGCGGCTGATCTTCCGCACGTCGTCTTCCGTGAGGTTCTTCACGCGGACGTCCGGGCTCACGCCCGCGTCCTTGAGGATGTCGTTCGAGCGCTTCCGCCCGATGCCGTAGATGTACGTCAGGCCGATCTCGACGCGCTTCGCGATCGGCAAATCCACGCCGGCAATTCGTGCCATATGCTCTCTGCCCTTTGCCCTATGCCCTGTTGCCCGTTGCCCTGGTTAGCCCTGCCGCTGCTTGTGCTTCTGGTTCGGACAGATCACCCGCACCACGCCCTTGCGGCGGACGATCTTGCACTTGTCGCAAATCCGTTTGACCGACGCTCGAACCTTCATCAGATCCTCAAATCCTCAGATTCTCAAATTCTCGCATTCTCAAATCTTCCGGACGATGCGGCCGCGGCCCTTGTCCGCGCCGGACAACTCCAGCGCGACGCGATCCCCGACCAGCACGCGCACGAAGTTCCGATCGATCCGATCGGCGACGTGCGCCAGCACCGCCTGGGCGCCGTCGTCCAGCCGCACGCGGTACATCGCGTGCGGAAGCACCTCGACGACGACGCCGGCCACGGCGTCGTTCACTTTCGGGCGCTGACCGGCACTTCCCTGGCCGTCAGGATCCACGGCTCCCCTGCTGTCACGGCCACCGTGTGCTCGAAGTGCGCCGACAGGCTGCCGTCGCGCGTCACCGCGGTCCAGCCGTCCGCGAGCACCTTCACCGCCGGCGAGCCCGCGTTCACCATCGGCTCGATCGCGAGCACCATGCCCTCGGCCCGCCGCGGCCCGTGGCCCGGCAGCCCGTAGTTGGGCCCCAGCGGCACTTCGTGCATCTGCTGGCCGATGCCGTGGCCGACGAACTCGCGCACGACGGAAAACCCGTAGGCCTCGACGTGCTTCTGCACGGCATGGCCGATGTCGGAGATGCGGTTGCCCGGGCGCGCCGCCTCGATCGCCTTGTAGAGCGACTCCTCGGTGACGCGCAGCAGCGTCGCCGCCTTCTCCGAAATCTTCCCGACCGGCAGCGTCACGGCGCTGTCGCCGAAATACCCGTTCAGCGCCGCGCCGACGTCGATCGAGATCACGTCGCCTTCGTTCAGCACGCGGCGGCCCGACGGGATGCCGTGAATCACCTCGTCGTTCACCGACGCGCAAATCGTCGCGGGATATCCGTGATATCCCTTGAACGCCGGCGTCGCGCCCGCCTGCCGGATGCGCTTCTCGGCCAGCGCGTCGAGATCCGCCGTGCTGACCCCCGGCGCGACGGCCGCGGCGAGCTCCGTCAGCACCTCGCCGACCAGGCGTCCGGCCTCGCGCATCTGCCCGAGCTCGGCAGCCGACCGGCAGACAATCACCGCGCGCCCCCGCCGCTCGCCATCCCCGCCCCGCTCGTGATGTCGTCAACGGCGGCCGCCAGATCGGCCGCGACGCGATCGAGCGGCTGCGCGCCGTTGATCGACCGGAACGTCGGGCGGCCGTGGTAGAAGTCCACGAGCGGCTTCGTGGCGCGCTGGTAGATCTTGAACCGCTCCAGCACGACGGCCGCATTGTCGTCGGCGCGCTGCGTCAGCTTCCCGCCGCAGAAGTGGCACCGCCCCGGCTCGGTCTCCTTGCCGTCGGCGTTGTGGCCGCAATCCTGGCAGATCAGCCGCGCGCCCAGCCGCCGCGCCAGCTCCGCCTCGGGCACGACGATGTCGAGCACGATCAGCGGATCGCGTCCCGCCATCAGCGCGTCGAGCGCCTTCGCCTGCGCCACGGTGCGCGGAAACCCGTCGAGCACGAATCCGTTCAGGGCGTCGGGCCGCGCCAGCCGTTCGGTGACGATGCCGATCATCACCTCGTCGCTGACCAGCTCGCCGCGGTCCATGATCACCTTCGCCGCCCTGCCGACCTCGGTGCCGGCGTGCACGGCGTCGCGCAGGATGTCGCCCGTCGAGATGCGCGGGATCCGGTGCCCCATCGCGAAGCGCTCGCCCTGCGTTCCTTTGCCGGCACCCGGAGGGCCGAGCATGATGACGTTGGTCGACACGGCCTATCCGCGCCGCCCGCGCAGCCGCGTCTTCTTCATGAACCCGTCGTAGTGCCGCATGATGAGCTGCGACTCCACCTGCTGCACGGTGTCCATCGTCACGCCGACGACGATGAGGAGCGACGTGCCGCCGAAGAAGAACGTCACGTTCATGCCGTCGGTGATGAACTTCGGCAGGTTGGCGTCGAGCCAGTCGCCCACGAACGGAATCGGCGCGACCTTGAAGCCGCTCATCAGCCACTGCGGCAGAATCGCGATGATCGCGAGGTAGACCGCGCCGGCCACCGTGACGCGGGTCAGGATCGTGTCGATGTACTCGGCCGTGCGCTTGCCGGGCCGGATGCCGGGCACGAAGCCGCCGTACTTCCGCATGTTCTCCGCGACGTCGTCGGGGTTGAAGATGATCGCCGTGTAGAAGTACGTGAAGAAGATGATCCCGACGATGTACAGGATGTTGTAGAGCGGCATGCCGATGCCGAGCTGCTGCACCATCGAGTCCACCCACGGACCCTTGAACATGCTCTGGGCGATCGTCGCGGGGAACGCGAGAATCGAGGACGCGAAGATGACCGGCATGACGCCGCCCGTGTTCACCTTCAGCGGGATGTGCGTGCTCGACCCGCCGTACATCCGGCGGCCGACCACGCGCTTCGCGTACTGCACGGTCACCCTGCGGTAGCCGCGCTCGACGAACACGATCGCCGCGACGACGACCACCATGAGGATCATCAGGAACACGATCCGCAGCGGGCTGAGCTGTCCGGTCCGCACCTGGTCGAACGTCGTCATCGCGCCGCGCGGGAAGCCGACGATGATGCCGGCGAAGATGATGAGCGACATCCCGTTGCCGATGCCGCGATCGGTGATCTGCTCGCCCAGCCACATGATGAAGCACGTGCCGGTCGTGAGCGTGAGCACGGTCATCAGCCGGAAGCCCCAGCCGGCGTTCATCACCAGATGGAAGCCGCTCGGCGTCGTGTTGCGCTCGAGGAAGACCGCGATGCCGAGCGACTGCACGACGCTCAGGAAGATCGTGCCGTAGCGGGTGTACTGCGTGATCTTGCGCCGGCCGAGCTCGCCTTCCTTCGACAGCTTTTCGAGGTACGGCCAGACCACCGCGAGCAGCTGCAGGATGATCGCCGCGCTGATGTAGGGCATGATGCCCAGCGCGAAGATCGTCACCTTCGACAGGTTGTTCCCGGTGAACATGTCGTACAGCCCGAACATGCTGTTCTTGCCGAGCTGCTGCGCGAACTCGTCGAGCGCGCGCACGTCCACGCCGGGCACGACGATGTGGCTGCCGATGCGGTAGACGAAGAACAGCGCCAGCGTGAACAGAATCCTGTTCCGCAGCTCTGAGACGGCGAAGATGTTCTTCAGGCTGTTGTCCGTGGCCATAACAGGTTCCCTACGCGATCGTTTCCGCGCTTCCGCCGGCCGCCTGGAGCTTCTCCGAGGCCTTCCCGCTGAACTTGTGCGCGCGCACGGTGAGCGCCTTGCCGACGTCGCCGCGCGCCAGGATCTTGATCGGCCGGTCGCTGCCGGCGACGAGCCCGCGCTCGCGCAGCAGCTCCGGCGTGACGACCGTGCCCGCGTCGAACTTCGCCGCGAGCAGATCGAGGTTCACCACTTCGTAGGCCACGCGGAACGGGTTGTGGAACCCGCGCTTGGGCACGCGGCGGTGCAGCGGCATCTGGCCGCCTTCGAACCCGCGCTTGAACTTGAAGCCCGACCGCGACTTCGCGCCCTTGTGCCCGCGTCCGGCCGTCTTGCCCTGGCCCGACCCCTGTCCGCGGCCGATCCGCTTCTTCGCGTGCGTCGCGCCCTTGGGCGGCTTGAGATTGCTGAGATCCATTACTCGACCTCGACCAGATGACGAATCTTGTGAATCATGCCGCGGATCGCCGGCGTGTCCTTCAGCTCGACCGTCGAGTTGAGCTTGCGGAGGCCGAGGCCGCGCGCGACCACTTCCTGGTTGTCCTTGAACCCGATCGGGCTCTTCACGAGCGTGACCTTCACGGTCGCGCCCTTCGTATCCGTCCGTTCATTCGCCATGGCTAAGCACTCGCCTGCGTGAGCTCTTCAAGCTCCTTGCCGCGCAGCCGCGCGATCGACACGGGGTCCTTGAGCGACCCCAGCCCGGTGAACGTCGCGCGCACGACGTTGTGCGGGTTGGCCGACCCGAGCGACTTCGTCAGGATGTTGGTGATCCCCGCCGATTCGACCACCGCGCGCACCGCGCCGCCGGCGATGATGCCGGTGCCGTCGGGCGCCGGTTTCAGCAGCACGCTGCCCGACCCGAACTTGCCGAGCACGCGGTGCGGAATCGTCGAGCCGGCGAGCGGCACGCGAATCAGGTTCTTCTTGGCCGCCTCGATGCCTTTCTTGATCGCCGACGGCACTTCCTTGGCCTTGCCGATCCCGAAGCCCACCACGCCGTGGCCGTCGCCGACGACGACCAGCGCGCTGAAGCTCAGGTTCTTGCCGCCCTTGACGACCTTCGTGACGCGGTTGATCGAGACGACCGTGTCCTTGATGTCCAACTGCGACGCGTCGATCCGCTCTCGAGTCTTCAATCTCATCTAGAACTCCAGACCAGCCTTCCGCGCGGCGTCGGCCACGGCGCGGATGCGCCCGTGATAGAGGAAGCCGCCGCGATCGAAGACCACCCGCTTGATGCCCTTCTCGATCGATCGCTCGGCGATGGCCTTGCCGATCGCCTCGGCGCCCTTCAGGTTGCCGCCGCGGGCGTCCTTCGCAAACGCCCCCTTGAGCTTCGGATCGGTGGACGCCGCCGAGACGAGCGTTTTGCCGCTCAGGTCGTCGATCACCTGCGCGTAGATGTGCGACACGCTGCGGAACACGCTCAGGCGCGGCCGCTCGGTCGTCCCCATGATCCGCTTGCGCTGCCGGAGGTGAATCCGCTCGCGGCGATCCGCTTTCGTCTTGATCTTCATAACGTTTTTCCACCGGCGGCGGGGCCCACCCCGCCGCGAACTCACGCTGAGCCGCAGGCGCCGTGTCTTACTTCGCGCCCGTCTTGCCCGCCTTCTTCTTCAGCACTTCACCCGTGTACCGCACGCCCTTCTGCTTGTACGGGTCGGGCTTGCGCAGGCGCCGGATGTTCGCGGCGACCTGTCCGACGAGCTGCCGGTCCACGCCGGTCACGGTGATGTGCGTCTGCTTGTCGATCGCGATGTCGATCCCCGCCGGCACGTCGAACACGACGGCGTGCGAGTAGCCGAGCGCGAAGATCACCTGCTTCCCTTTCATCTCCGCGCGGTAGCCGACGCCGACGATGTCGAGGTCCTTCTTGAAGCCCTCGGTGACGCCGAGGACGGCGTTGGCCGCCAGGCTGCGCGCCAGCCCGTGGTACTTCGCGAGCTCGGGGGCGTCGGACGCGCGCGAGGCCTGGAGCGCGCCGTCGGCGACGACGAACGTGATGCCCGGCGGCATCGCCTGGCGCATCTTGCCCTTCGGGCCCTGCACGTCGAGCGCGCCGTCCACCACCTTGACGGTGACGCCCTTGGGGATCGGAATGGGTTTCTTGCCGATTCGAGACATTGTTCGTCACCAAATGTTGCAGAGCACTTCGCCGCCGACACCGGCCTTGACCGCGGCCCTGCCGGTCATGACGCCGCGCGACGTCGTCAGGATGCTCGTGCCGAGCCCCGCCAGCACCTCCGGCACGTCGTCGCGCCCGAAATAGACGCGGCGGCCGGGACGGCTGATCCGTTCGACGCCCGTGATGAGACGCTCGCCGTGCGGTCCGTACTTGAGGAACAGGCGGAGCAGCTTCGCGGCGCCCGACTTGCCGTCCGTCTCGTCGAGCACCTTGAATCCCTGGATGTAGCCCTCGTCCTGCAGAATCCGCGCGATGTCGGCCTTGATGCGCGACGCCGGCATGTCCACGCGCGTGTGCTTCGCGGTGACGGCGTTGCGGATCCTCGTGAGCATGTCTGCGATCGGGTCAGTCATATCGAACCTTTGAATCTGGTGATCTGCGATTCAGCAATCCGTGATTCGAGCTCCTCAAATCACGAATTCTCAAATCCTCAAATGCTCAATCACCAACTACTCTTCGTCACTCCCGTGATGTCGCCCTCGAGCGCGAGCTTGCGGAAGCACAGGCGGCACAGCGCGAACTTGCGCATGTAGGCGCGCGGCCGGCCGCA
>CAZOIK010000082.1:0-3462 GCA_964579765.1 uncultured Bifidobacteriaceae bacterium
CAGGAGCACACGGCGATCACCGAGGCGCTCAACCGCGTGGGCACCGTCGTGGCGTCGGATCTCGATCGGGACAAGGTGGTGCAGGCGGTGACCGACGCCGGCACCGAGTTGACCACGGCCGAATTCGGCGTCTTCCAGCCGACGTTCACCGGCACGGACATCGTGCGCAGCGACGACGTCACGAGCGATCCGCGACACGAGAACCTGGTGCCGAATGCGGGGATGCCGCCGGGGCACCCTCCCCCGCGCAGCTACCTCGCGGTGCCGGTGAAGGGGCGCGACGGCAGCGTCATCGGCGGGCTCTTCTTCGGCCACTCGCAGCCGGGGCGGTTCACCGGCAGCCACGAGCGGCTCGCGGCCGGCGTGGCGGCGTGGGCGTCGGTCGCGCTCGAGAACGCACATCTCTATGCCAGCGTTCAGGACGCGAATCGAGTCAAGGACGACTTTCTCGCGACGCTGTCGCACGAACTGCGCACGCCGCTGAACGCGATTCTCGGATACGCGCGCATGCTGCGCTCCGGCGTCGTCAACCCCGAGAAACAGCACAAGGCGATCGCCACGATCGAGCGGAACGCGACGTCGCTCACGCAGATCGTCGAGGACGTCCTCGACATCTCGCGGATCGTGTCCGGCAAGATTCGCCTGGACGTGCAGCCGATCGAACTTCCCGGTCTCGTCCGGACCGCGCTCGAGGGAATCGCCCCGGCGGCCGAGGCGAAAGGCGTGCGCCTCGAGAGCATCCTCGATCCGCTGACGCCGCCGATCTCCGGCGATCCCGAACGGCTGCAGCAAATCCTCTGGAATCTCCTGTCGAACGCCGTCAAGTTCACCAATCGCGGCGGCAAAGTGCAGGTGCGGCTCGAGCGCGTCAACTCGCACGTCGAGATCGTCGTGAGCGACACGGGCATCGGCATTCCCGATGACTTCCTGCCTCTCGTGTTCGAGCGCTTCCGCCAGGCCGATTCCGGCACGACGCGCAAGCACGGCGGCCTGGGGCTCGGGCTCTCCATCGCGCGTCAGCTGACGGAGATGCACGGCGGGACGATCGACGTCGCGAGCGGCGGCACGGGACACGGCGCGACCTTCCGCATCAAGCTGCCGCTGATGATCGTCCACCCGCGACAGGCGCCCGAGCCGCGCGTCCATCCGCGCGCGGTCGTCTCGCCCTCCGACGTCGTGTCCGTCGATCTGAGCGGCATCCACGTCCTGACGGTGGACGACGAACCCGATGCACTGGCGCTCGTCTCTGAAGTGCTCGAAGCCGCTGGCGCGCGGGTCACCATGGCCTCGTCGGGACTTGAAGCCTTGCACGTGCTGAACGCGGAAGTGCCGGACGTGCTGGTCGCCGACCTGGGGATGCCGCAGCTCGACGGCTTCGCGCTGCTCGAGGAACTGCGCCGGCACGCCCACCCGCGCGTGCGCGAGATTCCAGCGGCCGCGCTGACGGCCTACGCGCGATCGGAAGATCGGACGAAAGCGCTGCGAGCCGGCTTTCAGCTCCACCTCGCCAAGCCGATCGATCCCGGCGAGCTGATCACGACGATCGCCGCCCTGGCGCGACGGTTCAGGTGACCACGCTCAGGCCGCCGCGTGACCGCGCGACGCGCGGAGCTTCGCGATGGCGGCCGCTTCAATCTGGCGGACCCGTTCGCGCGACAGCGACAGACGGCGCGCGACCTCCTCGCGCGAACATTCGCGATCGACGCCCAGGCCATAACGCAGCCGCAGCACTTCGCGTTCGCGATCGTCCAGGCCGCTCATGACCCGTTCGACCTCGACGGCCAGCTGGCTGCGCATCATGTCTTCTTCAGGCGTCCGTCGCGTGTCGCGCACCACTTCGCCCAGCGTCGCCTCTGAGCCGGTGCCGAGCGGCGTCTCGAGCGACGCGGGCGGCACGGCCGCTCCGAGCAGCAATTCGATCTTCTCGACGTTGAGCCCCGTGCGCTCCGCCAGCTGCCGGGTGGTGGGTTCGCCGCCCAGTTCCGCGGTCAACTCGACGCGCGCCCGTGTCACTTTCGTGAGCGATTCGACCGCGTGCACCGGAAGCCGGATGGTACGTCCGTAATCGGCGACCGCGCGTCCGATCTGCTGGCGGATCCACCACGTCGCGTACGTCGAGAACTTGAACCCGCGGCGATACTGGAATCGATCGACGGCCTTCATCAGGCCGATGTTGCCTTCCTGAATCAGATCCAGCATGGAGACGCCGCGGCCGAGATAACGCTTCGCGATCGAGACGACCAGGCGCAGGTTCGGCTCGATCAGACGATGCTTCGCGTCGAGCAGGGCCTGCTCGTGCGCGCGCACGCGCTGAACGTGTTGGCGGACGGACGGGTCGTCGAGCCCTCGCAGCTCGGCAACGATGTCGTCGATCGCCGAGGGGCGGAGCGGCAGATCGCGAAGCACGGTCTGCATCCTGCCTTCGAGGCGCGCGATGGCGGCGCGCCACTTCGCGCGGCTCGCCGCCGTGGATCGCGCGTGCTCGATGCGCCGGGCACACGCCTCGATCTCGCGTTCGAGGCGACGCACGCGCCTGAACGCGCGCAGAATCGGGGCGACCCGGTCCGGCCTGAGCTCGCCGCCGTCCGGCAGAAGAATCAGCTCGGCCGCCGGCGCCTCGCCACGCTCGACGGCGTCGGCGAGCGCGAGCAGCGTGCGGCGGGCGGACGGAATGGTCACCAGCTCCGCCACGACCGCGCTCCGCGCTGCTTCCATGGCGCGGCCGATGTCGCGCTCCTCTTCCGCCGTCAACAACTTGCGTCGCCCGATGTGCCGCAGGTACACGCCGACCAGGTCGAGCTCTTCGCGCCGCAGGTGCGCCTCGGGCGCCTCCTCGAGCTCCTCGGGAGCGAGGGCGTCGTCCTCGGCCTGCGCGATCGGCTGCTCGCCGAACGCTTCAGGTTCGTCCTCTTCCAGCAACCGTTCTGGCGCCTCGACGGGCGGTGGCTCGACGGGCTCGCGATCGAGCGGCACAATCCCGAAGGCGTGCGCGCGCCCCCGCCAGTCGAGCACGTGCGCATTTCGTTCGGGCTCGCGCCAGTCGATCAGCGGCTCGCCCTTCCGCTTCAGCTTCGGCATTGACGGTCCCCCGCTCTTCTGACGCCGTTGCCATTTTCGCGCCACGCCCGTGCCGGAAAGTCGCCACCTCGGGCGGCCCGGCTCTTGCGTCTTTTCTGACAGGCGGGGCATGTGAAGCTACGCCGCACCCTCGCGATCGCCGTTGCGTCCGTCGCCATTCTCGTCACGGCGACCCTCCTCCTTCGCGACCTTCACGGCTTCTCGCTCGTGTATCGCGCGGCCGATCGGCAGGGGCTGCTCCGGCGACTGGCCGACCTCGACACCGTGCCGGTCACCGAACGGCTGATTGCGATCTCCGGACGGCAGGAGTCGTTTCGCGCCCGGGTCTATACCCCCCGCGGACGAGCGCGCCAGACGGTGCTGCTCGTCTCGGGTCTGCACCCG
>CAZOIK010000083.1:0-4919 GCA_964579765.1 uncultured Bifidobacteriaceae bacterium
GGCGGAAGTTGAAACAGGCAAGCCTGAAGAACCAACTGTGCGCACGTTGCGATCGAGCGGATTCGGAATCGATCTGCAAACGTCACTGGCTGTCGCCAAGGGGGTAGCGACCATCGTTGGCGGCGTGAAAATGACGCTCGACATGATCGCGAAGTGGCGTCACCTCCGCAAACAAGCCGAAGAACTCGGCGTTGATCCGGAAGTGGCCGAAAAGCTCGGCGCGCAAGGCAAGAAGAAACTGGAAGATAAGATCGACGAGCTTGAGGCGGAAATCTTTCAGCACACGGTTGTGACGAACGAGGGGCGACTGAATGAACTCCGGTCTGGCGTTCGTGTCCGAATCAGAGGCGTCGCCGCAAGAATGGAAAGAGGATTCAATTTCGAGGTACGAACTGCATTGCCGCCCTCCGCAGATCAGAAGCAGAAAGAAATGGCTGTTCCAATCACTGCGCTGAGCAAGATGCGGTTCGAGCGGATCGAGGGACCGCCGTTGCTGGAGCTGCCTGAAGGCGATGGGCCGGATGCGGACGACGGCGTAAGCAAGAAATCTGGGATCGGAAAGAAGAAGAAGTCAGCGGATTAGCGGAGAACGCAATGCGTGACATCAAAACAACGGTTGATGTGATCGGCGGGGCGGCGTGGGCCTGTTCGTGCGGCGAAGGTCTAGACACGACCAATTCAAGAGGCGTAGCGGACGCGATCAATCACTACATCGAGGAGCACGGTTACCAGTTGTTGCACGTCGGAACGCAGACAGTTCGGAGCGGTGATGGCCAGATTTGGCACAACACCATCGCTGTTCTCGGACACACGGAATAGCTGTCCCCGAAATTGTCCCCATCGGCAGCTAACGCGTCGTAATTCTCGTCACGGCACGTAGATTCTGCAGCGCGGCAACTGACGGATGCGTCGAACTTTGCAGCAAATCAGCGGCTTCTGCGTTTTCGAGAGAGCGGACTGAAAATCGTAGTGTCGACGGTTCGATTCGCCCCTCGCCACCATTTTAGTAGATTCCCTTCTGTCCAACACGCGTAGGTTCGCCTCTCACCTGTTGCTGTCGGCTCGCACCGCCGATAGGCCTAAAGAATGGTCCTGTGGTTCCAGCGCGGCGTCGAGACGTCGATTGTCGAGGTCCGCGAGCTCCCGGGCACCTACGAGCTGCACATGGTGGACGCGGACGGCGTCGAGACGGTCGAGCGCATCGACCAGTTCATGAAGCTCCGCCAGCGCGTCGGCCAGCTGCAGCAGAGCCTCGCCGCCGAGGGCTGGGTCCGCGCCCGCGCGCTGTGACCACGCCTCACCCGATCGTCAGCATCGCGCCAATCGTCATCAGCGCCACCCCGACGCCCAGGCGCCAGCCGACGGACTCGCCGAGAAACGTCGCCGCCAGCACGACTGTCAGCGGCAGGCTCATCTGTCGATCGGGCTCACCCGCGGCGGCGGACAGCCAGGCGTAGACGACCCAGCTCATGCCCGGTATCTTGCCAGGGAATCCCCTCCGGCACGACTAAACGTCACGCGCGCGGCGACTTCGCCCGCCCGCGATCCAGAGCACCAGTCTGCGCCCCGCGGCATGAGCGATGCACGACGACGCCGGCATAGCAATGAAACGATCCGGATGGCTGCTTCTGGGTGTGCTGCTGTCGCTGTTGCCATCGGGCGTGCCGACCGACGCCGCGCATCCGTCCCGGACGATGCCGTCGCGGCACGCCACGGGCGTCACCCGCACCTATTACATCGCCGCCGAAGACGTCCTGTGGGACTACGCCCCGCGCGGACGAAACCTGACCGGCGCGCCGTCCGCGGAACGCGAGGACGCGGCATCGACGCCCACCACGTTCCGCAAGGTCCTCTACCGCGAGTACACCGACGCCACGTTCTCGACGCGGGCGACGCGTCCGCCCGCGTGGCAACACCTCGGCCTCCTCGGTCCGCTGATCCGCGCCACGGTCGGCGACACCGTCGTCGTCGTCTTTCGCAACGACAGCCACATCTTCTGCAACATGCATCCGCACGGCCTCGCCTACACGAAGGCCTCGGAAGGCGCACTGTACGACGACGGCACGAGCGGCGAGGCGCATGCCGACGATCTCATCGCGCCCGGGCAGTCGCACACGTACGTGTGGACCGTGCCCGAACGCGCGGGACCGGCGAGCGGCGATCCGAGCTCCGTCCTCTGGATGTACCACTCGCACTTCGTCGAGCCTCGCGATCTGAACACGGGTCTGCTCGGACCGATCATCGTCACCGCCGCCGGCGCGGCCCGTCCGGACGGGCGGCCGAACGACGTCGATCGTGAGTTCGTCACCGCGTTCGCGATCTTCGACGAAACGCGCAGCGCGTATTTCGACGCCAACCTCGCCCGCTCGCCTGCCCCGGCCGCGCTGAAACGCACCGACCCGGCGTTCCGCGAGCGGTTCCTGATGTACACGATCAACGGCTTCATCGACGGCAACCTGCCGCTGTTGACGATGACGCGCGGCGAGCGCGTGCGTTGGTACCTGATGGCGAACGACAACGAGGAGGACGTGCATGCGGCGCACTGGCACGGCCAGACGGCCACGATCAACAACATGCGCGCCGACACCGTCCCGATTGGCCCGATGGGGATGATGGTCGCCGACATGGTGCCCGACAACCCGGGGACGTGGCTGTTCCACTGCCACGTGAACGAGCACTTCGAACGCGGGATGCAGGCGCTCTTCCGCGTCCTGCCCTGACCGATCGCCGCGCGTCGCCGGCGCCGGCGCACCGCCGCTCAGACGGGCAGCGTGAACCAGAACGTCGCGCCGCCGTCCGGCACGCCGTCCGCCCACGTGCGGCCGCCATGGCGATGGACGATCCGGCGGACGTTGGCGAGGCCGATCCCGGTGCCCTCGAACTCGCGCTCGGTGTGCAGCCGCTGGAACGTGCCGAACAACCGTCCCGCGTATTTCGGATCGAACCCGGCCCCGTTGTCGCGCACGCACACGGCCAGCGCGCCGGGCTCCACGTCGTCGCGCACGGCGACTTCGATGACGGCCGGCGATCGGCCGCGCGTGTACTTCACGGCGTTCGACAGCAGGTTCACGAACACCTGCCGCAGCAGGTCCGCGTCGGCCGAGACGACGCCCTCGGCCGCCATGCGCCACTCGATCGCGCGGTCGCCCGCGTCGGCCACGACCTCGCGCTGCGCGTCGCCCGCCACCGCCGCCAGGTCCACGGGACGCCTGGTCAGCGCGGCGCGTCCGAGCCGGGCGAACGACAGCAGGCTCTCGATGAGGGACGACATCCGCAGCGCCGCCGCGCCGATCCGCTCGGCGTAGTGGCGGCTCTGTTCGCCGAGCGCCGGATCGGCCCGCAGCAGATCCGAGAAGCCGGCCAGATGACGCAGCGGCGCGCGCAGATCGTGCGACACGGAGTGCGAGAAGGCGTCCAGCTCCTCGTTGGCGGCCTCGAGCTCCTTGGTACGCGCGGCCACGCGCTGCTCGAGCTCCTGGTACACGCGCACGTTCTCCATCGCCACGGCCGTCGTGTTGGCCAGCGCCTGCAGGAGCTCGACGACGGCGTCCGACGCGGTGTGCGGCTCGGCCCAGTACGTCCCGATGGCGCCGATCGGATCGTCGGCGCGAATCGGCACCATCACGAGGCTTTTGACGAACGTCACGCGATACGCGTCGATCGGAATCCGATCGTCAACGAAGATGTCCGGCACGCGCGCCGCCTGCCGGTTGAGCATCGCCCACCCGCTGATGCAGGCCGTCATCGGAAAGCGCTGGCCGCGCCACAGCGGCCCGATCGCGTCCTCATCGACGTAGTAGCAGCGATCGCCGTCGCGCAGCACGAACGTGGCGCCGTCGGCGCCGGCGATGTCGCGCGCGGCCGTCCGGACGATCTCGCGGATGCGCTCGACGTCCCGCGCCAGCGACAGGTCCTGGACGGCCCGCACCAGGCGAAACGCCGCGGCGTCGCTCGAGAGTGTCGATGTGCTCAAGATGAGGTCCGTATCCTGACATGCCCGCGAGGTCTCGGTCCAGCCAGCCGCCGGAGCCGCCGGCACGGCGCCGGACGCGTTGGAACAGCGCCGGGAGTAATCGAAACACGGCCGGCCATCACAGGAACGGCGTCGGCAGCATCGGAACACGCCTTGACGCGAGTGGCACATGCCGGACGCGACCGGAACGCGCCGGCTGCGTCCGGAACACGCCAGGCAGCCGCCGGAACGGCCGGAATTGCACGCAAAAACGCGGCAGAAGCGCCGGCGGGCCGATGCGGCACGCGTACCATGCGGCGGGTCAGGGTGACACGATGAACATCAAGGATATCCGTCGTCACGAGATGCTGACGCGCGTGAGCCAGTTCGGCACGAACTATCGCGACCGCTTCCCCGCCGCCAGCGTCGGCGGACGGTCGTTCGCAGCGGTTGCCGCGGCCGTTGACGACGTGGCGGCGCACGCCCAGGGAGATTTGCGCGGACACGCGCGCGCCGCGACGGGCGCCAAGCGGCGTGCGCGCGAGGCGCTGCGCAAGAAGCTGCTGGTGATCGTCCGTACGGCTCGCGCCCTCGCCATCGACCGCGCGGACCTCGCGCAGATCTTCCGGATGCCCGCCGCGGAGGGCGATCTGGCGCTCCTCACCGCCGCCCAGGCCATGGCCGACGCCGCCGCCGACCTCGCCGACGCCTTCTGCGCGCACGGCCTCCGGACCGCGTTCCGCACCGACCTGCTCCGCGCGATGCACGCCTTCGAAGAAGCCCTGCACGGCCAGGACACCAGCCGGACGAACCGGGCGGACCTCGCGCGCGCGATCGCGGCCGGCCTCGACGCCGGCTTCATCGCCGTACGCCGCCTCGACGCCATCGTCCCCAACGTGCTCGGCCGCGACAACGTCGCGATGGCGCTGTGGCGCAGCGCGCGCCGCGTCGCGCGCCCGCGCGCGTC
>CAZOIK010000084.1:0-1573 GCA_964579765.1 uncultured Bifidobacteriaceae bacterium
AGAAGGAGCACGCGCCATGATCATCAGCAGAAAAGCGATGTCGCGCCGGACGATGCTGCGCGGGGTGGGGGCGACCATTGCGCTGCCGCTCCTGGACGGCATGGTGCCCGCGCTGACGGCGCAGGCGAAGACGGCGGCGCAGCCGGTCCACCGCTTCGGCGTCATGTACATCGTCAACGGCATGATCATGCAGAGCTGGACGCCGGCCGCCGACGGCCGCGCGTACGAGCTGACGCCGACGCTCGCGGCGCTCGCGCCGCATCGCGAGCGCTTCGCCGTGCTGAGCGGCCTCGCCTGCGTGCCGACGCCCGGACGTCCCGGCGGCGCGCACGCCAAGGCCAGCACGCGCTTTCTGACCGACGTCTCGCCGCCGACGAGCGAGACGTGGCTCGACGCCGGCACGTCCGTCGATCAGATGCTGGCCAACGAGGCGGGGAGGCACACGCAGCTGGCGTCGCTCGAGCTGGCGATCGAATCGGGCGAGACGGCCGGCGCCTGCGACGTCGGCTTCGCGTGCGCCTACACGAACACTATCTCGTGGCGCAGCGCGAACACGCCGCTGCCGACCGAACACAACCCGCGCGTCGTGTTCGAGCGGCTGTTCGGCGACAGCGGCAGCACGACGCCGCAGGCGCGGCGCGCGCGCATCGAGCAGGACCGGAGCCTGCTCGACTCGGTCGTCGCCGAGGCGCGCAGCCTCAGCGGGACGATCGGAGCGGCCGACCGCAGCAAGCTCGTCGAGTACCTCGACGCCATTCGCGACGTCGAGCGCCGGATCGCGCGCGCCGAAGAGCAGAGCGCCCGCGAGCTGCCGGTGGTCGAGCATCCGGCGGGCGTGCCCGACAGCTTCGACGACCACGTGAAGCTGATGTGCGACCTGCAGGTGCTCGCGTATCAGGCCGATCTGACGCGCGTGATTACGTTCATGCTCGGACGGGAGTTCAGCGGCGTCACGTATCCGCAGATCGGCGTGCCCGACGCGCACCACCCGATCACGCACCATCAGCAGGAGCCGGAGAAGATCGTCAAGGTCGCGAAGATCAACGCGTATCACGTGACGAAGTTCGCCTACCTGCTCGATCGCCTCGCGCACACGCCCGACGGGGACGGCTCGCTGCTCGACCACGCGACGCTCCTCTACGGCACCGGCATGGGCGACTGCAACGCGCACGACCCGCGCAGCATCCCGCTGCTGCTCGCGGGCGGGGGCGCCGGGCGGCTGAAGGGCGGCCGCCACATCCGCTTCGCGAACGAGACGCCGCTGGCGAATCTTCACCTGACGCTGCTCGACAAGTTCGGCGTCAGCCTCGACCGCATCGGCGACAGCACGGGCAGAATCGATGATCGGCTGCTCTCCGAGATCTGAGATCGCGCGCCGCGGCGCCTGGATCGCCGCCGCGATCGTGGTGACCGTCGCGGCCGGTGCCGCGGCAGCCGAGGCGCCGCTCCTCGAGGCGGCGCGGGCCGGCGACGGCGCGCGCGTGGAGGCGCTGGTCGCGGCGCACGCCGACGTGAACGCGCACCAGGGCGACGGCGCCACGGCGCTGCACTGGGCGGCCTATCACGACGATCT
>CAZOIK010000085.1:0-15231 GCA_964579765.1 uncultured Bifidobacteriaceae bacterium
GTCGGCGCGCGAGAGGTTCAAACCCTCGGCGATGATCGGCACCGCCGCGGGAGGCACGTACCCGAGCGCGTCCTGCACGGCGTGCAGGATCGGAAGGAGCGCGCCGGGCGTGGTCTTCAGTCGTTCGACGACGGCGGCTACGGTTTCCTGAGAGGTCTCATCCAGAGGGGTCATCAACCGGATAGTCTACTTGATTGGGTCACTGGGTGATTTGGTGAACTGGCGATCGCTCGCGCGCCGGCGATCGGCGCCAGCAAGGACGCGCGCACCGAGCACGCCGCCGAGGCACCCCGCTCCCACAATCAACACTGCGTCCAAAATGTTCGGCGCGCTGATTTCGCCCGCCGGAACGAACTCGATTGCGGCGACGAGCATGCCGACGATCGTTCCGCACAGCCATGCGCCCGCTCGGAAGGTCCGGCTCGCCCACATCGCAAACGGGATGGTCAACATCGCCTGCGATGGCGTCCACGATATGCGCCCGAGATGCTGGGCGAACCGCGTAATCTGTGCCTGATCGGGCGCGCCTCGAATCGCGAACGCAAGCGTAAACGCGTAGCCCACGGCGATCGCCGAGATCAGGACGATGGCCGTGATCGGCACGGCGACGCTGGCCAGCAGAATCCGCGCGTACTTCATGCTGAGAATTCTGCCACCGCGTGCGTCGTGCGCGCTGGCAATTTCTGCGCGGCGATGTTCGATCGAGACGGCTGGATGACCGGCGTGTCCTCCAGAGCGCACGGGCATGCGCCGTGCTCCAGACGACGCTACAATGAGCCGATGTCCGGGAGCGATCGCGTGAATCCGGCCAGCCCTCGGCTGAAGCTCACCTACGACGACTTCCTGCTCTTCCCAGACGATGGGAAGCGGCATGAGTTGATCGACGGAGAGCACTACGTGACGCCGTCGCCGAATACGAAGCACCAGCAGGTCTCCGGCAACATTCATTTCCTCGTCCGTGCCTGGCTCCAGGAGCATCCGGTCGGACGCGTGTTCTACGCGCCGTTCGACGTCGTCTTTTCGAACTTCGACGTCGTCGAACCGGATCTGCTGTACCTGTCGAACGAGCGGATGGCGGAAGTCGTGACGCCGCAGCACGTGCGCGGCGCACCCAACCTCGTGATCGAGATTGGATCGCCAGGGACCCGCAGGCGCGATGAGACCGTCAAGAAGCGCTTGTACGAGCGCTCCGGTGTCGATGAGTACTGGGTGGTGGATCCGGAGACGGATGTCGTGCGGGTCTATCGCCGCGAGCGCGACGGGTTCGGACGCGTCAGCGAGCTCTCGCTCGAGGCAGGCGACGTGCTGACGACGTCGCTTCTGCCCGGTCTCGAACTGCCGCTGTCGCGTATTTTCCGGGAGTAGGACGCCGCCCGCGTTTACCCTTCGCGTCTCGCGATTTCCGCGTCCATGCACTCCGACACGATCCTCCAGAACTTCAGGTAGCGTCCGTTGCCGACCAGGAACGGATTCGGATCGCCGGCCTTCCTCGTCTTGAGCGCGGCCAGCCGCTCCGGCGTCATGTCGAACAGCGGATGGTTCTGAACTTCGACGTCTACCTTCATCCGCTTCGCGACGTCGAGATAATGCGCGATCGACTGCACGTACTGCTGCAGGCCAGGCGTCGTGATGCGATCGACCGTGAGGATCGTCCCGCCGAACAGCCCGGCGACGTGCCGGCGCTTTCCGTCTTTCACCGGAAAGATGAACGCGAGCGAGCCGGGCGTGTGCCCGGGAATCGCGACGAAGCTGACCGTCGTATCGCCGAGCGTGAGCGGCTGCCCTTCGGCGAGCACCAGATCGCGCTTCGGCTTCACCTGATTCGCGTTTCCGCGCCCAGGCGCAGGATTGGCCGGATACATCAGGTCCCAGTCCGCGGCCGACAGGCCGACGCGCGCGCCGTAGTGTTCCTGGAAGAACGATGCCCCGCCGAAGTGATCCCCGTGGCCATGTCCGACGAGCACGTACTTGACGTTCGCCGGATCGAGCCCGACCTTCTTCAGCCCCTCGACGACTTCGGGCTCGACGCGATCCGCGTAGCCCGAGTCGATCAGGATGATGCCCTGCGACGTGACGATGGCGTGGACCGTCGCCTCCGAGTTGCCGACGACGTACAGGTTGTCGAAGAGCTTCGCCGGCTCCAGCGCCGGCGCCTTCGTGTCGTTCGGCCGCGCCTTTCCAGCGACGCAGTAGAAGTTGAACGGCCCCTGCAGCCACACGTCGCCGCCCGCGAGTTTCTTCGCAGCCTCGACGCGCGCGAGCGAGTGCGCGTTGTCCGGCCGCGCCGTCTGCCCCATCGTCAACGCCGCCGCGATCGCCACGAGCAAAGCGGATTTCATGCGGCGTAGTCTACTGGATTGGGACATTGGGTGATTGGGTGATTTGGTGATTTGGTGATGGCTGCACGGCGGGATCGTGCGCACAGGAAACGCTCGTTACCGGCGGAAATCCGTGCGTTGACGGTGGCGCGCAGTGCCAGCAGACGCGGCAAAGATGTTGCGCAACTCACCCGCCTCGCGAATCAGCCGAGATAACCCTGGTGAGCTCAATAGCCTGGCTTGCTCGATGAACTCCAGCCACCCGAGGCTCTCATCCGCTTCGTCGGCGACGATGCCAATGCGTGACGTGAACTCGGCGTGCGAGTGGGCGCGACGGGAACTGCGATAGTTCATTGCGCTTGACGTTGATGATTTTTGCCAACTGGTGTCGGACGGTTGGTCCCGGCTCGTCTCGTGGCAACAGCTTGATCCTGGATACATCCAACCGCAGCTACTTCCCGACGATGTGCTGCGGATCCTTGTTGTTCTCTTCGCAGATGTATTCGATCAGCTCGGTGTCCGGCTGATAGACCGCCGGCTCGACGACGGTCCACGGACGCGTGTAGGCCTTGGGATCGTCGATCGTGATCGCGACGTCCATGTGGCCGAAGTCCTTGCGCGTGTAGCGTTCGATCACGTGGAGCTGGTCGGTGACGGGATGGCCGTTGGTGTCGAGCCACCCTTTGTCGTTGAACCCGCGCGTTTCGACGACGAACGTGTCGCCGTCCCAGCGGCCGACCGAGTAGCCCTGCCATGCGGGGTTCATGTCCTTCGGGAACGGACGGCCGTCGGTGAAGATCTGCCGGAAGATCGTCCGCGATTCGTAGAGCACGATCGTCTCGCCGGGCATCTCGATAATCTTCCACGGCGAGGTCACCGCGACTTTCTCCGGGATGATCGACGGCAGGCAGCGATTGTTCGGATCGTCCTTGCCGTGATTCGCAATGCGCTCTTTGTAGACCGCTTCCGCCCAGGGCTGGAACGGCACGTCCTTCACGTCGGCGGCGATGTTGATCAGATACTTCAGCCCTGGCACCTGCCAGATGCCGGAGAGATCCGGCTGCCCGTTCGCCTTGCGCGGCGCGGGCGCCGACAGATTCGGCTGCCCGTTCGGCAGCCGCGGAATGCCCGCCGTCGGATAATCGACCCACTGCGCGGATAGAGACGCCACAAAGACGGCGACCGCGACCGCTCCGAGCGCGACGGCGTATCTCACGTTGCCTCCGGATTTTTTCCACTGGCGCCGGGCCCCTCCGGCGCGAACTGACGCCGAGCCGCTCGCTCGCGCTCGCGGCTGGCCGCAGGCGCTGACTCTTCTACCGAAACATCTGGCTCACGAGCGTCATCGTCTTGAAGACGCCCCAGCACACGGGGACGCCGGCGAGCAGCCAGCCGAACGCGACGAGGCCCCACTCGCCCGCGGGGGCGGCAGAGGACGTGGATGCGGCCTGCGCCTTCTTCGCCGCGGGCGCGAGCGTGAACAGATCCTTCGCGACGTGCCGGATGGCAAGGTTGCACACGAGACCGGCGCCGAGCAGCGCCACGAGGATGTACATCGTCAGCGTGTAGGCGTTCGACGCCGCGACACCGCGCCCCAGCTGGAACTCGCGGATGTACGCCACGAGCAGCGGACCGACGATCCCGGCCGCCGACCAGGCGGTGAGAATCCGGCCGTGAATCGCGCTCACGTGGCCGACGCCGAATTCGTCGGCGATGTACGCCGGAACGGTCGCGAACCCGCCGCCATACATCGTCAGGATCACGCAGAAGATGACGATGAAGAGCGCCAGGCTGCCGCCGGCACCTGCGGTCGGCGCCGCCGCGTAGAGCAGCATGCCGAGCGCGAAGAACACGCTGTAGGTGGTCTTGCGGCCGATGCGATCGGAGAGCGACGCCCAGAAGATGCGGCCGCCAATGTTGAAGAGGCTGAGCAGGCTCGTGAAGCCGGCCGCGGCCGACGCGGTGACGCGTCCCTTGAAGATCTCCTGGATCATCGGCGACGCGATCGCCAGCACGGCGATGCCCGCCGTGACGTTCAGGCACAGCACCGACCACATCAGCCAGAACTGCGGCGTCTTCCACGCGATGTCCACGGGCACTGAGCCGGTGTCGGCGGTGACGTGATCGTCGGGCGGCGGCGTCCACCCGGCCGGCTGCCATCCCGGCGCGGGCACGCGATAGCCGAACGCCCCGGCGGTCATCGCGATGAAATAGAGGACGCCGAACACGACGAACGTCTGCCAGACGCCGACGCCACCCGACGACGCGGCGAACCGCTTCATCAGCGCGTCCGCCAGCGGCGTCCCGATCCTCGCGCCGCCGCCAAATCCCATGATCGCGAGGCCCGTCGCCATGCCGCGCCGATCGGGAAACCACTTGATCAGCGTGGACACCGGCGAGATGTAGCCGAGGCCGAGACCGCAGCCGCCGATGACGCCGAGTCCGATCCACAGCAGCCAGATCTGGTGCAGGTACACGCCGGCCGCGCCGACGAGAAACCCGCCGCCCCAGCAGCACGCGGCGACGAAACCGGTTTTGCGCGGTCCCTCGCGCTCGGCCCAGTGGCCGAAGACGGCGGCCGACGATCCGAGAAACACGATCGCGAGCGTGAACGTGATCGTCAGCGTGCTGATCTTCCAGTTGTCGGCCGCGCCGGCGCCGAGCGCGCGGCTGAGCGGCAGCCAGAAGACGCTGAAGCCGTACGCCATGCCGATGGACAGGTGAATCGCGAGCGCCGCCGGCGGCACGAGCCACCGGTTGAAGCCCGGCCCCGCGACGATGCGATCCTTCGAGAGCAGCGACGCCGACGAAGCCGCCGATTCGGCGGTTCTGGTGTTGGTCACGTGGTCACCCGTTCGGGATGCGTGTAGATGTTGAAGTTCTGTCCGCGAAGGAAACCAATGAGCGTGATGCCGCACTCCTCCGCCAGCTCGATCGCGAGGCTCGAGGGCGCGGAGACGGCCGCGACGAGCGGGATGCCGGCGAGAAACGCCTTCTGCACGATCTCGAACGACGTGCGCCCGCTGACGAACAGCATGTGGCGCGTGAGCGGCAGCCGTTCCTGGATCACCATCCGCCCGATCACTTTGTCCACGGCGTTGTGGCGGCCGACGTCCTCGGCGATCGTCTCGAGCGCGCCCTCGCGGGTGAACAGGCCGGCGGCGTGCAGTCCGCCGGTCTCCTCGAACACCGACTGCGCGCGCCGCAGCGCGTCGGGCAGCGTGACGATGGTCGCGGCGGGCACGGTCCACGGCACGACGAGCGCGGGCAGGTTCGTCTTGAGCGAGTCGATCGTCAGCCGGCCGCACATCCCGCACGACGAGTTGGTCGTGACGTTGCGCCGCCCGGCGAGCAGCTTCTCGAGCGACGCCGCCGAGCCGTTCACGAGCGTCGCGTTGACGATGTTTTCGGGATGCTCGGCCGAGGGATCCGTGCAGTACTCGATGGTGCCGAGATCGTCGGCGCTCTTGATCACGCCTTCCGCGAGCAGGAAGCCCGCGGCGAGCTCGCGATCGGCGCCGGGCGTCCGCATGATCACGGCGAACGGCTTGTCGTACAGCCGCACCTCGAGCGGCTCTTCGGTGGCCGCGCGATCGCGGTCGGTCGTCCGCACGCCCGCCCGGACGCGGGTGACGCCTACGCCGTGAAAAGCCTCCACAGGGGCGTATTCTAATTGCAGAAGGGCAGGAGGGCAGAAATGCAGAATTCGTTTACATCCTGCCCTCCCGCAATCCTGCCATTCTGCAATTCGATAGAATCCCCCCATGGCCGAGACTTCGTCGTTCGACATCACGTCGCCCGTTGACTTCGCGGAAGTCGAAAACGCCCTGAACCAGTCGCGCAAGGAAATCGGCCAGCGGTACGACTTCAAAGGCGTCACGGCCGAGATCACGCTCGACCCGAAAGAAAAGACGCTCACACTCCTCACCGACGACGAGATGAAGATGAACGCCGTCTGGGAGATCGTGCTCGCCAAGCTGGTGAAGCGCGGCGTCGCCACCAAGAATTTCAAGTCTGAGGCGTCGGAGACCGCGGGCGGCGGCAAGGTCCGCCGCGTGATCACGATTCAGCAGGGCATCCCCATCGAGGCCGCGCGCGAGATCGTCAAGTTCATCAAGGACAAGAAGCTGAAGAAGGTGCAGGCGTCGATCCAGGGCGACCAGGTGCGCGTCACCTCGCCGTCGAAAGACGAGCTGCAGCTCACGATGCAGCAGCTGCGCGGGCACGACTTCGGCGTGTCGCTGCAGTTCGGAAACTACAGGTAAAATACCGATCCTATGAAGACGACCGCTCTCATGCTTCTGGCTGCCGCGACGCTCGCCGCGGCGACGTTGTATGCGCAGGAAGGGTCGGCGCCCGCCGCGGCGCCCGCGCCTGCCGCAGCAGCCGCACCGGCCGCGCCGGCCGCAAGCGCCACCACGAACGACGGCATCGGCACCGACGCGCAGGTCAAGCGCGGCGCCGACACGTACTCGATGCAGTGCGCCTCGTGCCACGACCCGCAGCTCGCGGGCAGCGGCACGGCGCCGCCGCTCGCCGGCAGCGATTTTCAGGCGAACTGGAAGGACGACAACGTCGGCTCGCTCTTCGAGCGCATCCGCGCGACGATGCCCGCCGACAACCCGGGCAGCCTCAAGCGCGATCAGGTCGCCGATCTCGTGACCTTCATCCTCAACTTCAACAAGGTCCCGCTCGCCGACAAGGAACTGCCGACCGACTTCGACGCCCTGAAGGCGATCAAGATCACCGACCCGAAGTAGCCGCGGCGGCCGCGGGCGGCGGGAAGTACGCCGCCACGCGGTCGTTCAACGTGAACTCCATCCCGAGCAGCGGGTACTGCTTCAGCACGTTCGCCCGCATCTCCGCCGCGTCCTTCGATCGCGCCACGCCGGCGTCCCAGTCGGCGATGTACCGCTTCATGAACTCGACCGCGCGCATGGTGTGCGAGGCGCCCTGGCCCTCGTGTCCGGGGATCACGATCTCCGGCTTGAGCGCCGCGATCTGGTCGATCGTCTTCAGCCAGCTCTCGCGCGCCGCGCCGCGCGGCACGCCGAAATACACCTGATCGAACACGATGTCGCCGGCGACGACGGCCTTGAGCGGAGGGATGAAGACGAAGCTGTTGCCGGGACCGTCGGCGCCCTGCACCGGGCCCGTGATCGGAAACTGCTCGCCTTCGAGCGTCAGCACCGGCGACGCCAGCGGCTCGGGCAGCACCGGATCCGGGCCGGGGATGTCGGCGCCGTACGTCGCGGCCCAGAACTTCTGCCGCGCCGGCCAACCGGTCTTCGCCGCGTTCACCGTCGCGGGCAGCGCGACGATCTTCGCGTCGGGGAACGCCTGCTTCAGCACGGCCAGGCCGAACAGATGATCCGGATGCGGGTGCGTGCAGTAGATCACCGCGAGATGCTTCTTCGACTCCAGGATCTCGGCCGCCAGCCTGTGCGCTTCGCTCAACGAAAACTGCGGGTCGATGAGCAGGATGTCTCGCTCGCCGACGATCATCGTCGAGTTGACGTCGTAGCCAATCTGGCCGCGGCCCGTGTGCACCTTCAGCGTGAACGTTGACTGCGCGTGCGCGCCGGTGGCGAGCGCCAGCGCGGCAAGCGCCAGCGCGGCGAGCGCCGTGCAGAGCGTCTTCAATCTCATGAGCTCACCCTCAATTCACCGACGATGCCGTCGGGATCCTGGAATCGCAGCACGTCGGGCTCGTCGGGCGACGGCAGCACCTTGGCGCCGAGCTGTTGCACTCGCGCGACGACCGTCGCGCGGTCGAACGGCGCCACTTTGATCGCGAAGTGCGCGATGCGCGGCGTGCCGCCCGACGCGTTCTCGAGTCCGATGCGCGTCTCGCGCGCGAGCCGGAACCACACGCGCGCGGGACTGCCCTCGCGCGGACCTTCGGCGCCGCGTCCGTACACGGCGCGGTAGTACGGCAAGGATCGATCGAGGTCGGAGACCTGCAGCAGCACGTGATCGAGCCCGCGCGGCGCGACGACGCCTGCGCGCTCGACGGGCAGCGGCGACGGCACGGCCGCCGTGACCAGCCCCGCCGGAGGCTGGAAGAGCTGCAGCTGCAGGCCGTCGGGGTCGGGCCACATCGCGAGCGGACCGGCGGCACGCGCCGCGGGAAGGCCCGCCGCGTCGAGCGCACGCACCATGCCTTCGCGGTCGTACACCTTCGCGAGCGTGCAGTAGTGGCCGATCGCCGTCGGCCGTCCCTGCGCCGCGCCGATGGCGATGTAGCCGACCTGCCGATCGGCCGGCAGGTCGCCGAGCAGCACGAAATACCGCAGCGTGTCGCGCAGCGGCTGCTGATGGAGCGCCGTCTTGAAGAGCTGCGCGTAGAAGCGGGCCGACGCCGCGGGATCCGGCACGACCGTGTCGAAGTGCTCGAGGCCGAGGTTGTCGAGCGGCAGCGCCGAGGCGCCCGGCTGCGCCCACGCGCCCGGGCCAACGGCAGCGGCGCCCGCCACTGCCAACGCGCCGCGTACGAACGCACGTCGCGACGGCATCACGTCACCGAATCGGGCCGATCAGCGTCATCTGACCGCCCGGCTCGCTCTCGTGTCCCTCGCGAACCCACGTGAACTTCATCACGTTGCCCGTGATGACGCCCTTCATGAGGTTGCGCCGATCCGTGTGATGGATGAAGAACGAAATCGCGTTGCCCTCGAGCCGGCCGTCTTCGAGGAGGAACACGCCCGCCGGCTTGTCGCACGGGCCGCAGATGACGCCCCACACGCTGTCGCCGTCCCGCAGCTTGAGCGTGACATTCTGCTGTGCGTTGCGCCCCGCCGCCACCCATCGGCCGTCGAGGCGCGGCGTCGTCGGCGCGGGCACGTACGTGACGGTCGCGTCGAGCGAGCCCTGGCCGTCCACCCGCGTCAACGTGAGCGTTGACGGGGCGCCGTCGGGGCCGACAATCGAGAACGAGGCATGCGTGTCGTCGCTCGCCACACCGTCCGCAACCCGAAACACGGTTGACGGGTCGTCGCACGGCCCGCAGACCGCGCCGACGAACGTGGTGCCGCGAGTTTTGAACACGTAGGTCTTCGCGGCCGGCCCGGTCCCCGACACCCAGGTGCTGAGGGCGCCGTCCGCCGCGAACGCCGGAACGCCGAACGCCGCGACCAATGCGAGAGAGAGAACCGCGCGCATAGGGGCCTCCTCGGATCGAGCCATTGTAGCCGCGTCAGCGGGGCAGTGCCTGCAGACGCGCGAGCAGTTCGCCGAATTCGGGGCGATCCGGATGCCGCGCCGCGCCCGCCGTCAGCTCCTTCCGTGCGTCTTCATACCGCTTCATCTGGATCAACGCCAGCGCGTGGCCGTACTCGGCCTCGGCGACGCGGGGATCGACCGCGAGAACCCGATCGTACTGCGCGAGGGCGTCCTGCGGGCGGCCGGTGCGCTGCAGCAGCTCGGCGAGGCGCAGCCGCGCGTCCGTGTACTGCGGCTCGAGCGTCACGGCCGTGGACAGCTGATCGATCGCCTCGGCGACGCGTCCCTTCGTCGCGAGCAGCACCGCGAGGCTGTAGTGCGCCTGCGCGAAGCCAGGGCGCCGGCGAATCGTCTCCTCGAACTCGGACATCGCCGCGTTGTCGTCGCCCGAGAGCGACAGCGCCGTGCCGAGCTCGTGGCGCAGCGGCGCGCTGTCGGGCGCGAGCTCGAGTCCCTTGCGGAAGTGCGCGACCGCCGCCTGGAAATCGCGCGCGTTCAGCGCGCGCTGGCCGCGCTCCTCTTCCGCGCTCGCGCCGTGCAGCAGGTCGCGCAGCGTCACCATCAGCGGATCGGGCGGAGCCACATCGACGCTGCCGCGCTGCCGCAGGTGCGCGTCGGCCTTCGCCGTGTCGCCGAGGCCGCGATACGCGAGCGCCAGCGGATAGTGCACGATCGTCGCGCGGGGATCGGCCGCGAGCGCCTGCTCGAGCCACTTGACCGCCTGCGCGTAGTCACGTTTCGCCAGCGCCGCGCGGCCGAGGCCGAACAGCGCGGCGACGAGCGCCGGCTGCGTCGAGAGCGCCTGCTCGAACAGCGGCGCCGCGACGTCCGGCTGCCCCTGATCGAGACGGAGATCGCCGAGCCAGACGAGCGTCGCGACGTCATTCGGACGGAGCTGCAGCACGCGTTCGAACGCCGCGATGGCTTTGTCGGGCACGTTGCGGTTCATATACGCGTGGCCGAGGTAGTACGGCCACCGCGGGTCGTCGGGGGCCAACGCCTGCGCGTGCACGTAGCACGGGACGGCCGCGTCGGCATAGTCGGCCGCGAGCAGCAGGTTCCCGAGTTCTCCGTACGCCTCGCTCAGCTCCGCGTCGGCGGCATGCGCGGCGATCTTCGACGTCAGCGTCGCGTCGCTCTCGCCGATCTGCTGGCGGACCGACTGCTCCGTCCGCGACAGATCCGGCAGCGACACGGCCGGCAGCGGCGCCGCTGGCTGGCGGGACGTGCAGGCCGCGACCAGCACGCACAAGGCGCAGGTGTAGTGCAGGCTTTTAGGCCTGCGACGCACGACAGGCCTGAAGGCCTGCACTACGAGCCTCCTTCGCGAAGCGTCGTATAGCGATCGACGGGGACGCTCTTCCACTCCTCGGTCTTCCCGTCCGGCCAGACGACGTGGACGCGCGAGATGTGCGTGGCGCGTCCGAGCCCCACGAGCACGCGCGGGTCGTTGGCCGAGGCGTAGCTCGCGTCGGAGCGCGCGCGCCGCCACAGCGACCGGCCGTCGTCCAGGATCACTTGGACGCGCGCGCCGAGCATGTCGCGGCCCGTACGTAGGGCGACCCTTTCAGGGTCGCCGCCAACCAGCCGCAACCCAACCCAGTGATTCTTGTTGCCGACGTTGTTGACGAGGAGGCGCGCCTGGCCGTCGTTGTTGTTGACGATCACGTCGGTGTCGCCGTCGTTGTCGATGTCGCCGAACGCCGCGCCGCGGCCGACCTCCGACAGCTGAAACGCCGCGCCGGCGCGATCGGTGACGTCTTCGAAGCGTCCGTTGGACAGGTTGCGGAACAGCAGCTTGCGCTGGTGCAGCGGCAGCGGGTCGTTGGCGCGCCGCAGCGCCTCGATCGTCTGCACCGCGCCGTTGACGACGAGCGAGTCGAGCCAGCCGTCGTTGTCGAAGTCGAACCACGCCGCGCCGAAGCCGGTGTACGCGCGGCTCGTGACGCCGAGGCCGGAGCGCGCGCTCTGCTCCTCGAACAGCCCGCCGCCGGTGTTCACGTAGAGGTCGGTGCCTTCGCCGGTCAGGTTCGTGACGAACAGATCCTCGTCGCCGTCGTTGTCCACGTCGCCCGCGTCCACCCCCATGCCGGCCTTCGCCTTGCCGTGGGCGCTCATCGCCGTGCCCGACAACAGGCCGGTGTTCGTGAACGTGCCGTCGTGCTGGTTGATCCAGAGCTGGTTCGGCTGGCCGTCGTTCGCCACGTAGAGGTCGATCCAGCCGTCGCCGTTGAAGTCGGCGGTCGTCACGCCGAGCGCGGGACCGAAGTCGCCGGCGAGCCCGGCGGCGGTCGTGACGTCGGTGAACGTGCCGTCGTGGTTGTTGTGATAGAGCCGGCTCGGCACGGGCTGATAGACGTTCGGCGAACAGTAGTCCGGCCGTCCCGACGGCCCGAAGCACGGCGTGCTCGACTCCGGCCGCCAGCTCAGGTAGTTGCCGACGAACAGATCCAGCCAGCCGTCGCGATCGTAGTCGAGGAACGCCGCCGACACGCTCCACGACGGATCGTCCGTGCGGCTCTGCTTCGACACGTCGGTGAAGGTCCCGTCGCAGTTGTTGCGGAACAGCTGGTTGGCGCCCAGGTTCGTGAGATAGAGATCGACGCAGCCGTCGTTGTCGAAGTCGCCGGCGGCCACGCCCATGCCGTAGCCGCGCGAGACGATGCCGCTCTTCGCCGTGACGTCGGTGAAGCGCAGCGACCGTGTGCCGTCCGCGCTCACGACGAGATCGTTGCGAAAGAGGCGTCCGCCGCCCGTCGTGATCGGCGCGCCGGGGCCGAGCGGCTGTCCCTGCGCGAGGTACACGTCCAGATCGCCGTCGTTGTCCATGTCGAACATCGCGGCGCCCGAGCCGATGATCTCGGCGTAGTAGAACTTCCCCGACATGCCGTTCACATGCGTGAACCGCAGGCCGGTCTCTTCGGCGCGATCCGTGAACCACGCACCCGCGGCGTCGAGAATCGACTGAGACGCGGGCGCTGCCGCCGGCGCGGTCGCCCGGGAGCCGCAGCTCAGGCACAGAGCCGCCGCGAAGGCACAGAAGGAAGTGCGCACCGGAAGGATGGGCGATCTTACCAGACGAAAAAAGCCCGTCCCCCCGCGGAGGAGGACGGGCCTCATCGGTCAATCTGGCGATTTGGCGATTGGCGATTGGCGATCTCAGATCACGAGATCACGAGATCACCAGATCGCCAAATGATTCAATTCACCTCAGAAATCAAACGTCCAAGAGACCTTCAGCAGTCGCGGCGGCACGACGCTCAACGGCGCGAGCCACGACGTATACGACGCGTTGAGGCCGCTCAGCACGTCCGAGTTGAAGACGTTGTAGATGTCGAGGCTGAGGTCCGACCGCGTGTGCGCAAACCGAAGAATCTTGCCCAGGCGCAGGTCGAGCTGGTTGAAGCGTGTGTAGTAGTTCGAGCCCGGCTGGAGCAGCGCGACGTTGGTTGCGCCGGTGGCGACGCCGCCCGTCGGCAGACGGCCGAGCGACTGCTGCACGACCAGGTTCGGAGCGGAGAACGTCGCCGCCTCCTCCACGCCCGGGATGCTCTGGTACGCCGCGCCGAGCTGCACGTCGATCTTCGGCACCGTGTACGAGCCGAGGAACTTCACCTGCGGCAGCCACTTCTGATCCATGTGGCACGTGTTGAGCGACTGCGCGACGCCCGCCACGGACAGCATTTCGATCAGCGCGTTGTTGCCCGCCTTGGCCGGGTCCTCCACGTCGCAGTAGTCCGTGGTCTGGTGGCCGGTGCTCAACCCGCCTTGCAGCAGGATGCCGTTCGACAGCCTGGCGCTGATGCCGAGGTCGTACCCGAACCAGTGGTCGTAGACGTTGCTCCCGGGGAACATCGTGTCGGACAGCCCGGTCAGGTTGATGGCCGGCCGCGAGTCGTTCACGTTGTAGAACCCGCTGGTGTTGAGACCCGTCGTCGGCAGCGTCGCGCCACCGGCCGAGGCCGGCGGAGCCGGAATCGCCGACTGCCCGATGCTGTACGCCGTGTAGTCGGCCGCGGTGTGATTCGTGTCGTCGGTGACGAGGAAGTTGCCGAACCAGCGGCGGTAGACGCCGCCGTTGACCGAGATGCCGCGGGCCAGCTCGTGCTGCACGCTGACCGAGAACTCCCAGCTGTACGGACGCTTGCCCCAACCGTACCGCGCGTCGTCCTGCACGGCGAGGTTCGGAATCAGCGAATTCGAGTAGAAGTTCGCGGCGGCGCCAAACGGCGCCAGGCACGTGTCGATCTGCTGGTTGGCGCCCGACTGCGTCGGTCCCTGCGACGCGGGGTTGGTCAGGTCGCAGTCCGGGACGAAGTTGTGGTTGTTGTCCACCCACGTGCGCGACGACGTGAGCTGGATGTTGTACCCCGGCTGGCTCGCCAGGCCGCCCAGCACGAGCGCCTGACCGAGCACGTACTTGCTGAGGTTCGCCTTGAGGGCCGTCTTGCCGTCGCCGAACACGTCGTACGCCACGCCCATCTTCGGCGTCCAGTCGCGATACGCCGTCGTCGAGAACTCGGGGATGTCGTAGTTGCGGAGCGGCGTCAGGAGCGACGGATAGAGGTGGAACGCCGGGTTCTGCGAGTCGAACCAATCGAGACGCAGGCCGCCGAAGAGCGTGAGGCGGTTCATCGTCCACTTGTCCTGGATGAACGCGCCGCCCTCGGTTCGCACGCGGTTCGGCGAGCCCGCCGCGTCAGTCGGACAGCCCGGTTGAATCGACGTCGCGCCGCCGACGATTTGCCCGCTGACGATGCGCTGCAGCGGATCCGTGCAGCCGTCGGACCGCAGGCTCAACGAGGTCGGAACCGGGATGCCGGCGCCCACGCCGTTGTTCGGCAGCGTGCTGACGACGTAGCTGTACGGCACGACCGACTGGTTGAGCGACCAGCGGAACGCGCCGTTCAGGTCGAAGCCGGTCTTGAACGCGTGCGAGCCCGTGACATACGACGCGTTGAAGTTGCCGCGGTAGTTCGGGTTGTGGCTGCCGGTGTCGGTCGCGCCGACGTGGCCGTGATAGTTGTTGATGAGCTGCGTGTAGCCCGGCACCGTGGAGATCGGCGCGTTGTCGGTGACGCCGACGGCGAGCGGATCGGCGATGCTCGGATCCGCCATGCGGCTGCCCCACGTCTCCTGGTGGCGCCAGAACGCCGCCTCGAGCAGGAACTTGTTCGAGACGGGCGACGACCACTGCAGCAGGTTGTCGGAGAAGGGGAAGAAGTAGGTCGTGTTCAACGCCTCGTGCGACGTGGTCGAGACGTCGTTCGTGTACACGCGCTTCTTGTTGTTGTAGTACGCCGCGAACTTGTTCTTCGGCGTCGCCTGATACGTCAGGCGCAGCGTCTGCTCCCAGTAGTGTCCGCCGCCGCCCCATGTCTGGCCGAGCGGCGCGCCGGTGTTCGGCACGTACGTCAGCGTCTGCTGGTTGAGCAGCGTGGGCGAGGTAGCGCCCACCACGAAGTTCTTGTTCGGATAGTCGTTGGGGACTTGGTTGACGGCCTCGGTCCAGCGCGCCGTCCCGAAGAACCACAGCTTGTCCTTCATGAGCGGGCCGCCGAAGCCGGGGTTGTAGTCGTAGACGTGCACGAGCGCGCCGGGCTGCAGCAGCAGGCCGCGGCAGAACATGCTGTCGGCCGGCGTGCAGTTGCCCGAGGCGTCCTTCGTGCCGGACGAGTAGTTGCTGCCCTGC
>CAZOIK010000086.1:0-8429 GCA_964579765.1 uncultured Bifidobacteriaceae bacterium
TCGTCGGCGATCTGGCGACCGATCGCGACGCGCAGCGGCTCGCGCAGTCGGGCGCGCCCGTGCGGCAGATTACGACGGGCACCGTCTGCCATCTCGACGCGCAGATGGTCGCGCAGGCGCTCGACGCCTGGAATCTGCCGGCCCTCGACGTGCTGTTCATCGAGAACGTCGGCAACCTCGTCTGCCCGTCGAGCTACGACCTCGGCGAGCACACGCGCGTCGTGCTGCTGTCGGTGACCGAAGGCGAAGACAAGCCGCTGAAGTATCCGACCATCTTCAACACGTCCGACCTCGCCGTCGTCACGAAAATCGATCTCGCCGACGCGGTCGGCTTCGATCGCGACGAGGCGTACCGCAACATCCGCGACGTGCGGCCCGGCATCGAGATCCTCGAGGTGTCCGCGAAGACCGGCGCCGGCATGACCGCCTGGTGCGCCCGGCTGCAGGCGCTGGCCGCCGCGGCATTCCCTGCCCAGGTCCGGTAGTCAGAGGATGAAGTCATCGGCTGGCGAGCCCAGGCGTCTCCGGATCGTCGTTCGCGGCGCCGTACAGGGCGTCGGATTCCGTCCGTTCGTCTACCGGCTGGCCACCGAGCTCGGTGTCGCCGGCTGGGTGTCGAACAGCGGCCAGGGCGTGTTCATCGAGGCCGAGGCCGACGGCGCGACGCTCGACGCCTTCGCGCGCCGCCTGGACGCCGAGCAGCCGCCGCGCGCCGTCGTCGTCAGCCGCGAGTGCACGGCGCTCGATCCGGTCGGCGCGGCCGGCTTCGAGATCCGGGCGAGCGACGCGCACGAGGAGCCGTCGGCGTTCGTGCTCCCGGATCTGGCGACGTGCGCCGACTGCCTGCGCGAGCTGCTCGACCCGCGCGATCGCCGCTTCCGCTATCCGTTCGTCAACTGCACGAACTGCGGGCCGCGCTTCAGCATCGTCGAAGACCTGCCGTACGACCGCGAGCGGACGTCGATGAAGACGTTCGCGATGTGCCCGGCGTGCCGGCGCGAGTACGACGACCCGCGCGATCGCCGCTTCCACGCGCAGCCCAACGCGTGCCCGGTCTGCGGGCCTTCGCTCGCGCTGTGGGACGCCTCCGGCGCGGTGCTGGCGGACGGAGACGCCGCGCTCCGGAGCGCCGTCGAGGCGATCGAGCGGGGCCGCATCGTCGCGGTCAAGGGGATCGGCGGCTTCCTGCTGACGGCCGACGCCGGCGACGACGACGCCGTGTGCGCGCTGCGGGCGCGCAAGCATCGCGACGCCAAGCCGTTTGCGGTGCTCTTCCCCGCGCTCGAGGACGTGGCGCGCGCATGCCGCGTCTCGGCGCTCGAAGCGCGGCTGCTCACGGCGCCCGAATCGCCAATCGTCCT
Source organism: uncultured Bifidobacteriaceae bacterium (assembly GCA_964579765.1). Classification (GTDB taxonomy): domain Bacteria; phylum Acidobacteriota; class Vicinamibacteria; order Vicinamibacterales; family CAVVIG01; genus DATNBT01. Next base: position 1,362 of record CAZOIK010000086.1, read on the forward strand.
GCTGGAGCGCGACGCCGGCGGCGGATGCGCCATCGCGCCGTCGGTCGCCCCCGGCAACCCGCAGCTCGGCGCGATGCTCCCCTACGCGCCGCTGCACCATCTGTTACTGCGCGACCTCGGCCGGCCGGTCGTCGCGACGAGCGGCAACTTGAGCGACGAGCCGATCTGCACCGACGAGCACGAGGCGCTCGTGCGGCTGCGCGCCGTCGCGGACGTGTTCCTCGTGCACAACCGCCCGATCGTGCGCCACGTGGACGACTCGGTCGTCCGCGTCGTCGCGGGACGCGAGATGGTGCTGCGGCTCGCCCGCGGCTACGCGCCGCTGCCCGTGCTCCTCCCCGAGGCGATTCCGCCGACGCTCGCGGTCGGCGCGCACCTGAAGAACGCGGTCGGCGTCAGCGTGGGACGCAGCTTCTTCATCAGCCAGCACGTCGGCGACCTCGAAACCGTCGAAGCCACCGAGGCGTTCGCGCGCGCGACGACGGCGCTCCGCAGTCTGTACCGCGTCGAGCCGACGCGCGTCGTCGCGGATCTGCATCCCGACTACGTCTCGACGCGCTACGCGGCGACGCTCGGCCTGCCCGTCGTGCACGTGCAGCATCATGCCGCTCACGTCGCGGCGTGCATGGCCGAGAACGAGCTCGACGGCCCGGTGCTCGGCGTCGCGTGGGACGGCACCGGCTACGGCCCCGACGGCACCATCTGGGGCGGCGAGTTCCTCGTGGCACGCGACGGCGCGTTCGAGCGCGTGGCGACGCTGCGGCGCTTCCGGCTGCCCGGCGGCGAACGCGCGATCCGCGAGCCGCGGCGGACGGCGATTGGCGCGCTGTACGAGCTGTTCGGAGACGCCGTGGCTGCGCGCGACGATCTGCCGCCGCTCGCCGACTTCGACGATCGCGAGCGGCGCGTGCTCGTGCAGATGATCGCGCGCGGCGTCAACGCGCCGGCGACGACGAGCGCGGGCCGGCTGTTCGACGCGGTGGCGTCGCTGTGCCGCCTTTGCCAGCGCGCGAGCTTCGAGGGGCAGGCCGCGATGGCACTCGAATTCGCCGCCGACGACGACGCGGCCGGCACGTACCCGATGCCGCTCGAGGACGGCCGCCTCGACTGGCACACGACGATCCGCGCCCTCCTCGACGATCTTCGGCGCGGGGTGCCGGCAGGCACGATCGCGATGCGCTTCCATCGCGCGCTCGCCGATGCGATTATTGCGGTCGCCCGGCGGACGGGTCTGCCCCGCGTCGTCCTGACGGGTGGGTGTTTTCAGAACCGCGTGCTGCTCGAGCAGACGATTCGGCGTCTCGAACAGGACGGGTTTCGCGCGTACTGGCATCAGCGCGTGCCGACGGGCGACGGCGGCATCGCGCTCGGACAGGCAGTGGCGGCGTCGTGGATGGCGCGCGCCGAACGGAGAGCAGCCTCATGTGTCTCGCAATCCCCGGTCGCATCGTGAGCATCGAGGGCGACGACCCGCTGCTGCGCAGCGGCCGCGTTGACTTCGCCGGCGTCGTCAAGCAGGTCAACCTCGCCTACGTGCCTGAGGCGCGCATCGGCGATTACGTGCTGGTGCACGTGGGCTTCGCGCTCAACGTGATCGACGAAGCCGAAGCGCGGCAGGTGTTCGAGTACCTCCGCGGCATGGGCGAACTGGCCGAGCTCGAGTCGGCCGACGGGATGCCGTCATGAAATACATGGACGAATACCGCGACCCCGAGGCGGCCGCCGGCTACGCCCGCGCGCTCGCGCGGATGACGACGCGCCCGTGGACGCTGATGGAGGTCTGCGGCGGGCAGACGCATTCGATCGTCAAGTTCGGCGTGGACGAGCTGCTGCCGAAAGACGTGACGCTCGTGCACGGTCCCGGCTGTCCCGTCTGCGTCACGCCGCTCGAGCTGATCGAAAAAGCCATCGCGATGGCGTCGCGGCGCGACGTCGTCTTCTGCTCGTTCGGTGACATGCTCCGCGTGCCGGGTCACACGAAAGATCTGCTGTCGGTCAAGGCCGAGGGCGGCGACGTCCGCATCGTCTACTCGCCGCTCGACGCGCTGGAGATCGCGCGGAAGAATCCGGATCGGCAGGTCGTGTTCTTCGCGGTCGGCTTCGAAACGACAGCGCCGGCGAACGCGATGGCCGTGTATCAGGCCGAGGCGCAAGGGATCGAGAACTTCTCGCTGCTCGTCTCGCACGTGCTCGTGCCACCCGCCATGGAGGCGATCCTGTCGTCGCCGGTCAACCGTGTGCAGGGCTTCCTCGCCGCCGGCCACGTGTGCACCGTCATGGGCTACACCGAGTACGAGCCGATCGCCGCGCGGTACCACGTGCCGATTGTCGTCACCGGGTTCGAGCCGCTCGACCTGCTGCAAGGCGTGTACTTGTGCGTGAAGCAGCTCGAAGAGGGGCGCGCGGAGGTCGAGAATCAGTACACGCGCGCCGTCCGCCGCGAGGGCAACACGCCCGCCCGGGATCTGGTGAGCGAGGTGTTCCAGATCGTCCCGCGCAAATGGCGCGGCGTCGGCGAAATTCCGCAGAGCGGCCTCGCGCTGCGCGGCCGCTTCGCCCGCTTCGACGCGGAAACGCGCTTCGACGTCGCGGCCCACGCCGAGGACGAGCCGACCGAGTGCATCAGCGGCCTGATCCTCCAGGGGCTGAAGAAGCCGCACGAATGCCCCGCCTTCGGGGTTCGGTGCACACCCGAACAGCCGCTGGGCGCGACGATGGTGTCGTCGGAGGGCGCGTGCGCGGCGTACTTCCGCTATCGGCGGCTGCAGCCGGAGCTCGCCCGTGGCGTCTGACTTCTCCTGTCCGATCCCGATCTCGCGCTATCCACACGTCCTGCTCGCCCACGGCGGCGGCGGGCAGCTGATGCACCAGCTCATCGAGAAGATGTTCATGCCCGCGTTCGGCAACCCGCGCCTCGCGGCGCGCCACGACGGCGCCGTGCTGGAGCCGGGCAGCGGACGCATCGCGTTCACGACGGATTCCTACGTCGTCCGGCCGCTCTTTTTTCCCGGCAGCGACATCGGCGCGCTGGCCGTCAACGGCACGGTGAACGACTTGGCGATGTGCGGCGCCCGCGCCCGCTTCCTGAGCGCCGGCTTCATCCTCGAAGAAGGCCTGCCGATGGAGACGCTCTGGCGCGTCGTGCTGTCGATGCGGCGCGCCGCCGCCGACGCGGGCGTGGAGCTGGTGACCGGCGACACGAAGGTCGTTGACCGCGGCAAGGGCGACGGCATCTTCATCAACACGGCCGGCATCGGCGAGGTCGCCGTCCGCCAGCCGATCGGGCCGGCGGCGGTGCGCGACGGCGACGCCGTCATCGTCAGCGGCGATCTCGGGCGGCACGGCATGGCGATCATGGGCGTCCGCGAGAGCCTGTCCTTCGAATCGGCGATCGAGAGCGACTGCGCGCCGCTCGTCGATCCGATCATGGCGCTCGTGGACGCGGGCGTCGAGATCCACTGCCTGCGTGACCTGACGCGCGGCGGCCTGGCGAGCGCGCTCGTCGAGATCGCCGAGGCGTCGCGGCTGTCGATTGCCGTCGAGGAAGCGCGGATTCCCGTGCGCGAGGACGTGCGCGGCGCCTGCGAGATGCTGGGGTTCGATCCGCTCTACGTGGCGAACGAGGGCCGTTTCGTCGCGTTCGTCGCGGCCGGCGACGCCGAGCGGACGGTCGAGCGTCTGGCGCGCGACGCGCGGTCGGCCGGCGCGTGCGTGGTCGGCGTCGTGCGCGGGGCGCCCGCCGGCGTGGTCACGATGAGGAGCCGGATCGGCGCGACGCGGGTCGTGGACATGCTGACCGGCGAACAGCTGCCGCGGATCTGCTGAGCCTCAGAGGACGTTCAGCCCCAGCGCGATCTCGTCGAGCACTTTGCGCGCCGCTCTGACGTTGGCGCCGCCCGACCGCCGCAGCGCCGCGGTGACGAGGTGCTCAACCGTGCCGCGCGAGTCGCGCGTGAATCGCCGGGCGCCGGGCTTCAGCACGAGCTGGACGCGGCGCGTGTCGTCGGGATCGCGACGGCGTTCGATCCAGCCGCGCGCCACCAGGCGCTGCAGCACGCCCGTGATGGTGCTCGGGTGCAGCCGCACGATGTGCGCGAGTTCGCTCGCCGAAATGCCGGGAAACCGGCCGACGACGCGCAGTACGAGCCGCTGCGGCCCGGTGATGCCGAGCTCGTTCTCCATCCGCTTCGACATCCGCTGGAGCCCGTGCTCGATCGACCACAGCACGCGCATGAAGTCGAGGACCGGTTCCAGGATGTACTTCGAGTCGGAGATCGCGCCTGGTTGCCGCATAGGCGCCGATGATACTGCAACCCGGCTGTTTGACGGCTCTGTGACGACGTTTTGCTTTGACTCCAAAACATCCGCCGCTTATCGTGAACAGACATCGCCGTCATGCCGCGCGCAACAGTTCAGCTGGCGTCAGCTGTCGCCGTCCTCATTCCACTGCTGCTCACTGCCCGGCCCGCGCTCGCGGCGCGATCGTGTCCGTCGGGCGTGCCGATTGCCAAGTTCGCCGCGCTCGTCCGGCCCGACAACAACGGCGCCCCGATTGCGCTCCCGACGGTGAACGTCGTCCGCGCCGGCGACCGCCTGTCGTATCAGCCCGTCGGCACGCTGTTCGCGAAAGACAAGAAAGCGAAGATCGCGATCATCGTCGTGCCGCAGCAGCCGGACGCGCCCGCGCGCGTCCTGCCGGCCAGGCCGGCGCGCGCGCCCGCCGAGTGGCGCGTGCCGATGCGCGTGTCGGCCATTGGCGTCGTCCTCGGCCCGGAGGGCATCGACGAGAAAAAGCTGACCGCCCTGCTCGCGCACGATCCGGGCGTCGTCGATCGGCTCGCCGACTACGCGGAGCAGCACACCAAGGTCGAAGCGCTGATCCAGGCGCTCTCGTCGTACGAGGACTCGGCGCCCGGCACCAGCTCGCTGCAGTCGGCGCTCACCGGGTTCTCGTCGCAGTACGGCGTGGACATGCCGACGCTCGATCGCACCAAGCCGACCGACGAGCAGGCGACGACGCTGCTGCGGGCGATTACGCCGGCGTTCCAGAACACGTCGCCCTCGTCCGGCCTCGCGCAGCAGTCGGGCGGACTCGCGGCCGCCGTCGCGGCGCTGTTCTTCGGCCCGCCGGTCGGCCTCGCCGTCGGCGGCGCGGCCCTCGCCGGCAGCGTCCACTCGTCGATGTTTCCGCCGGCCGATTTCCAGTCGGCGTTCACGCAGCCGGGCGACGGCGCCAGCCTCATCCTCTGCACGGGCGACGAAAAGCGGACGACGAAGGCGCGTGTCGAGTACGTCTGGATGACGCGGGTGCCCGACGCCGACGCGCCCGCCGTCTCCGTCGTCGGCGCGCCGCGTCTGCCGATCGGCGTGCCGTCGAAAATCACGGTGCACTGCGCGACCGTCGGGCAGTTGAAGACGCTGCGCCGGGCGCGTGACTGGCGGCTCGTGTCGGCGAACGCCAGCGTGAGCGTGCCCGTCCAGGTCGATACGGGCGACACCGCCGACACGCTGACGCTCGACCTCGGCAAGACGATCGCCGCCGCCGGCGACTATCGGCTCGAGACGACCTGGGACTGGACGAGCGTGCCGGTGTCGGGACGGATCGCCGTGCGGCCGCTGGCCGACCTGTCGGCGGTCACGGTCGCGGCGGCATCGCGCGATCGGCTGATCGCCGGCAGCGGCACGGTGGGCGTCCAGCTGGACGGCGCGGATCTGGAGTTCGTCGATCACGTCACGATCGCGCGCGCCGACACGGCGAAGGGCGCCATCGACCTGACGTTCACGCCGCGCGCGAGCAGCGCCGAGATGACCTCGCTCGACCTCGTCGTGGACACGAACCTGCTGCGGCCCGGCGCGCACCTGCTGACCGTCCGGCAGGTGAACGGAAGCGCGCAGAAGATTCCCGTCGCCGTCCACGCGCCGATGCCGGTGCTGACCGGCCTGCCGCTGCGGACGAACCTCGGCGACGCACAGCAGACGCTCCACCTGCACGGGACCGGCCTCGAGCGCATCGAGCGCATGACCAGCCCGGACGCCACCTGGTCGCTGTCGCCGGTCGCGGCCGACGTCCACGATCTCACCGACCGCGACGTGCAGGTCCAGCTCGGCGCCGGCGCCCACGCGGGCGAGCGCGTCGCGATCAGCCTGTTCGTCTCTGGCCTGACCGCGCCCGTCCAGATCCGCAATGCGGCCGTCGTGCTCGAGCCGCGCCCGACGATCGCCGGCGTGGACGTCTCGTTTGCCGGCCAGCCGGAGGTCGAACTGCGACAGGGAGAGATTCCGTCGGGGGTGCCGGCCGGATTCGCCATCCGGGGCGACCGGCTCGGCAGCCATCCTGTCGTGGAACTGACGTGCCACGGCGAGTCGGCGCCGGCGCTGCGCCTCGCCTCGGGCCAGCGCGCCGGCAACGCGGCGCTCGATCGCACCGGCCAGAGCACGCTGTTTCTGTCGGTGGATCCGGGCACCATCGCCGCCGCCGGCTGCCAACTGGATGCCGCCATCCTCAACGAGGCGACGGGCGTCTCCGATCCGTATCACCTTGGACGCAGCGTTCGCTTGCCGCGCATCGAGAGCTTCACCCTCTCGGCCGACACGACCGACGGCCGGCTCTACGCGGGGTTTCTGAGCGGCGAGTCCCTGGAGCTGATCGAGCGGACCGGCTGGACGAAGGATAGAAGTTGGCCGGTTCAGGGCATCGCGACGCCGGTGCCGGGCAGCCCCGGCAAGCAGACGCTCCGCATCGCGCTGCCCTGGCCGTCGCCCTCGCCCCACGCGCCGCTGTTCATCTGGCTGCGCGACGAAACCCAGGCCCGCCGCACCAGCGCCCGCGACTAGAGCCGCTTTTCACGATAGTTTTACTTTGAGTCCAAAATATGTCCGCGTATGCTGAGCAGGTCCTCAGGAGGACTGCCCATGCGCACGTACGTAATGGCTTCTGCTGCTCTCGTCGTCGGAGTCTGCGTGGCCGGCTGCCACCATCGCGTCCCGCCGGCCGCGGTGAACACCGCCGCGCCGCCGCCCGCGGCCCCGCGGACACCACCGCCCCCGCCACCGCCCGCGCCCCCGGCG
>CAZOIK010000087.1:0-19265 GCA_964579765.1 uncultured Bifidobacteriaceae bacterium
CCGCACTAACCGACCGCAGATCGCACGAACGGCAGAGCGGTCACGACTCCGCGGACGCCGGCCACAGTGACGGATGTGCCGGGCTGGATATAGTCGCGTTGGAGGTACGCAAGGGCAATCGGCCGATCCAGCGCGACGGACCGAACAGCTGTCGTGATTCGTCCGATTTCTTGTTCACCACGCTGAACGGAGGCCCCGCTCGACGGCACGGCGGCGCCGTCGAGCGTCACTCCGACGAGTCTGCGCGCAACGCGGCCGTGGCCGCGATGCAGAACGCGCACGATCACCTCCTGCCCGACGTAGCAGCCCTTGTTCATGCTGATCGCGTGCTGCTCGATCCCTGCTTCGAGAGGAATGGTGTCCTCGTCCATGTCGCGATGAAACGCGGGCACTCCCGCTTCGACACGCAGCACCTCGGCATCGTCCGTCCCCAGCTCGACGACGTCGGCGCGCGCGAGCGCATCTGTGAGCGCGCCAGCCCGGCCGCGCTCGACGTACACGTCGAAGCCAGGCTCGCCGGTGTCGGTGACGCGCGTGATGATGGCAGCTCCGCCCTCTATCGACGCCCGCAGACACCCGTGGTCGGTGAGCGCTGACACACGGTCTTCTCCACTGTCGAGCAGTCCGGCCATCACGCTTTCTGCGAGCGGACCGACAACCGCGAGCTGCGCGAACGCTTCCGTCAGGTCGCCGAGCTGCACGTCCTCGGAAAAGATGAACTGGTCGAGCTTCGCAAGCACGGTGTTCTTCGTCGCGACCGACGGCAGATCGAGCAGCATCACGTCGCCGAGCTCGTAGACCCACAGATCGGAGATCATCCGTCCCTGCGGCGTCAGGTACGCCGCGTAGCATCCTGCGCCCGGCGCGAGCGCAGCGATGTCGTTGGTCAGCAGGCCCTGCAGGTACGACGCACGATCGCGACCGCTGACGACGATGCGGCCACGGCTGGAGCGATCGATCCACGCCGCTCTGCGGCGCGCGGCCTGATATGCTGTTTCCATGCGCTTTCGCCATTTTATCTGCGCGAGCGTCGTGGCATGCATAGCGGTGCCGGCCGCGGCGCAGCCGGCGCCCGCGCCGGCGTTCCAGCCGGGTCCGACGGCGAGCTTCATGATCTTCATGCGCGGCGTGGCAGTTGGCATCGAGCAGATGTCCGTGTCGCGCACGACGGAAGGCTGGACCATTCTCAGCACCGGCCGCCTCGGGCAGCCCTTCGACGTCGTCGCGCGCAAGCTCGAGGTCCGCTACACGGCCGACTGGAGGCCGATCGCCTACAGCATCGACACGACGGTGAGAGGACAGTTCCAGCGCGTGATCACCACGGTCGAGGGCACGACCGCGGCCAGCGACATCACGACCGGCACCGACACGACGCACAAGACCGACACGGTCGATCCCGCGTCGCTGCTGCTACCGAGCGCGCTCTACAGCCCGTACGAAGCCCTCGCCGCCGTCCTGAAAACCGCCGCCGCCGGATCGACGCTGCACGCCTATGTGAGCCCGCTCGGCTCGATCGAAATTCGCGTCGGCGATTCGACGACTGAACAAATCCAGACGACCGCGCGCCTCATCACAGCGAAGCGGACGCACGTGACGGCCACCACGTCGAATCCGCCGACCGAGCTGAACATCTGGGCGGATGAGGACGGCCGCCTGCTCCGTCTGACCGTCCCCGCCGAGAGTCTCGACGTGGCGCGTACCGACATCGCGTCCGTGTCGGCGCGGCAGGTCGCGATTTCGCGGCCCAACGACGAGGCCGTCCGTATACTGGCCAACGGCTTCTCGCTCGCTGGCACCGTGTCGAAACCCACAGCAGCCGCGACCAAACCGCTTCCTGCAGTCGTCCTTGCGGGCAGCAACGGCGCCGGCGACCGCGACGAGCTTGTGGCTGGCATCCCGATCCTCGGCCAGCTCGCCGGTGTGCTGGCGGATGACGGGTTCCTCGTCTTGCGCTACGACAGGCGCGGCATTGGGCAGAGCGGCGGCCGCGCGGAAGGCGTCACGCTCGCCGACTACTCAGAGGACCAACGCGCCGCGCTGAAGTACCTGACGTCGCGCAAGGACGTGGACGGTAAGCGCATCGCGCTCGTCGGCTACGGAGAGGGCGGACTCGTCTCGCTGATGACGGCCGCGTCTGAAAAGCGCGTCGGCGCGGTGGTCCTGCTCGCCACTCACGGCGTGTCGGGATCCGACCTCGTCCTGCAGCAGCAGGCGCACGCGCTCTCGCGCCTCAATCTGACCGACGCTGAGAAACAGGCGCGCATCGACATGCAGAAGCGCATCAACGACGCCGCGCTCACCGGCAAGGGCCTGGACACCTTCACCGCGGACGTGCGGCGCCAGATCGACGACGCGGAGTTTCAGAGCCTGCTCTCGACCGATCCCGCCAGGCTGGTGTCGCGCACGCGTCAGCCGCTCCTCATCGTGCAGGGTGAGCTCGACACGCAGGTCGCGCCGTCCAACGCCGACCGGCTGGAGGCGCTCGGCAAGGCGCGCAAGAGCCAGGCGCCGGTCGCCGTCGTGAAAGTGCCTGGCGTCAACCACCTGCTGGCAATGTCGGTGACGGGAGAGCCAGACGAGTACGACAAACTCCCGCTCAAGCAGATCAGCGGGGATGTGTCGTCGGCCGTCGTGAACTGGCTGAAGAAGACGCTACTCGTACCGTAGCGCGTCGATCGGATCGAGGCGCGACGCCTTGAGCGCCGGCAGGAACCCGGCAATCAGACCCACCACCATCAGGATCGAGGACGTGACGGCCACCAGCCGCGTCGACAAGATCAGATAGATGTCAGTAACGCGCCGCGTGTCGTCGAGCAGCTCGGCGAGGAACGGACGCGGGCTGATCAGCCACACGAGTCCGTACGACAGCGCGATCCCGATGAGCCCGCCTGCAAACGTCGTCACGAGACCCTCGAGCAGGAACTGCAGGAGGATCTCGCGCCGCGTGGCGCCGAGCGCCTTGCGGACGCCGATCTCGCGCGTCCGCTCCTGCACGTTGACGAACATGATGTTCATGATGCCGACGCCGCCAATTGCGAGCGTGAGCACGCCGATGAACGTCAGGACGACCTTCAGCCCGTTGACGATGCCGTCGCCGACCTCGTTGAGCTTCGTCGACCCGAACAGCGTTAGCGCGCGCTCGTCGGCCGGATCGTACCGGTAGCGGTCGGCGAAGAACTCGCGCACCTGCAGGGTCGCCTGCGGCTCGACCTGCGGCGACGCCGCCTGCCACAAGAACGTGCTCACGTATTTGTTGTCACCGAGCCCGCTCATCGTCGTCCACGGAATGAACACGCAGTACTTGTCAGGGCGGTTGTAGTTCGAGAGCTGCACCTTGTCTTCGCCGACGCCGACGATGTCGAAGGGCTGGCCCCCGATGCGGATCGTCTCGCCGACCGGCGGAATCTCCCCGAAGAGCTTCCGCTGAACCTCGCTGCCGACGAACGCGACGCGGCGGCGCAGCCGCACGTCCTCCTCGTTGATGAACCGTCCGCCTGGCTGCGGCTTCTCGCTCCGCATCGGCCCATACGCGGCCGAGACGGCGCGCACGAGGTGGCTCGACTCCCGATCGCCGTAGATGATCGGGAACTCCTGCATGAATTCAGGACTGACCGCCTTGACGAGCGGCAGGTCGGCCATCGTCAGCACGTCGTCAACCGTGACGCGCACGCGCTTGCCCGCACGTTCGCCGCCCGCCTGGAGGCTCGTCTGGCCCGGCCAGACGATAACCGTGCCGTCGGCGTAGGCGCCCTTGAAGCCGGCGTCGAGCGCCCGGCGGAAGCCTTCGCCGTACGCCAGCAGGACGACCACCGAGATGATGCCCCATGAGATGCCGAGCATCGACAGCGCTGCGCGGAAACGGTGGTGATAGAGGCCGTAGAAGGCCTCGCGCACGATTTCGCGAAGCGTGGAAATCCCCATCGCGTCACATCTCGAAGCGCAAGGCCTCGACGGGCGGCAACTCGGCGGCGCGGCGCGCCGGATAGGTCGAGGTGACGACACCAATCAGGACCAGCAGACCGAGTGACAGCAACGTCGTCTGCCACGACAAAATCATGCCGGCAAAGCGCGCCGGCATCGGCGCTGTGTTAATCGCCTGGCACAAGCCGACGGCGAGGAGCATGCCGGCGCCGCCACTGAGCATCGTCAGGAAGAATCCTTCGAGGAAGAACTGGCGTTGGATCGCATCGGTCGTCGCGCCGAGCGCCTTGCGGACGCCGATCTCGCGCGTACGCTCCTTCACGGCAATCAGCATGATGTTCATGACGCCGATGCCGCCGAGCGCCAGCGTCACGATGCCGACAATACTGAAGAACACCTTCATGTTCGCGATCATGCGATCGAACATCAGCGTGTTCAGCGACGTGTCCCACATCGTCATCGCCTCTCGGTCGTTTGGGTCGAAGCCGTGGCGCCTGGCGACGATCGCGCGCAGATTGGACTCGAGCGGCCAGCTGATGTCCTCGATCCGCCCGGTGCGCTCGTCGAGCACCTTCGGCAGTTCGGCGACGACCCACGGCTTCGGCGCGACGATGATGTCGGAGAGCACGCCTTCCTTCGCATCGACGCGCGGCAGGTCGCGCGCCATCGCGGCAAAGGGGACGAAAATCTTGTTGTTGTCGGGACCGCTGTAGTTGCTGTCCTGGTTCTTCTTCCTGATCTTGCCCACCACGGTGTACGTCAGGCCGTTCAGCGTCACCTTCTCACCGAGGATGTTGCGATTGCCGAATAGCTGCTGCGCGATGTCGAAGCCGACGATCGCGACGCGCGCGACCTGCGTCTCGTCGATCGGGGTGAAGTTGCGGCCGTACTCCAGCTCGATCGTGCGGATGGCCTGATATTGCGGCTCGATGCCCGTGATCTGCGTCGTCGCATCGTTGTATGCGCTCTTCACGCGCACGGCGCCGCGCATCAGCTCTGGACTGACGACCGCGACCATGGCTGATTCAGCCTGCAGCGCGCGTGCATCGTCGAGAGTCAGGTAGATGACGCGTCCGGCGCGTTCTCCGCCCGCCTGAAGGCTCGTTCGTCCGCCCCAGATGATGCCGATGTTCTTGCCGAGTTCGAGCAGCACCTTCTCGTTGCCCTGCTGGAAGCCTTCGCCCATCGCCGAGAGGATCACGACGGACACCATGCCCCATAGGATCCCGAACATCGTCAGGAAACTGCGCAGCTTGTTCGCCCGCAGATTCTGCAGCGACTGCACCAGCGCTTCTTTCATGGGGACGTCAGCTCGGCAGGACGAGTCTGTCGCCTGACTTGAGACCATCGAGCACTTCTATCTTGGTGCCGTTGCCGATTCCGATCTTAATGGGAGTCCTGCGCCGCCCGGTCTTCGTACCGGATGCCACCACGTCCACGAACGCGGCCTTGTTGGCGTCGTACGTGACGGCGGCTTCTGGAATCAGCAACGCATGGGGATGCTCCTCCAGCACGATTTCGGCGTTTGCCGTCATGTTGGCTTTGAGCTCCTGGCCGGGATTGTCGATCGACACCTTCACTTCGAAACTGGTGACATTGTCCTTCTCGACGCCGAGCGGCGAGATCTGCGTGACGCGCCCACTGAAGACCCGATCTTTGAACGTCTCGACGCGGATGCGTGCGGGCTGATCGAGGCGCACACGGCCGATGTCCGCTTCATCGACCTTGCCGCGCACGAAGACCTTGCTGATGTCGCCGAGTGTCATGACGAGCGTCGCGTTCGCGCCCAGGTTGAGGATGGACGACACCGGGCTGCCGACTTCGACATCGCGGCTCAGCACGGTCGCGCGAATCGGCGCGCGAATCGTGGCGTACGCGAGCCCCTCGGCCGCGTTGTCGGCGGCGGCCTTGGCCTGGGCGACTTGCGCCTTCGCCTGCGAGACGTTCGCCTGATCGACGTGCAGTTGCGACTGCGCGGCGCGCTGGCGGTTGGCCGCGACGTCGATCGCGCTGTTGGCGTCGTCGAGCTGCGACTGCGAGATCAGACGTTGCGCGAACAGGCGCTGCGCACGTTCAAAGTTGCGCCGCGCGAACTCGACGTCCGGCCCCTCGGCCACGACAGTGTCTTTTTTCAGGTTCGCCTCGGCGGCCTCGAGCGCCGCCTCGGCGGCCTGGAGGCTGGCTTCGGCGCTGCGCAGGGCCGCCTGCAACTGCTCCTTGTCGAGCTCTGCCAGCACGTCGCCGGCGTTGACGTCGCTGTCGACATCGACCGGCAGCTTTTCGATGATGCCGTTCGCCCGCGACTTGATCTCGACCTTCGTCGTCGGCTCGATTTTCCCGGTCGCAACGACGGATTTCACCATCGTGCCGGTTTCAGCCACAACGATCTTGGTCGGATCGACGTCCGTTGACGCGCCCTTGAGCCTGGCGAAGCCGGCGAGCGCGGCTATGACAACGACCGCGGCGATGGCGGTGATGTAGAGACGTCTTCGTGATCTGTGTGGGGCTGCCATACGTTCAGATTGTTACGTCATGTTACGGCGCGAGGTTCACCGATTGCACCGAAAGGTTAAGATAGCCGGCCATGTGGATTCTGCAGAGCGCCGCCGAGGCGGACGGCGACGCACTCACCTTCCGGATGACGCCGGGCGCCGTCAAGACCATCGGACGGGCGCCGCGCGCCGACTTCGTTGTCGATGCCGCGCTGGTATCGCGCGTGCACTGCCGGCTCACGGCCGCGGACCAATCCGTCGAGGTCGTCGATCTCGACAGCACCAACGGCACCTACATCAACGACCAGCGCATCAGGACGGGCTCGCTCGCAAGCGGCGATCGCCTGCGCGTCGGCCGTGTCGAACTGAAGATCGAAAAGCAGGATAAAGCTCTGCACCACGGCATGTAGTGCAGACGTCCAGGCCTGCCCACGTTAGACGCGATCTTGAAGGAACGGGTTGGTCTGGCGCTCCTGGCCAATCGTCGTCGCCGGCCCGTGGCCGGGATAGACCCTCGCGTCGTCCCCGAATGGGAAGAGGACGTTCCTGATCGACGCAAGCAGCGTGTCGAGATCGCCGCCCGGCAGATCGGTGCGGCCGATCGACCCGGCGAACAACGTGTCACCGACCACGAGGTCCTTGCCGGCCGTTCCCCGTCTGCCGATCTCCAGACACACGCCGCCGGGACAGTGCCCGGGCGTGTGGTGCGGACGCGCCTCAAGCGCACCGAAGCCGATCGCCTGTCCCGGCGAGTAGAAGATGTCCACCGGGGGCGGCTGCTGCACCGCCAGCCCGAACATCGCGCCCATTTCCACCGCGTGTTCGTAAAGGAACAGATCCTCGCGATGCAGGTAGACCGGGACACCGAGCGCCTTCTTCGCCGCGCCGACGCCGGTGATGTGATCGACGTGCGCGTGCGTCAGCAGGATATGGCGGATCGCGAGCGACTCGCGCTCGACGAAGCTCAGCAGCTCGACCACTTCGTCGCCGGGATCGACGAGCACAGCGTCGCGCGTGTCCTCGCATGCAAGTACGAATCCGTTCTTGAAGAACGGCCCGACGGCGCGTATCTCAATTATCATGAGGACGTGGTGATCGCGCTCGTCGATGATCTCATGTTCAGGTCGAAGATCAAGGCGGCGGCGACGCAGTGCGGCGTCGCGGTCACGTTCGCCGGCTCGCGCGAGGCCGCGCTCGCCGCGATGAAGGGAACGACGCCAGCGCTCGTGATCGTCGATCTCGACAGCCCGCGCACCGATCCGATCGGTGCGCTCGCGGCGATGAAGGGGGATGCCGCACTCGCCGCAGTTCCGACCGTGGGCTTCGTCTCGCACGTGCGCGCCGACGTCATCGCCGCGGCGAGAGCTGCCGGCGCCGGCGAGGTACTCGCGCGATCCGCGTTCGCGGCGAAACTACCCGAAGTGCTCAGCGGAGCCACCACCACACCGCCGCCATCGCGGCGAGAATGACGATCACTGCTGCGGCAATCCAGGGCGTCTTCGACGCGCGGCGTGCGCCCCGCACGGAGGGCTTCGACGCACCTGCTGCCTCGGCGCGGACCTCGAGGACAGCGCCGAGCGCGCGGAGATCGGCCGCCAAGGTTGCAGCCCCCTGATAGCCGCGCTCCTCGTCCGCCGACAACGCCTTCGACGCAATCTCGTCAACCTCGGACGGCAACAGCCGGTTGACGAGCGTTGGCGGCGTCCGGTCGTCGTCTGGCGCCCGTCCCGTCAACATCTGAAAGAAAATGGTGCCGAGGGATCGGAGGTCGTCGCGTTCGCTGCCAGTCGCGCCGTCTTCGCGGGTCCATCGCCCAAACCCAACATCCAGGATTTTCGCGTTGCCTTTCGGCGTGATGACGACCGCGTCGGAGGTGAGGTTGCCGTGCGTGAGCTCCGCCGCGTGCGCGTCGGCGAGCGCGTCCGCCATCTGCACCGTTAAATCGATCGCGCGGCGCGCGTTGAGCGCATGTCCGGCGACGATCCGGCTCAGCGGATCGCCCGGCACGAACTCGAACGCGAGGAACACGCGTCCCTGCTCTTCGCCGGTCTCGTAGAGTGCGGCGATGTTGGGGTGCGACACAGCCGCTGCGGCACGCGCGTCGGCGAGCAGCGCCTCGCGCTTGACAGGGTCGTCCTGAATCGCGGCGGGAGGGATCGTGACGGCGACCGTGCGTCCGAGACGCGTGTCCCGTGCGCGGAAGACCTCGCCAAGACCGCTGTCGCCGGCACGCTCGAGGATCTTGTAGTGCGCGATGCTGTCCAAACGCGCCGATTATACCGGCGCGCCGCAACCGGGCACGCTGGCGCTCAGCCGCGGGGCCGGAGTTCCTCCATCGCGCTCTGCACGAGCTGCTTGACGTCGTCGAGCTGCTCAAGAACGAGGGCGATGTCCATACGCGGCTTCCCAGGGAAGCGCTCGCTGCGGCAGTAGACGCCGTGCTGGCCGACGAGAGCCAACGAATCGGTGAGCAGATCCATCGCGACCGCGAGGCGGCCGCGCGCGCTCCCCATCATCGTCTCGTGGCGCTCGAGCGTGTCGCGATGCTTGTCGAAGACGGACGACATCGACGTGTCCCCCTACTTCCTTGGCGGACGCGTCGGTCGGATCTCGACGCGGCTCGGCAAGCTTCGTGCAGGATGGCGGAGCAGGTTCAGCACGACGTCGGCGACTTCCTCGGGCGCGACTTTCCAGTCTGCGCCTTTGGCCGGATCGCCCTGCGCGAATTCGGTCGCGACGGATCCGGGCGCGACAGCGCTGACGCGGATGTTGTCGTACCGCACCTCCTGCATCAGCGCCTCTGAAAACGCGTTCAGGCCGGCTTTCGACGCGCAGTACGCCGCGCCGCGCACGAACGGGTTCGTGCCCGAGAGGCTGCTGATGTTGACGATCGAACCACCGCCACGCTGGCGCAGATGCGGAATCGCCGCGTGACAGGCGTTGAAGACGCCCGTCAGGTTCGTGTCGATCACCGAGGCCCACTGCTCGTGCGTCATGTCGGCGACGTCGGCGAAGAGACCGACGCCGGCGTTGTTGACGAGGATGTCGAGTCCGCCGAAGCGCCCGACCGTCGCGTTGATCGCGCGCTCGATGTCGTCGGAGCGGCGCACGTCGGCACGGAGTGTCTCCACGGCCGACGGCCCCGCGCTCTCGATCTTCGAGCGCGCCGCCGACAGATGCGCGTCGCTCAATCCTGTGACCGACACCTTCACGCCCTCGGCGACGAGGGCGCGCGCAATCGCAAGTCCGATGCCTCGCGATCCACCCGTGACGACGGCCACCTTGCCGCGTAGCGTCTCCATAGCAGCTATTACAATAGCGCACGCAGATGAATCGCGTGGTCATTCTCGGTGCGGGCGAACTCGGCGGGCTGCTGGCGCACGCGCTCGCTTATCGCTCGATCGTGCGGGAGATCCGTCTGGTGGACGGCACGGCGCGGGTCGCGGAAGGCAAAGCGCTCGACATCATGCAGGCGGCACCCGTAGAGCGATGGCCGGCGACGGTGAGCGGATCGACGGACCCGACCCTCGTCGGCGGCGCAGACGTCGTCGTCCTCGCGGATCCGGCCGGCGGAATCGAGTGGCAGGACGAGGCCGCGCTGGCGCTCCTCCGGCGCGCGCACGACTTTGCGCCGAAGGCGCTGCTTGTCTGCGCCGGCGCTTCGCAGCGCCCGCTGATCGAGCGGGCCGTCCGCGAGATTCACGTGCCGCGCGTGCGCATCGTCGGATCGGCTGCCGAAGCGCTGGGCTCGGGCGTGCGTGCGATCGTCGCCGCGCAGCTGAGGCTCTCGCCGCGCGAGGTCGCAATCGCCGCGCTCGGCGTGCCTCCGGATCAGATCGTCGTGGCGTGGGAGGATGCGACGGTCGCCGGCTTCCCGCTGCACCGCCTGATCAGCGAGCCTGATCGCCGACGTCTCGACGCGCAAGTGCAGAGCATCTGGCCGCCAGGAGCCTACGCGCTCGCGGCCGCCGCGGCCAAAGTGATCGACACCATCGCGGGCGCCTCCGATCGCATCGTCACGTGCTTCGTCGCGCCGGACGACAGCGCCGGCAGGCGCATGCGCGCCGCCGCGTTGCCCGTGCGGCTGAACCGCACGGGACTGGTCGCAACGGTGCTGCCGGAGATGAGCGGGCGCGATCGCGTCCGCCTCGACAACGCGATGCTGTTGTGACGGCGCTCAGACGCCGTAGATCGGCCGATGCAGCGACAGGCCGCCGGCGAAATCGGCGAGTTGCCTGCGCAGGATGAGCCGGCCGCGGTGCAGCCGTGACTTCAGCGTCTGATCCTTGACGTGCAGCACCGCGCTCGCTTCTTCCGTCGACATGCCCTGGATGTCGCGCAGCATGACCGGCGCGCGGTAGATTGCCGGCAGCGACAGAATCGCGCTGAACATACGCTTGCGCAGCTGCGACTTGAACAGCTGCTCGTCGGCCATCTGCGACCAGTCGGCCGGTTCGCGCACCGGCGCCACGTTTGGCTCTCCGGAGTCTGCAGCAGCCATATGACGCTGTTCCTCCTGCGCCCGCTGGTACGCACCAGAGCGCAGCCGCGACATAGCGGCGTTGAACGTGATCCGGTAGATCCAGGACGACAACGCCGCGTCGCCGCGGAACTCGCCCACCTTGCGGTGGACCTTGAACAGGACGTCCTGGGCCACTTCTTCGGCGTCTTCCTTGTTCTTCAGATATCGGAATGCAAGCTGATAGATCCTGCCGCCGTACGAGTCGATGAGATCCGCCAGGGCCCGGTCATCGCCGCGCTGCAGCCGTTCGAGGAGAGTGTCGCTGTTGGGGTTCGCCATGGAGTGTCCTTGTGGATGTCACGGAGAACCCCGGCGCTGGCCCAGTTATTCCCGGCTACGCGAACACCTCGGTAAACCGTTGCACCAAGCGATCTTCGACCTCGCGGCGGTCCACCGGACGCCCGAGGAGTCTCGCAAGCGACGTCACGCCGCGGTCGGCGATGCCGCACGGCACGATGAGGCCGAAGTAGTCCAGATCGGTCGTCACGTTCAGAGCGAAGCCGTGGCTCGTGATCCAGCGCGAAATCCGGACGCCGATCGCTGCGAGCTTCTCACCTCGCACCCAGACACCGGTCAATCCGATGATGCGCTCGCCGACAAGGCCGTAATCCGCGGCGACACGAATCAGCACCTCCTCAAGGTCTCGTACGTACTGGTGCACGTCGCACCGATCGGGCTTCAAATCGACGATCGGGTAGCCGACAACCTGCCCCGGGCCGTGGTAGGTGATGTCGCCGCCGCGCCCGGCTTCGTGCAGTTCGACGCCGCGGGACGCGAGCACGTCCGGCGCGGCAAGGATGTGCGAGCGGCCGCCGTCGCCGCGGACGCCAAGGGTGAGCACATGTGGATGCTCGACGAGCAGCAACACGTCGCCGATGCGTCCTTCGCGGCGCTGTTCGACGAGAGTCTTCTGAAGTGCGAGCGCCTCGGCGTACGGCATCCGCCCGAGCCGGCGGACTTCAGGCGCGGGTCTCATCCCAGTTCTCGAGCGCGCGCGTGACGTGCGCCATGAACTGGTCGGCCACCGCGCCGTCGATGATGCGGTGGTCGAAGCCGAGCGTGAGCACACACGTCATCCGCGGGACGACCGCGTCGCCCTCGACGACGGGACGCTTTTCGATCGACCCGACGCCAAGGATGGCAACCTGGGGCTGGTTGATGATCGGGGTGCCGAGCAGCGCGCCGAACGCGCCGGGATTGGTGACTGTGAACGTCCCGCCCGCCACTTCTTCGGGCTTCAGGTGCTTGCTGCGCGCGCGTGCCGCCAGATCGGCCACGGCGGCCCCGATCGCGGCCGCATCGAGCGTGTCGGCATGTTTCACCACAGGAACGATGAGGCCCGACTCGAGCGCGACCGCGACGCCGATGTTCACGTCCTGGTGGTACACGATGCTGTCGCCGTCAACCGACGCGTTCAAGATCGGAAACGCCTTCAACGCCTCGGCCGTCGCCTTGACGATGAACGACAGATAGCTGATCTTCTGCCCCTCGCGGATGCGCGCGATCCGGGAGAAATCAGCTTCAAACACCGTATGGACGTGCGCGGAGATTCGCCGGCTCGCAAGCATGCGCTCGGCAATCGCCTTCCGCATGACCGACATCTTCTCGACGCGGTCGCCCGGCGCATGCCGATCCTCTTTCTCGTAGCGTTCGTGGCCGTGCACGAACGCCAGAACATCGTCCTTAGTGATGCGGCCGCCGATGCCGGTGCCCGCGATCTGCGCAAGATCAACGCCGTGCTCTTTTGCAAGCTGCCGAACGAGCGGAGATGTGCGATCGCGTGTGCTGCTCTCGGCGACATCGGGTGTCGGCTGGCCTGGCGTCGGGCGTCGCCGAGCGTCGTGTGAGGCCGGCGCCGGCTGAGGTTTCGCCTGCGGCGTCACTGGTGCTTCCGCAGCGGCTTCCGTGCCGGTGCCGATCACGGCCACGATCGTGTTCACCGGCACCGTGTCGCCTTCCTGCGCGCGAATCTCCGAGAGGATGCCGGCGGCAGGCGAAGGAATCTCCGCATCGACCTTGTCGGTCGAAATCTCAAAGAGCGGCTCGTCGCGATCCACGCGGTCGCCGACCTTCTTGATCCAGCGGACAATCGTGCCCTCGGCGACCGACTCTCCCATCTGCGGCATCACGACGTCCATGGCGTGCCTCTAGGCGTGAATCGCGGCGCCGTGCGCGGCATGCGCCGCCTCGCCGACGGCCTCGGCCATCGTCGGATGCGCGTGAATAGTGTGGATGAGCTCCTCGACCGTCGCCTCGAGGCGGACCGCGACCGAGCCTTCGGCGACCAGTTCCGTCGCGCGCGCGCCGATCAGGTGGACACCGAGAATGCCGTCGGTCGTCTTGTCGGCGACGATTTTCACGAAGCCTTCCGTCTCGCCGGCCATCTTCGCGCGGCCAAGCACCCCGAATGGGAATGTGCCGATCCGGACGTCATAGCCACGCTCCTGCGCTTCACGTTCGGTCAGGCCGACGCTGCCGATCTCCGGATCGCAATAGGTGCAGCCCGGCACCCAGTCGTAGTTGAGCGGGCGCGTTTCTTTCCCGGCGATTCGCTCCGCGGCGATGATGCCTTCGGCCGAAGACACGTGTGCCAGCTGCGGGTGGCCCGGCGCGCCGAGCGTGATCACGTCGCCGATCGCGGACACGCCGGGCACGCTCGTCCGGTACGCGGCGTCCACCTTGATGTAGCCGCGATCCATTTCGAGCCCGAGACCTTCGGCGTTCAGACTGGTCGTCACCGGCCCGCGTCCCGTCGCGACCAGCAGGTATGAGACGCTCAGCGTCTGGCTGGTGCCGTCGGCCAGCTGCACCTGCACCGTGACGCCGTCGGCGCCGGCCTTCGCGCTCGTCACCCGCGCGCCTGTGTAGCACGCGATACTGCGCTTGCGATACGACTTCTCGAGCTCGGCCGACAAGGCCTCGTCTTCAACCGGCACCAGCCGGGGTAGCAGCTCGAGAATCGTCACTTGGCTCCCGAACCGATGGAAGATCGACGCGAACTCGACACCCACGGCACCGCTGCCCATGATCGCGATCGATTTCGGCACTTCTTTCAGGTGAATCGCTTCATCGCTCGTGATGATGCGCTTGTGATCGATCTCGATGCCGGGCACGCTTCTCGGCGCGGATCCCGTCGCGACGACGATCTCCTTGCGTGCGCGCAAGGTCTGCGTGTCGCCCTCGAACACATCGACGGCGCCGCTGCCCGCCAGCCGCGCCGTGCCCTTAATCCAGTCGATCTTGTTCTTCTTGAACAGGAACTCGATGCCTTTCGTCAAACCGCTCACGATGCGATCCTTGCGCTCGTGCACCTGCGGCATGTCGATGGCAACGGCAGCCTCGCCGATGGAGATGCCCCATTCCTTCGCGTGCTGGACCACCTTGAGCGCGTGGGCGTGCTCGAGTAACGCCTTGGTAGGAATGCAACCCCAGAGCAGACAGGTGCCGCCGAGCGCCTTCTGCTTTTCGACCACGGCGACTTTGAGCCCGAGCTGCGCGGCGCGGATCGCGGCGACATACCCGCCGGTTCCGGCGCCGATCACGACGACGTCGTATTCATTGGCCACGAGTGGATCCCATCAGCGCTTGAGCGACGAAAGCGGCACGAAGCTGCCGCCACCTGGTTTGGACGGCGGCGCGGCACCGGAGTCGGGCGTGGGCGTCTCCGGATCGAGCTTGGCAACGCGTGCACGCAACTGCCCGTGATCGTACCGCAGTTCCCAATACGTCTCGGTCAGCCGTTCGAGCCGCCGGGCGACGCGGCGCGCCTTGGCAAGCGCGAGGAGGGCAATCACAGTCGCCGCGCCGGTCACCAGCCAGTGCAGAGTCAGCAAACGACCTACCTTAGCGAACGGCTTGCAACAGTGTCAACCGCCTGAGACAATACGCGGGTTTCGGCCGTAACCGTTTGATCCACATGGCACAAAAGCCCAAGACAGTGCTCATCGTCGACGACGACGAGGGCATGCGCGATACCCTCACGGCGATCCTGAAGCGTGAGTATCGCGTGCTGCGCGTGGCGAGCGGCGAGGCGGCGCTGCCGGTGTTGAACCGCGAGGACATCGACCTCGTGCTGCTCGACGTGCGGTTGCCCGGGATCAGCGGCTTCGAAGTCCTGCGTATCGTCAAAGAGAACTACAGCCTCGTCGAGGTCATCATGATCTCGGCGATCAACGAGATCGAGACCGCCGTGCAGGCAATGAAGCACGGCGCCTATCACTACGTCACGAAGGACTTCGACTACGACCAGTTGCGATCGCTCGTGCGGAACGCGAGCGAGCGCCAGGATCTCAACCGGCAGGTGCTGACGCTTTCTGCGCAGGTCGCGGATCAGACCGAGCGGGAGTTCGTGGTCGGGCCGAGCAAGAACACGCGCGACATCGTGGATCTGGTGCACAAGATCGCGAAGTTGTCGGCCACGGTGCTGATCCTGGGCGAGAGCGGCACGGGCAAGGAGCTGCTGGCCAGGCTCATTCATCGCGAAGCGGGCGAACCCGACGCGCCGTTCATCGCCGTGAACCTAGCGGCCATTCCGCGCGAGCTCACGGAAAGCACGCTGTTCGGACACGAGCGCGGCGCCTTCACCGGTGCTCACCGCCAGCAGCTCGGGAAGTTCGAGCTCGCAAGCAACGGGACGCTTTTTCTGGACGAGATCGGAGACCTGCGGCTCGACCTGCAGGCGAAGCTGCTGCGCGCGATTCAGGAAGGTGAAATCGAACGCGTCGGGGGGGCAAAGCCGATCAAAACGGAGTTCCGTCTGATTGCAGCCACCAACATCGACCTCGAGAAGGCGGTGAAGGAGGGACGGTTCCGCGAGGACCTCTACTATCGGATCAACGTCATCCCGATCAAGCTGCCGCCTCTACGCGAGCGGGCGGAGGACATTCAGCAGCTTGCCGAGTTCTTTCTCAGACGTTACAACGCACGCTTCCGCAAGAAGGTGCGCGGCATCACCGATTCGACCATGGCGATGCTCAAGCGCTACTGGTGGCCCGGCAACATCCGCGAGCTCGAGAACCTTGTCGAACGCTTGGTAGCGGTCAGCGACAAGGAATTCATTTCAGAAGAGGACCTGCCGCTCGAGTTTCATTTCGCACAGCTCGAGCCGCAGGGCTCCCATGGCGAGAGCCTGTTTGAAGATGCGACGAATACATTCGAACGCAACTTCATCCTGCGTGCACTCGAGAAGTGCGGATGGAATGTCACTGGCACTGCAGAGTACCTTGGAATTCCGCTGAGTACGTTGAAGTACAAAATGGATAAGCTCGACGTGCGACAGCTTGCGAAAAAACTGCGCGGCGCATAACGGCCAACAACTTGGCCTGCCGGGCCAAGACTCTACCTGCCTGTTCTAACTGCTTGACCTGTCGAAACTAACAGCCGCGTAGCCGCGCCCGCCGAGTGAGCGCGCGGTCAATTCCTTGTCCGCACAATTCGACGACATCGACACGCGCGCGACGTACGTGCGCGCGCATTTTCAGATTTCCGGAACAAAACGTCACGTCACGTGTCGCGCTGGCCGGCTGGAACACCCGTTGCAGCCTGTGATCGCAGCACGTTCGCCCGGTACGTAAAACAAGAACCGGTCCCGAAAAAATCCCACCGCAGTTTTTTGCGCGGTTTTTGTTCCACGAGGATCCATGCAGGCGTCGATCTTCAACATCCGTGTTCCGCTCGCCGAGCGCGACGACGTGTTCTTGATGAACACGCTGACAGACGCGCAGCTCGTCGTCTCGGCAGACGTCGCGGCGCTGCTCGATCGCACGTCGTTCGACACGCTGACCGCAAGCGAGCGCGAGGCGGTCGATCTGCTCGCGGAGAACGGCTTCTTCGTGGACGACTACGAGAGCGACCGGCGCCGCCTGGACGACTACTTTCACAGCGTCAAACACAGCCGCGACGAACTCCATGTCACGGTGCTGACCACACTGCAGTGCAATTTCGCCTGCGGTTACTGCTACCAAGGCGACCGCGAGGACTTCAATCAGTTCGCCGACAAGATGACGCTCGAGACGTCGGCCCGCGTGGCCGAGTGGATCGAGCGAGAGCTCGATCGGCTGCGTCCCGAGACCTTCGCGATGACCTTCTTCGGCGGCGAACCGCTGCTGAATCTGCCGGTCGTCTATGACCTGGCCGAGCGGACGTCGAAGGCGACCCGAGCGCGCGGCATCAAGCAGACGCTGAGCATGATCACCAACGGGCTGCTGCTGACCGAGGACGTTGTCGATCGCCTCGTGCCGTTCGGGCTGCGGGGGATCAAGATCACGCTCGACGGCGACAGGGATACGCATGATCGGATGCGACCGCTGCGCGGCGGCCAGGGCACGTTCGATCGCATCGTGGAGAACATCCGAAAGGTCGCCCATCGCACGCGCATTTCAATCGGCGGCAATTTCGACGAGACGTCGGCCGACAGCTTTCCGGCGCTCCTCGACTTCCTCTCCCAGCAGGAGTTCGCCGACAAGCTCGTCAAGGTAAATTTCAAGCCCATCGTCCGGGACCAACCGCCGGCCGCGCCGTCGCTCAAAGGGATGCTCCCACTGCTTCCCGTTGGCGACAACGGGAAGCCGCTCGGCGGCACGTGCATGACGTCGGCTGGCGCCGGCGGCGGATCCACCTGCGACAACTGCTCGTTTCTCGACGAGAAGATGGCGTTTCTGCGGGAAGAGACGCGGCGCCACGGGCTGCCCGGCCCGAGCGGAGTGCCTGGCGGGCCCTGCCACGTCCACCACGCCAACGCGCACACGATCGGCCCCGACGGTTCGCTCTATGCGTGCCCCGGCTTCACGGGCGAAAAGGCCCTCTCGACCGGGCACATCAGCGGGAAGACGGACGCGTGGCGCGAGAGCAACAAGAAGAAGTTCGACACGCTCGATCCGTGGAGGGAATGCGGCGACTGCGCCTACATGCCCATCTGCGCGGGCGGATGTCTCACAGCGTCGTACTCACAGCTTGGCGACGTGAACACGCCGACATGTCACAAGCCCACTTTTGAATCGGCGGTCATCGCGCTGGCGCACCGCGCCGGCGCCCAGCAGGAGACAGTACAATGAAGATCCAGATCATCAAGAAGGGCACCGTGAACGCCAAGCCGAGCAGCTACTGCGACGTGTTCGTCGACGATTCGCAGTGGCCTGACAAGCGGGCCTAAATGGCCGACGAGCGTAAGCGATCTGTCGCCCGCCGACTGATTTCAGTCGGCGTGGCTGGCGGATTTGCGTTGCTCGCAACAGCCTGCGGGGGGACACGACCTCATCCGACCGCGGATGTGACGTCGATTCTGCGCATCGGCGTTGGCGGATTGCCGCAACAAGCGCCTCAAGCCGGTCTGCGTCAGGTGCTCGCGACGCTATCACTTGAAGCGCTTGTGGCACCGAGCGAAGATGGCCGTCCACGCCCTTCGTTGGCAGAAAGCCTTACAACCGCACCTGATGGTCTTTCGCTAACCGTACGTTTGCCAGCAGCGGCGACATTCCACGACGGCACGCCGTTGACCGCGGCATTAGTAGTCGATGCGCTGCGGGCGAGCCTGCCGGGCATGATGGGGGCGGGTTTCGACGATGTCAGCAGCATCACGCCCGTGAATGCGCATGAGATCCGGATCGATCTGCGCCAGCGGTCGCAGTTCGTTGCTGAAGCGCTCGAGACGCTCATTCAGAAACCGGACAAGAGCGGAACCGGCACAGGCCCGTACGTGGCCTCTGCTATGAGCGCGCCCGCCACACTGCACGCCTACGCACAGTACTATCGCGGGCGTGCCGCAATCGAGAACATCACGATCACGCCGTACCCGAGTCTTCGAGCGGCATGGGCCGAACTCCTGCGAGGGAACCTCGACATGTTGTACGAGGTGAATATCGACGCGCTCGACTCATTGGAAGGCGCAAACAGCGTCGCCATCTTCTCATCGGTCAGGCACTACCAGTACATGATCGTATTTGGTCCGCAGGCGCCGCAATTCCAGTCGGCCGAGGTCAGGCGCGAACTAAACGCAGCAGTCGATCGCCAGGCAGTAGTGCGCAACGCACTGAACAATCACGGCGTACCCTCTACGGGCCCGCTTCCCCCGCAACACTGGGCCATCGACGCCAGCACACCAAAGCCGACGTTCAATCGTGAGCTGGCTCAGCGCCTCGTCGGACGCCATGTGCGGTTCACTTGTTTGGTTCCAGCAGACTTGATCTATGAGCGAGTCGCGCTCGAAGTGAAGCAGCAACTGGCTGAGGCGGGTGTCGACATGCAGGTTCAAGAGGAAAGCCAGGAGAACATTCTCAGTGCGGTCCTCGGCAACCGCTACGACGCCGTACTCCTTGATCCGATTGGCGGTCCGA
>CAZOIK010000088.1:0-5638 GCA_964579765.1 uncultured Bifidobacteriaceae bacterium
TCGACAAGCCGTTCATGATGCCGATCGAGGACGTGTTCTCGATCTCGGGCCGCGGCACCGTCGTCACCGGCCGCGTCGAGCGCGGCAAGGTGAAGGTCGGCGAAGAAGTCGAGATCGTCGGGTTCAACCCGACCGAGAAGAAGGTGGTGACCGGCGTCGAGATGTTCCGGAAGCTCCTCGACGAGGGCGTCGCCGGCGACAACATCGGCGTGCTGCTCCGCGGCGTGGAGAAAGAGGACGTCGAGCGCGGCCAGGTGCTCGCCAAGCCGGGCAGCATCAAGCCGCACACGAAGTTCAAGGGCGAGGTCTACATCCTCTCGAAGGAGGAGGGCGGCCGCCACACGCCGTTCTTCAACGGCTATCGTCCGCAGTTCTACATCCGCACCACCGACGTCACCGGCACGCTCAAGCTGCCCGAGGGCGTCGAGATGGTGATGCCGGGCGACAACACGACGATCACCGGCGAGCTGATAGTGCCCGTCGCGATCGAAAAGGGATCGCGCTTCGCCATCCGCGAAGGCGGCCGCACCGTCGGCTCCGGCACCATCACCGAGATCCTCGAGTAGGGCACAGAGCAGAGGGCAAAGCGATGCGCGACATCATTGCGATGGCCTGCACCGAGTGCAAGCGCCGCAACTACAGCACGACGAAGAACAAGAAGAAGACGACCGAGCGGCTCGAGATGAGCAAGTACTGCCGCTTCTGCCGCAAGCACACGGCGCATCGGGAGAGCAAGTAGGGGCGGACGCAGAGGCCAGTAGCTCAATTGGCAGAGCACCGGTCTCCAAAACCGGGGGTTGGGGGTTCGATTCCCTCCTGGCCTGCCAGACATCGGGTACGGCGGAAGAATGGCTGACGAAACAACGACGACACTCGACACAGTACGCGAGGCCGCGGGCGGCCGCATCGAGCGCTGGCGCCTCTTCTTCAGCGAGGTGCGCAACGAAATCAAGCGCGTCACCTGGCCGTCGCAGCAGGAGGTCTACTCCACGACGATCGTCGTCATCATCGTGTCGATCGCCTTCGGGCTGTACCTGTTCGGGATCGACTACGGTCTCGACAACCTCGTGCTCTGGATCATGCGTCTCTTTGGGGCTCGCATAGGGTGACGGCCGTGAGCGACACCGCGACGAAGAACTGGTACATCGTCCACACCTACTCGGGCTTCGAGAACAAGGTGAAGGAATCGCTCGAGGAGCGCGTGAAGGCGTACGGCCTGCAGGACAAGGTCGGCGAGGTCCTCATCCCGACCGAGGACGTCGTCGAGATGCGCGCGGGCAAGAAGGTCGTGACCAGCAAGCGCTTCTTCCCGGGCTACATCCTCGTCGAGATGGACATGACCGACGACGCGTGGCACGTGGTGAAGAACACGCCGAAGGTCACCGGCTTTGTCGGCGCCGGCGCCAAGCCGACGCCGCTCAGCAAGGAAGAAGTCGATCAGATTCTGCAGCAGGTGAAGACGGCCGCCGAGAAGCCCAAGCCGAAGTACATGTTCGAGAAGGGCGAGCAGGTGCGCATCAACGAGGGGCCGTTCACCAGCTTCAACGGCGTCGTGGACGAAGTGAACCTGGACAAGAACACGCTGAAGGTGATGGTGACGATCTTCGGGCGGTCAACGCCCGTGGAACTGGATTTCCTGCAGGTCGAGAAGATCTAGCGCCTGCGCATAAACAGAGATCATGGCTAAGAAGGTTCAGGCACTCGTGAAGCTCCAGATCGCGGCGGGCAAGGCGACGCCCGCGCCGCCCGTGGGGACCGCGCTCGGTCCGCAGGGCGTCAACATCATGGACTTCTGCAAGAACTTCAACGCGAAGACGGCGAAGGACGAGGGTCTCATCATCCCCGTCGTCGTCACCGTGTATCAGGACCGCTCGTACAGCTTCGTCACGAAGACGCCGCCGGCGTCGATCCTGCTGAAGCGCGCGGCCAACATCGCCAAAGGATCCGCCGAACCGAACAAGAGCAAGGTCGGCACGGTCACGGCGAAGCAGGTCGAGGAGATCGCGAAGACCAAGATGCCCGACTTGAACTGCGAGTCGCTCGAGGCCGCCATCAAGACCGTCGCCGGCACGGCGCGGTCGATGGGCCTCGACGTGATCGGCTGAGAGGGCTGCGCGCCCGCGGCCAGTGGACGAACGTAAGACGGTGGGAGAGCCTTCGGGCTCGCTTGCACCACAGAGGTAGTCATCAATGCGAAAGCACGGGAAGAAGTTCACCGCTGCCCTCGCGCAGATTGCCGATCGAACGTATTCGATCGAGGAGGCAATCCCGCTCGTGCAGAAGGTGAAGTTCGCGAAGTTCGACGAGACCATCGACCTGTCGCTGCGGCTCGGCGTCGATCCCAAGCACGCCGACCAGATGGTGCGAGGCACGGTCGTCCTGCCGTTCGGCCTGGGCAAGAGCAAGCGGGTGCTCGCGATCGCCGGCGGCGAAAAGCAGAAGGAAGCCCAGGAGGCCGGCGCCGACGTGGTGGGCGGCGAGGAGCTCGTGGACAAGATTCAGGGCGGCTTCATGGACTTCGACGCCGTCGTCGCCACGCCCGACATGATGCGCGCCGTCGGCAAGCTCGGGAAGGTGCTCGGCCCGCGCGGCCTGATGCCGAACCCGAAGACCGGCACCGTCACCGCCGACATCGCGAAGGCCGTCAAGGAAATCAAGGCGGGCAAGGTCGAGTTCCGCGTGGACAAGACCGGCATCATCCACGCGCCGGTCGGCAAGATGTCGTTCGCGACCGACTCGCTCGTGGCCAACACGCATGCCCTCGTTGACAGCATCGTCAAGGCGAAGCCCGCGGCGGCGAAAGGCAAGTACCTGAGGAGCGTCACCCTGTCGTCCACGATGGGGCCGGGCGTGCGGATCGACACGACGCACATCGACGTGGTGGTGAAACACTAATGGCGGTCACCAAAGCGGACAAGGCGCTCGAGCTCGAACAGCTCGAGCAGGCGTTCAAGGGCTCCGACAGCGCGATCGTCGTTGACTACAAGGGCCTCACCGTGCCGCAGGTCACCGATCTGCGGCGCGAGCTGCGCAAGGCGAAGAGCAGCTACAAGGTCGTCAAGAACACCATCGCGAAGCGCGCGCTCAAAGGCACGTCGTTCGAGGTCCTCGAAAAGCACTTCGAGGGCACGACGGCGATCGCGTATACGCAGACCGATCCCGTCGCGCTCGCCAAGACGCTGACGACGTTCATCAAGGCGACGCCGACGATCACGCTCACCATCAAGGCGGCCGTCGTGCAGGGCCGCGCGATCAAGCCGGCCGAGGTGAACGAGCTCGCGTCGATGCCGGGCAAGCCGGAGCTGTACGCGCGGCTGCTGGCCGTGCTGCAGGCGCCGATGGTCCAGATCGTCAGCGTGCTGAACGCGGCGCCGCGCGATCTGATGAGCGTGCTCGTTCAGGCAGAGAAGAAACGGGGGCAGGCCTGAGGGCCTGCACTACAGCAGCGAACGATTCGGATGTAGTGCAGACCGTCGGGTCTGCAATCGATTTAGGAGACAACAATGGCCGAAGTCACTCAGCAGCAGGTGGTCGATTACATCAAGGGCATCAGCGTTCTCGAGCTGAGCCAGCTCGTGAAGACGCTCGAGTCGGAGCTCGGCGTCTCGGCGGCGGCGGCGGTGGCCGTGGCGGCTCCGGGCGGCGGCGCGGCGGCCGGCGGCGGCGCGGCGGCCCCGGCGGAGGAGAAGACGGACTTCACCGTGACCCTCACCGAAGTCGGCGGCAACAAGATCAACGTGATCAAGGTCGTCCGCGAGATCACCAGCCTGGGTCTGAAGGAAGCCAAGGACCTCGTCGAAGGCGCGCCCAAGTCGATCAAGGAAGGCGTGAACAAGGACGAGGCCGCGGCGATCAAGAAGAAGTTCGAGGAAGTCGGCGCGAAGGTCGAAATCAAATAAGGGCGCGCCGCGTCTGCGGCGCCTCCTGCTTGTAGCCCGGGGCCGTTCAGGCCCCGGGTCGAAGACCGTTTGGATTTGCGCTCTTCTTCGAGGTTCAACGAATGTACAGCTTGCCCAAAAACGTCTACCGCGAGCGCATCGATTTTTCGAAAATCAAGACGACCGTTCCGATCCCGAACCTGATCGAGATCCAGAAGAAGTCCTACGAGCGCTTCCTGCAGATGAACCGTCTGCCGGCCGAGCGCGAGGACGCGGGTCTCCAGTCGGTCTTCAAGTCGGTGTTTCCGATCTCCGACTTCCGCGAGAACAGCTCGCTCGAGTTCATCGAGTACTCGATCGGCAACTGGGAGTGCAAGTGCGGCAAGCTGCAGGGCCTGCAGCACCTGCGCAAGCCGTGCAGCCAGTGCGGCCACGCGCTCGTCGCCGATCCGTACGGCGACCGCGAGGTGCTGTGCCCGCGCTGCGGCAAGGCGAACCAGGCGCGCGGCGACGTGTGCGACATCTGCGGCAACACGGTCGCGCTCAAGCTGAAGTACGACGTGGACGAGTGCCAGGAGCACGGCATGACGTACGCCGTGCCGCTGAAGGTGACGATCCGCCTCGTCGTCTGGAACAAGGACCCGGAGACGGGCGTCAAGACCATCCGCGACATCAAGGAGCAGGAGGTCTACTTCGGCGACATCCCGCTGATGACGGAGAACGGCACGTTCATCATCAACGGCACCGAGCGCGTCATCGTCTCGCAGTTGCACCGGTCGCCGGGCGCGTTCTTCCACTCGGAAGACAAGACGCTGTACATCGCGCAGATCATCCCGTACCGCGGCTCGTGGGTGGAGTTCGAGTACGACACCAAGAACCTGCTGTACGTCCGCATCGACCGCAAGCGGAAGTTCCTCGCGTCGGTGTTTCTGCGCGCGCTCGGCCTGCGCGGCGCGGACGAGATCATCCGCTCGTTCTACACCGTTGACAAGCTGCACCTGAAGAACGGCCAGATCTCGTGGGGCGTCGCCGACAGCCTCGTCGGGCTCCGCGCGGCGCGCGACATCGTCGTGCCGGGCGAGAACTTCACCGTGCAGTCGGGCAAGAAGATCACCAAGAACGCCGTCGAGGCGCTCAAGCGCGCGGCCGTCGAGGCGGTCGAGATCTCGGACGCGGAGCTCGAGGGCGCGTTCGCCGCGAGCGACGTCGTCGATCCCTCGACCGGCGAAGTGATCCTCGAGGCCAACGAGCCGCTCGAGCCGCGCGTCATCTCGATGGCGCAGGAGAAGAACGTCGATCGCATCGACATCTTCTTCCCGGAGAAGGACGATGTCGGGCCGATCATCGGCGCGACGCTGAAGAAGGACCCGATCCACACGCACGAGGAAGCGCTCATCGAGATCTACCGGCGCCTGCGTCCCGGCGATCCGCCGACGCTCGACAGCAGCCGGTCGCTCTTCGAGAACATGTTCTTCAACCCGCAGAAGTACGACTTCTCGCGCGTCGGCCGCCTGAAGCTGAACACGAAGCTCGGGCTGAACACGCCGCTCGACGAGAAGATCCTGCACCCGCAGGACTTCTACGAGGTGTTGAAGTACCTGTTGAAGCTCCGCCGCAACCCGGCCAACGTGGACGACATCGATCACCTCGGCAACCGGCGCGTGCGCTCGGTCGGCGAGCTGCTCGAGAACCAGTTCCGCATCGGCCTGGTCCGCATGGAGCGCGCGATCAAGGAGAAGATGTCGGTCTACCAGGAAATG